>DATKSB010000108.1:0-5527 GCA_035531855.1 Binataceae bacterium (SeqCode)
GCGTCCTGTCCGGCGGCGGCGCGCAGCCCGGAAGCGCCGCGGGGCGGCGCGGCGGCCGCGTCTTCAGTCAGGCGGAAGCATCGGAAAAATGATCCGAAGTCGTCGGCGGCGCCGCGAAAGCGCAGCAGGTTTTCCTTCACCGCGCGTTCGGCACTCAACTCGCCGCGGCTCACCAGGGTCCAGCTCTCGGTTCCGCAGTAGATCGTCAGATCAGGCTCGCGCAAGTCGCCCTGACTGCTGAGGCATCGCCCGTCGCGGATCTCGACGTAGTAGCTGCCCGGCTCCGCGCCTGAAACGACGAACTGCACCGCAAGGCTGATTTGGTTCGCGCGTTTGCGATCGAAAATAAACGGCAAGCCAAGGATGAAAGTTTCCGCGGTGCCCACGCCGAGCCCGATGCGGTGAATATAGAACGCGGGGTAGGCTTTGCTGAGCGGCGCGAGCACTCCGGCAAGGACGATTGCCGCGAGGACCGCAAGTCCGCGAGCGTCGGCGGGCGCGTGATACGCCGCGGCCGCCACGATCGCGAAACCCGCCGCCCACATCGCGGCCAGATGTCCCGTGATCCGCGCGAACGACGGGCTCTTCTGGATCCACGCCGGATACGCGCGGCGCATCCAGTAGCCGGTGAACGGCTCGGCACCGAATAGTTGCGGCCCAATCGCGACGGCGGCGCATGCCGCGAACGTCCAGGCCGGAGCGTATGCGACGAAACGATCGATCGCGCCGCCCAGATACGCGACTTGTCCGGCAAAGAAAAAAATCACGATCGCGAGATCGAAGGTCTTGGTTTCCTCGGCCGCGCTCGCCGCGAGCAGGTAGATGAGATCGATCACTTCTCCGACGAGCAGCGATTGCGCCGCGCTCGCGCGGTATCCGACCAGCGCGATCGCGAACGCGGCAATCGGCACGATACTTCCGATATAACCGAAGAACGCATTCCAGATGATTCCGCGGTTCGGACGCGCGGAATCATTGCGGCCGGTCAGCGCGAGCGATATTTCCGCCACCGTGCCGCCGCCCACAAAGCTGTGCAGATGAAACTCGCCGTGCTCACCGTAAAACGCGCGCAAACGATCGCGCAGATTCGCGAGCCCGACTCCGTCGGACTTGCGCTCGCTCGCGCGCTTGGGCTGGAAGCCGACGCCATTGTCCTCGACCCGGATATGCAGCCGGTCCGCGCCGCGCCACGCCGCGATCGAGATCGTGCCGGCGCAGGTTCCGTTGAGCAGTCCGTGCGCGACCGCGTTTTCGACCAGTGGCTGGATCAGCAGCGGAGGCACGTGGATCTCGCGCACATCGGGCGCGATCTCGGTATGCACGCTTATCCGGTCGCCGGAACGCGCGCGCTCGAGTTCGAGGTACGACGCCACTGCCGCCAACTCGTCGCTGAGCGGCGCCATCCTGGCCCGGCTGCGGCCCATCGAGTAGCGCAGGACGCCCGCCAGTTGCAGGATTAGCTTTTCCGCGCGTGCAGGCTCGACCGCGGCCGCCTCCGCAATCACGTTGAGCGAGTTGAACAAAAAGTGATGATTGAGCTGATTGCGCAGTGCTTCGAGTTGCGCGGTCAGCGCCAGCTCGCGCAACCGGCGCTGCTCCTGGCTGGCGCTGTCGAGCGCGAGTCCGCCCAGGATCATGTAAAGCGTCGCGCCCGCGATCACGGCCAGGTTGACGAGTCCCGGCGAGAGCGCGTAGCCCTCGGCGACGGCCTGCGGAATATGCGCGAACCGCGTCCACAGATGGAACGCGATCAGCATCCCGTTGCCGAACAGCACCACCCCGAGCATCACCTGCACCAGGATTCGCAAGACCAGCACGCCGCGCAGGCGGGGAACGATCCATCGCCACACGGCAAACGTGATCGCCGCGAAGATCGCAGCGTTCACCAGGTGAAACTCGGAGTAGCGAATTATGGTGGGTGTGGCGATGCCGGTCATCCATTGGCCGAGCAGATCGAGCGGGACGTTGAGCATCCCGGCGACCAGCGCGAAAACGATTTGCGGATAGAGCAGGCTGCGAGAGGCGGGCCGCGTGCGCGCAAAGGACTTCATCGCCATCGCCTAGTAGTTGAGCATCTCGCTCAGCAGCCGGGCCTGGCGCCGGCTGACCTCGATCTGTTCCTGCGGCTCCAGGCTTGCGAAACGGACCACGAAACGTCCGCCGAACCACGGATGGATTTCGCTGGCGAGGTCGAGGTTGATGAGGGTCGAGCGGTTAGCGCGGAAAAATCGCTTCGGCTCCAGAATCGCTTCGAGCTCGCGCAGCGAGCGGCGCACCGACAGCCGCCGTCCGCGCACTCGCGCATATACCGCGTCGCCTTCCGCCACGAAGTAGAAAATCTCGGCCGGCTTGGCGAGCACGATATGCTCCTTGTCGTGCAGTGCAATCCGATGCGCCCCCGGCTCTGCGCCGCCGCTAATCCGGCGCAAGAGTTCGCTCATCTGCAGCGGAGGCTCGGCGGCGGCAATCCGCGCGCGCACCCGCTCGAGCGCGGTGTCAACCCGCGCCTGCTCATAGGGCTTGAGCAGGAAGTCGATAGCTTCGACCTCGAAGGCCTGAATTGCGTAGGAATCGTACGCGGTCGAGAAGATCACGTGCGGGCGATCGCGCAAGCGCCGCAGAACCTCGAGGCCTGAAATATCCGGCAGCTTGATATCGAGCATCACGAGGTTGGGGCTGGTGCGCTCGATAAGCGCGATCGCCTCGGCGCCGGTGGCGGCTTCGCCGGCGATCTCGACGTCGGGATGCGCGCGCAGAAATCTCGCCAGACGCGAGCGCGCCGGCGCTTCGTCCTCGACGATTACGCTTCGGATCGGCCGCTGTGCGCCGGATTGCTGGTTCTCGTGCATCGCGCGTATCCGAACCGACAATTATCAGCCGTCAGCCGAATAAGTCCACGCCGGTTGGCTAAGCGGCCCGATGCGCGGCGCGGACGGCGCGGTCCCGGCGACGAACGGCGGCGCCTATTTGAGGAATCTGTACACCAGCTTCTGGAAGTGCTGGATTCCGCGTTCGCGCGACAGCATCAGATTGCCATGCTCGACGACGCCCGAGCGCATCCCGCGCTGCACCGATTCGCACAGCACGACATCCTCGCGCGTCACGAGATCGCTCAGCTCGGCGTAGGCCGCAATCTCGGCGTCGCTGGTGCCTTCGGCGAAAAAATAATCCACCGTCTGGCGCGTATGCCCGGCGTCGATCGCAAGCGCGCGAATCATCTGCAGCGCCATCGGCCGCATCGACGCCGCGATCATCGCGTTTGGCCACAGCGTCGCGTAGGTCACGCCGGCGCCGCGCGGCTTGAAGTAGGGTCCGTAGTACGTCGAGAAAAATTCGTGCGCGGTATCGGACTGATATTGTTCGGTATCGATAAATTCCGAGAACTTCGGATGCGCGATCGGGCAGTGGTAGCATTCGTTGAAATTCTCGATCACGATTTTCCAGTTCGCCGCGATGTCGTAATGGTCCCGCCGCATCATCCGCAGGCGGCCCATGTCGATCTCGGCCTTTGCGATAATCTCGGGCAGTTTTCCCGTCACCTCGCTGAACTTGCCCGCTGTGCGATCAGGATTAACGAAGATCAGCGGACCCCAGGTCTCGAGGCCGAGCGCAATCAGCCCGAGCGATTCCTTGGCGAATGATTCCTGCTCGTTCGCGCGCGGTGCGCTGCGCAGCGAGCCGTCAAGGTTGTAGGTCCATCCATGATAATGACACTGCAGCGTGCGCCGGTTGCCGGAGCATTCGAGGACCACTTCGCTGCCGCGATGACGGCATACGTTGGCAAACACGCGCAGCTTCGCGTCGGCGTCGCGCGCAACCACGATTGGAACCTCGCCGATTCGCGCGGTAAAGAAATCTCCCGGCTTGGCCACCTGCTCGATATGCCCGGCGTACTGCCACGAGCGATTGAAAATGCGCTCGCATTCGGCTCCGTACACCGCGGGGTCCGAGTACCAATGCGCGGGCAAGGTCTGCCCGCGCTCGAGCCGATCGCCAAGCGCAGGGTCGATATCCAGCGGCATGTGTCCTCCGTTACAATCGAATCGGGCTTACCGACAATATCGCACCTAAATCGCACGCCGGGAAACGCCGCCGACTGCCGCCGGATTTCTGCCGATCGCCGTTGTCGCCCGACCGATCGGCGAATTTCCATTGTCCGGCTTGACGGTTCGGACGATCCTGTCGCCTGAGAGTTGCGCAATCCAGGGAGGCACTGATGCGAGCGAATCTAACGATTAAGATAGCGCGGCGATGCGCTGTGGCCGTGATTGCCGCGATGGCGATGAGTGCCGCAGTTCCTGCGTATGCGCAGGTCAAGCCGGGCGACGTTATCACCAAGGATAACGCGGCGCTGGTGCAGAACCTGGTCAGTCCCGGCAACTATACTTTGGTGCAGCGCGGGATGGTGATGGATATCGTGCCGAGCGAAAAGCTCGAATGGCCTCCGCCGTACACCTCCGCGACCGAGAAATATCACGCGCAAGTGACGCTCGCGCCCGATGGCAGCCTGCACAATTACGTTGCCGGATTGCCGTTTCCGCTGCTCGACGCCAACGATCCCGAGATGGCGAGCAAACTGATGTGGAACTTCAGCTATCGCCCGCTCTACAGCGATGACGCCGACCTGCGCTTTCCCGAGATCGCGAGCTACGCCGCGGCCGGTGGCGATCCGCTGAGCTACTTCACCGTCGGCCACTTTTCCTTCTACAACAATATCGGCCGGATCGAGGTTCCGCCCGTCCCGACCGATCCTGACGCCGCCGAAAGCGGCGTGCGCTACCGGTTCGCCTTCTATCCGTTCCTCGAGCCGTCGGAGTTGCGCGGCTTCGGGATGGTTCGCTACCGGCATATCGATCCCAAGGTCGAGGACAACACCTGGGTCTTCAATCCCGGTAATCGCAGGCTGCGCCGCGAATCGGTGGACGTGCTGACCGACGCGATCGGGATGCTGCCCGGATTCTCGGCCAGCGGCGGCGGCGGTGGTGGCAGCGGTGGCCGGGGCGGCGGAGGTGGGATGAGCGCGTCAGGAGGAGGATCGCTGGCCTCTTCGATCGATCCGGATTCCTACTTTGGCTTCGCCGCCAAAGTCGAGGACTACACCTACAAATTTCTGGGCGACAAGAACATGCTCGCGTCCGTCAACGCCAAGACCTCGCCCGAGACCGGATGCCCTACTGACGGCAACCATAGCGTATGCCCCGAGAACTGGGAGATGCGCCATCTGTACGTGGTCGAAGCCGACGCCAAGCCGGGCAACAATTTCTCGATCTCCAAGCGCATCCTCTACGTCGATTCCGAGGGCTGGTTCATCACCGCGTCGGACCAGTACGACCGCGAGGGCAAGCTGTGGAAGACGCTGGTGACGTTCAACACCTATCGCGACCGTCCGGTGCCCGACGCCAAGATCGCGATCTATCCGTACAAGCGGATGTTCCAGCTTGCGCTGGTCGATTACGACCTGACCAACTCGAACAGCTCGGTCGTTTTCATGCCCGGCCCGACCGCGCCCGATCGCGAGTGCTGGTAT
>DATKSB010000109.1:0-6945 GCA_035531855.1 Binataceae bacterium (SeqCode)
CGCGCACGCTAAATTTCGACTATAATCTAATCCAATGGGTGAGCCTCGTTACGTAATAATTCACGGCCATTTCTATCAGCCGCCGCGCGAAAGCCCGTGGACCGGACTTATCAGCCCGGAGCCCGGCGCCGCGCCGTTTCCCAACTGGAACGAGCGGATTCTCTCCGAGTCGTACACCGCCAATGCCCACGCGCATACGATGGAGGGCACGGTGGTCCACGTCCGCAACAACTACGAGTCGATCGATTTCGACGTCGGCCCTACGCTCGCGCTATGGCTGCAAGCCCACGGCAAGGCCGCGTACCGTGCGATGGTTCGCGGCGATATGCTCTCGCGCGAGCGAACCGGCGGCTACGGCAACGCGATCGCGCAGTCCTACAACCATTCGATTCTGCCGCTGCTCGCGCCGCGCAGCCGCGCCTTACAGATCGCATGGGGGGTCGAGGATTTCGTCTATCGCTTCGGCCGGCGCCCGGTCGGGATGTGGCTGCCCGAGTGCGCGGTCGATGAAGCCACGCTCGAAGCGGTTGCGGACGCGGGCTTGAAGTTCATGATTTTGGCGCCACAGCAGGGGAAATTTGCCGGCGACGATGCCGACACCCGCGCCGCCGGACCGTTCCAATGGCATAGCGGCGCGCGCACAGTCGCGGTCTTTCGCTTCGATCGCGAGATGTCGGCGACGATCTCTTTTGGCGAAGGACTCGACGACGGCGCTCGCCTGTCCGAATGGATTGCCGCAACCGCGCTCGCGCTGCCCGAGGGCGCGGCGCTGATGCTCGCGACCGACGGCGAGACGTTCGGGCATCATAAGAAAACCGGAGCCGCCGAACTCGCGCGCGCCTTTCTGATGCTCTCGCGGCGCGACGACGTGGTGGTCGTCAACTGTGAGCAATATCTGGCCGAGCACGGCGCGCGCGGTAGCTTCGCGATCGACGCGCCGAGTGCGTGGAGCTGCGAGCATGGCGTCGAACGCTGGCGCTCGAATTGCGGATGCCGCATGGATCAGAAGACCTCGCAGGAGTGGCGCGCGCCGCTTCGGGTCGCGATGGATTTCGTCAACAATCACGTGCTCGCGGTTTACGATCGCTTCGCGCCGGACCTGGTGAAGGATCCGCAGGGTGCGCTCGCCGCCTCGATCCGCCTGATGATCGACTCGAATCCCGCCGTCCACGAGGAATTTTTCACCCGCTTCAAGGTCGCCGGCGAAGTCACCCGCGAGCGCCTGCTGCGGCTGTTCGAGATGGTTCGCGCGGGAGAAGCCTCGCTCACCAGTTGCGCGTGGTTCTTCGACGATTTCGGCGGACCCGAAGGCCGCGTGGTGCTGCGCTGGGCCGCGCGCGCGGTCGAGCTGGCGGCGGAGATCGCGCCCAGTATCGAGAGCGAGCTGCTCGAGCGGCTGCGCGAAATCCATTCGAATCGCCACGAAGTCGGCGACGCTGCGACGTTGTACTTGAGCCTGAAGACGCGTGAGGCGCGCGGGAGGGTTTAGCAGTGGCGTCAGATTCCACGCATGAGATCGAATCGACCCTGAACGAATCGCGCAAGTTCGCGCCGCCGGCCGAATTCGCCGCCCAGGCGCATATCAGGAATCTCGCGGATTACGACGCGCTATGCGCCCGCGCCGCGGCCGATCCTGAAGCCTTTTGGGGCGAATGCGCGAAGAACCTGGACTGGTTCACGCCCTTCAGCAAGGTCCTGGAATGGAATTTTCCCAACGCGAAATGGTTTGTCGGCGGAAAAATCAACGCCGCGTACAACTGCCTCGATCGCCATCTGACCGGCCCGAACCGCAACAAGGCCGCGATTATCTTTGAAGGCGAGCCCGGCGACTCGCGCGTGCTGACCTATCAGATGCTCGCCGACGAAGTCGCGCGTGCCGCCAATGCGCTCAAAGAGCTGGGCGTCAAAGACGGCGACCGCGTAGCGATCTACATGCCGCTGGTGCCGGAGGCGGCGATCGCGATGCTGGCGTGCGCGCGAATTGGCGCGATCCATTCGGTGGTCTTCGGCGGATTTTCGGCGGAGGCGCTCGCCGACCGAATCAACGACGCCGAGGCGAAGGTCTGTATCACCGCCGATGCCGGATGGCGCCGCGGCGCGCATGTCGAGCTGAAGGGCAACGTCGATGAAGCGCTGAAGAAATGCCCGTCGATCGAAAAAGTGCTGGTGCTGAAGCGCGTCGGCGTTGCGGTCGAAATGAAACCGGGCCGCGACTTGTGGTGGCACGAAATCGTTTCGCGCCAGAGTCCGAACTGCCCGGCCGCCGTGCTCGATTCCGAGCATCCGCTCTATACTCTTTATACCTCCGGCACGACCGGCAAACCCAAGGGCGTCGTGCACGTGACCGGCGGCTACCTGACCCACGTCCTGATGACGATGAAGTGGGTGTTCGATCTCAAGCCCGACGACATCTACTGGTGCACCGCCGATATCGGATGGGTGACAGGCCACAGCTACACCGTCTATGGACCGCTGGCCGCGGGCGCGACGGTAGTTATGTACGAAGGCGCGCCGAATCATCCGGAGAACGACCGCTTCTGGCAGATAATCGAAAAATATCGCGTCAGTATTCTCTACACCGCGCCCACCGCGATTCGCACGTTTATCAAGTGGGGCGATTCGTGGGTGAAGAAGCATGACCTTTCGAGCTTGCGACTGCTGGGCTCGGTCGGCGAGCCGATCAATCCCGAAGCCTGGATCTGGTATCGCAAGGTGATCGGCGGCGAGCGCTGCCCGATCGTTGATACCTGGTGGCAGACCGAGACCGGCGGAATCATGATCAGCCCCGTCCCCGGCGCGATCGCGACCAAGCCCGGCTCGGCCACCCGTCCGCTTCCGGGAATCGCCGCGGAGGTCGTCACGCCCGAGGGCAAGCCGGTCGGTGCGAATCAGGGCGGATTGCTGGTGGTCAAACGTCCGTGGCCCGGAATGCTGCGCACGATCTTCCGCGATCCCGATCGCTACAAGAGCCAGTACTTCAGCCAGATCGACGGATGCTATTTTACCGGCGACGGCGCGCGCCGCGACGCCGACGGCTACTTCTGGATCATGGGACGCGTCGATGACGTGATCAACGTTTCGGGGCATCGCCTCGGCACGATGGAAGTAGAAAGCGCGCTGGTCTCGCATACCACGGTTGCGGAGGCCGCCTGCGTCGGGCGTCCCGATGACATGAAGGGGCAGGCTGTTGTTGCGTTCGTGACGCTCGAAGGCGGGCGTCACGGCGACGACAAGCTGAAGGATGAGCTGCGTAAGCATGTCGTCAAGGAGATCGGCGCGCTGGCGCGTCCCGATGATATCCGCTTTACCGAAGCGCTGCCGAAAACCCGCAGCGGCAAGATCATGCGGCGTCTTTTGCGCCAAATCGCAGCCGGCGACAAAACCCTCGGCGACACCAGCACGCTCGAAGATCTGTCGGTCCTGGCCAAACTCCGCGACGACGACGATTGATCGTGCCGGCGCCGATCCCGAAGATTTTCATTCGCCAGAAAATCAATTGTCTCTACGAAAACTTCGATGTGCGACGCAGTGGATGGACAGAAGAAAGTATAAAGTTCTGACGCTGATCGCGAGCGGAGAAGAACAATCTGTCCCTGTATAACCTACGACAAGCAACGATGCAGCGCACAGGCTGTCGTCAGCAACGCGCTGCAATCCTACGCTGTCGCGTGGATACTCTCCGTCACTGCGGTAGCCGGGCTCTTGTTGCTTCCGATCAAGCTGCGCACTCGTTGGAATCAGATCGACTTCAGCGCCTTCTATGTTTGGTCTCTTGCCCTGCATCGAGGGCTTAACCCTTATTCAGACAGATTAGACTCGCTCGCAAGATCTGTCTCTATGAATATCAATGTTTTCGATCGCGCCAACTATCCGCCGATGTTCCTGGTCTGCTTTTTGCCGCTGTCCTACTTAACCGGACCCACCGCGTACGTTCTATGGATCGCGTTGCAGTACGTTTCACTGCTGGCCGTTCTGTATCTGTTGATCGGTAGAGACCAGACCCTCCCGCGGACAACTCGGGCGTCGATAGCTTCGCTAGCGGTTTTATTCTTCCCGCTATACGACAATTTTTGCTACGGGCAGATTCAGCTCATGATTCTGCTGGGGTTGCTTGTTGTTAATCTTCTTCTTGCCAGGCGCTCTGATGTGGCCGCAGGTATCGTCTTGTCATTCCTGGTGCTCGTGAAGCTCTATCCGCTGATGTTGGTGGGATACCTCTTGGTTCGCCGGCGATGGCGCGCGATAAACTGGATGGCCATCGGCCTATGTTTGGGAAGTATTCTCACCTGGCTCGCCTTGGGCCGCGACCTGCCAATCGGAATTATGAGTGTCACGGGAGCTGCTGGCAATTCGGCAGGCGCGCAATCAATCACAGGTGCGTTCAAAGCGATGGCCGACCTTCCGTCGACACTGATAGAACAAGGCGGGTTCCTGTCTCTCAGCGATCAAATGGCGAGACTTGCTCGTTTGATCGATCCGGAGGCCTCGGTTCGGGTGATCGCAATCGCGATCGTACTTGGACTAGGAGTAGCGCTGTTAGTCGCAGTCTACGTAACTGTCAGCGCAGACGAACGCTGGAACCATGATATCGCCGCATTCTCGGTATGGGTGGTGCTAGCCCCGCTCATAACTCACGCCTACCAGGGCTACGGTGTATTCTTGCTGATGCCGTTCGCTATTCTCGCAGGCTCAGTGGTACGGCACGAAGCGTTTTTGCCGATTGCCGGTTGGCTGATGCTCGCTGCTTACACGCTCGCTAACTTGGCGCCTCTCGCGCCGCACTCCTTGCTTTATCCAATGCTGGCCGTGTTCAAGGAGCTGCTGACTATTGGGTTCGTCGCAGCCTGTTTCTACGCGTTGAGTATCCACAAAGGTGAAGTTGGTCGGGGGTTGCCGGATTTGAACCGCCGACCACACGCACCTCAAGCCTAAAAGGCGGATTTCACCGGCACTGCTCGGCATCGCGCGACACGCGACCAGTGGGGCTATCCTGGCGGTGATTACGGGATATTAATTGTAGCGAACTTTTAGATTATGTAACCGGCGCTCGCCCAAGGTCGCCGAGGTTGATCCTGCGGCAGAGTGTTGACTCTGCCCATCCTGTACTTGAGCGGGCTTTCGACCGGCGATTTCCGCCCCGCGCTGGAAGGCTTGCTGGGCTCCTTGCTGCGCGCGCGGCGGCGAGGTATCCTATGCATCGTGAGTGGGCCTGTGCCCACTTTTTTGTTGGTGTCGGCGACCGTTCCGGTAAATTTGAGCGGGTCCATTATCCGCCCCAGGGAGGCATCCGCGATGCTCGTGCTGACGCCACATCCGGTTGCCGCGAAGATCGCGGAACTGCTCGAACCGCATATCGAGCGCCAGGGCTATGAGCTGGTTGCGGTCGAGTATCGGCACGGCACCCGAAGCTCGCTGGTGCGGCTTCTGGTCGATAAGCCGGGCGGTGGTATCGGACTGGATGATTTGGAGAAGCTGAGTCCGGTCCTGAGCGACCTGCTCGACGTGTACGATCCGGTGGCGGAGCGTTACACGCTCGAGGTTGCCTCGCCGGGGCTTAACCGGCCGCTGCGCAAGCTCGAGCACTTTTTTGCGGTGCGCGGAGGACGCGTCAATGTAAGGACGCATCAGGCGCGCGACGGACAGAAGTCGTTCACCGGCAGGCTGGCCGAGGTGAGCGAGTCCGGAGTCGAGCTGGACGACGAAATCAGCCATCGCCGGGTCGTGATTGGGTTCGGCGAGATGGCGAAGGCGAATCTGGAATACGATTTTGACGAACGCAAGAAAAAAGCCTGACGAAATGCATCGCGCGAATCGAACCGTTCGATTCGGTCGGCGATGCTGTGGCGCGCGGATCGCAGTGCGCCCCGGGGAGGCGGTATGCAGGTCGATCTGAACCGGGTTATCGAGCAAGTCTCGAAGGAAAAGGGAATAGATAAGACGATCGTGATCAACGCGGTCGAGGAGATGATGCATTCCGCCGCGCGGCGCACTTTCGGCGCCGAGCGCAATATCGAGTCGCGCTTCAACATCGAGCTCGGCGAGATCGAGCTGTTCGAGATCAAGACCGTGGTCGAGACCGTCGCCAATCCTTCGGCCGAGGCCACGATCGTCGAGGCGCGCGCGAAGTATGATCCCGAAGCCGAAGTCGGCGACGAAATCCTGATCAAGCTCGACACCGCGACGATGGGCCGGATCGCCGCGCAGGCGGCCAAGCAGAATCTCATCCAGCATATCCGTGACGCCGAGCGCAAACAGATTTTCAACGAGTTCAAGGATCGCAAGGGCGAGATCGTTTCCGGAATCGTGCAGCGTTTCGAGCGCAAGAACATGATCGTCAACTTGGGCCGCACCGAGGCGATCTTGCCCGAGAAAGAACAGATCCCGCATGAGCGCTATCGCCAGGGCGACCGGATTCGCGCGCTGATCCTCGACGTCGATCTCTCCGAAAAAGGTCTCGCGATAATTCTGTCACGCACTTCGAACGATTTCCTGATCGGATTGTTCGCGCAGGAAGTGCCGGAGATCTACGAAGGTATCGTCGAGATTCGCCAGTGCGCGCGCGAGCCCGGCGGACGCGCCAAAGTTGCCGTCTATTCCAAGGACTCCGATGTCGATCCGGTCGGCGCATGCGTCGGGATGAAGGGTACGCGGGTGCAATCGGTCGTCCAGGAACTGCGCGGCGAAAAAATCGATATCGTGCCGTGGACCGACGATCAGGCCGAGCTGGTGTGCCGCGCGCTCGCGCCCGCAAAGGTCTCGAAGGTGGTTATCGACGAGGACGAACACGCGATGGAGGTGATCGTTCCCGACGACCAGCTTTCGCTCGCGATCGGAAAGCGTGGCCAGAACGTGCGCCTGGCGCATCGCCTGACCCAGTGGAAGCTCGACGTGCGCAGCGAGGCCGAAGCCGAAGAAGAGGCGCGCTCGGCGCGCGCGTCGCTCAAC
>DATKSB010000110.1:0-11807 GCA_035531855.1 Binataceae bacterium (SeqCode)
TCGCGCCCGCTATGGGCGCAACGCATTTGAGCGAATACCGATGGCCCGCAGCAATCCCTATCAAGCGATCGAACATGGCGCGCCGGGCCGAATCGGCTGGCGGATCCATTACTTCGAGGAACTCGATTCGACTCAGACCACCGCCCGCGAACTCGCGAACGAGGGGTCCGCGCAGGGCACCGTCGTGATCGCGGAGCGGCAGACGGCGGGACGCGGCAGGATGGGCCGCACGTGGCATTCGCCCGCGGGCGCGAACCTGTACGCGACATTCATTCTGCGCCCCGCGATGCCGATCGCCGAAGTTCCGCGCTTAAGCCTGGTGGCGGGAGTCGCAGCCGCCGAGGCGCTCGCGCGTGAGGCTCCGGGCTTGGTCGCGCTCAAGTGGCCCAACGACGTATGGCTGCGCGGGCGCAAGGTGGGCGGCATTATCGCGGAGGCGATGACCGATTTGCACGGCGCGCTCGAAGCGGTGCTGCTCGGAATCGGACTGAACCTCAATCTCGCGCCAGAGGACATCCCGGCCGAGCTGCGCGACAAGGCAACCTCGCTTCGCGCGGTGCTGGGGCGTCCGTGCGACCGGATCGCAATAGCAGAATCGCTTTGCAGTTTTCTTGACTATCGCTATATGGAAGTTGTAGCGCAGGGGTTCGGCGCCGTGCGGCCGGTCTGGGAAGGATTCTCGGCGCTGACTGGAAAGCGGGTGACAGTGGTTGACGGTGAGCGGCGCGAGGCGGGTATCGTACGCGGAATTGATCCGGACGGAGCACTGATACTCGATACGGGCGCGGAGCTGAGGCGGATCCTGGCGGGTGACGTCAGTATCGAGGGAGCATACGAGTGAGCGGGTGACGACATAGCCGAGCGAAACCGTCCCGCGCCGCGGGTTGCGGGACGCCAACCTCGAAGGAGTGGCTCCTATGGCTGTGGAGGAAATCGGGCGGCTCAGAAGTATCGCGATCGTCGGCCAGGGTGGAACCGGGAAAAGCCAATTGGGCGAAGCGATGCTCTTCAGCGCCGGAGCGACAAACCGCCTCGGGCGTCCTGACGACGGCAGCGGACTGCTGGATTTCGAACCCGAAGAGCTACATCGCGGAGTAACAATCGGCTCTTCGTTCCATCACCTGAACTGGAAGCGGGTCGAAGTAATTCTCGCCAACACCGCCGGCTACAGCGCATTTCTTCCCGACACCTTCAACACGCTGCACGCGGTAGACGGCGTCGTGATGCTGATCTCGCCGGGCGGCGATCTTAAAGTCGAATCTGAAAAAATCTGGGCGGCACTGAACGACTTGAAGCTGCCGCGAATCGCGTTCGTCTCGCGCCTGGACCGCGAGCATACGAGCTTCGACCGCGCGATGAAGGATCTCGAAAAAGGACTCGACGCCAAACCGGTCGCGCTGACCTTGCCGATCGGAGAAGAAACCGCGTTTAACGGCGTGATCGACATCCTCGCGATGAAGGCGCTCATCTATTCCGACACCAGCGGCAAGCCGGTCGAACAGGAGCTCTCGGGTACGCAGAAGGATCGCGCCGAGAAGGCGCACGCCGCGATGTTCGACGTGGTGGCGGAGACCGACGACGCGCTGCTCGAGGAATATCTCGAGAAGGGCACGCTCCCGCTCGACAAGGTTATTCCCGCGCTCCATGCCGCCGTGACGGCGGCGAAGATCACTCCGGTATTCTGCGGTTCCGGCGCAAAGAATATAGGTGTGGCTCCGCTGCTCGACGCGATCACCTTGATGCTGCCGGCGCCGAACGAGCGTCCGCCCGTTGTCGCGCATTCTCCGACCTCGTCCGAGGAGCTGGCGCGCGCGGCGGATCCGGCGGCGCCATTCGCGGCGATGGTCTTCAAGACCGTGATCGATCCGTTCGCGGGCAAGCTTTCGATCTTCCGGGTCGTCTCGGGCACCGCGCGCAGCGACGCCACGGTGCTTAACTCGACCCGCGAGATCAAGGAACGCTTCGGCCAGCTCCTGCGACTTGAAGGAAAAAAACAGGCGCCGTTGACGATTGCCTTGCCGGGCGAGATCGTCGCGGTGGCGAAGCTCAAGGACACCGTGACCGGCGACACGCTGTGCGACGAAAAATCGCCGGTGCTGTTCGAGCCGCCGCCGCGCGCGCATGCGGTCATCTCGTTCGCGGTGCGGCCCAAGACCAAGTCCGACGAGGAGAAGGCCTCGGCTGCGCTGCACAAGCTGGTCGAAGAAGACACCGCGCTCGAAATGCATCGCGATCCGCAGAGCCACGAGATTATCCTGTCCGGCACCGGCCAGATGCATATCGAGGTCACGGTCGAAAAGCTCAAGCGAAAATTTAATGTAGAGGTTGAACTTCAAGCGCCGAAGGTTCCCTACCGCGAAACCATCAAGGGCCGCGCCGAGGCGCAAGGCAAGTACAAGCGCCAATCCGGCGGACGCGGCCAGTACGGCGATTGCTGGCTTAAGATCGAGCCATTGGCGCGCGGGGCAGGATTTGAGTTCGTCGATCAAATAGTCGGCGGCTCGATTCCGCGCAATTTCATTCCGTCGGTCGAGAAGGGCGTGCGCAACACCCTGGTCGACGGCTTTCTTGCGGGATTTCCGATCGTCGATGTGCGCGTGACGGTCTTCGACGGCAGCTACCACGACGTCGATTCCTCGGACATGGCGTTCCAGATCGCGGCCTCGATGGGCTTCAAGGCCACGATGGAAAAAGCGCGCCCGATAATTCTCGAGCCGATCGTGGCGATCGAGGTCGCGTGCCCCGACGAGTGCATGGGCGACGTGATCGGCGATCTGAATTCGCGCCGAGGAAAGGTGCTTGGGATGGATCGCAAGGGGCCGAGCCAGCTAATCAAGGCGACGGTGCCGATGTCGGAAATTCTCAAGTACGCGCCCGACCTGCGCTCGATCACCTCTGGACGCGGATCGTTCGAGCAGCATTTCGATCATTACGAGGAAGCGCCGCCACCGGTGGCCGAAAAGATAATCAAGGAGAACAAAGCCGCCCGCGAAGCCGCGGGTCCTCATCATGCGCACGTCTAGCGCCGCGGCCAAATGGCCGGTATTGCGAGGCCGCGCGGTGCTATACAATCTCCCTTGAGGAGAAGCCGAGCGGCCGGTATCTACCGGAGCTCGCTTTACGAGACGATGGCGGCAAAGATTGCGGCCCAGCCGCGCGATTCCGCCTTCCGGCGCACTGAACTCAAGCGGCGGCGGCGCGAGCTTGTTGCCGTTGGAATCGCCGCTGCGATTCTGGTTGCCTTCGTCTTCGCGCAAACCGAGCTGCCGCCGCTTTCGCGGCATACCTCGCTGGCCTCGAATCTGGCCGTCATCTCGCTCTTCAACCTGAGCTTCCTTCTGCTCGGGCTGCTGCTGTTCCTGGTCGGGAGAAATCTGGCCAAGGTTATTTTCGAACGCCGCCGCGGACTTATCGGCTCGAAATTCCAGGTGCGGCTGGTGGCGGGGTTTATCGCGGTCGCGCTGGTGCCGAGTGCGTTTCTGCTCTACGTCTCGGGCGTTTTCCTGAACGCCGATATCGGAAGCTGGTTCAATCCCGAGTACGAGCAGGTGCTCGACGACTCGCTCGAGATCGCAAAGACCTACTACCTGAACTCCGCCAACAATGCGGCGCACTTCGCGCGTGTGCTGGCAGAAGAGATTTCCTCCAGAAAGCTGCTCGCGCCCGCGGACCACGGGCATTTGCGGCATTTCATCGAACAGCGCCAGCAGGAATACAACCTCGGCACGATCGAGGTGTTCTCGGCCGACCGGAAACTCCTGCTGATCGCGCTCAGTCCCAAGGTCCCCACAGGGATCGGCGTTTCGCCAGACGCGCAAATCCTGCTCGAAACCTTGAAGGGGCAGGCGATGACTCGCACCGACCGCCTGGGCAGCTCGGACGTGATTCGCGGCACTGCGCCGATCTATACGACGCCTGAGACCGACACCGTCGTGGGCGCCGTAGTGGTCGATTACTATCTGCCCAAGAGCCTGGCCACACGCGCCGCGGGAATCTCGCGATCGGCGGAGGACTATTTTCAGCTGCGAATTCTGCGCGGACCGATCCTCAACAGCTATATTCTGGCGCTGGTGCTGATCGGCCTGGTGGTTGTGATGCTGGCGAGCTGGTTCGGGATGTATCTGGCGCGCGGAATTACCGGACCGATCAAGCGGCTGTTGCAGGGCACCCAGGCGATAGCGGCGGGCAATCTCGACTACACCATCGCGGGGATCCGCGACGACGAAATCGGCCAGCTAATCGAATCGTTCAACCAGATGACCGCCGACCTGCGCGGCTCGGCGGCCGAGCTCGAACGGCGCCGGCGCTATACCGAAACGCTGCTCGAGAATGTCTCGGCCGGCGTGGTCGGGCTGGATCCGCAGGGAATTTTGACCACGATAAATCCTTGCGCGGAACGCCTGCTCGGCGTGAGCGCGCACGGCGTTATCGGATTGCATTACCGCCGCACGATGCAACCCGCGCTGTCGCGGGTGCTTGACGATCTGCTCGCCGTAGCCGCGGGTCCGAGCGAGGCGCGATCGACGGTCAAGCTCGAAGTCGCGGGCGCGGAAGCCGAGTTGATGCTCACGGCGAGTCCGCTTTCGGGCGGCGCGGGAGAAGCGCTCGGCTCGGTCTTGTTTTTCGAGGACGTGAGCCAGATCGCCAAGGTCGAGCGGATGGAAGCATGGCGCGAGGTCGCGCGGCGAATCGCGCACGAAATAAAAAATCCGCTTACTCCGATCCAGCTCTCCGCCGAGCGGATGCGCCGGCAGATGGTCGGGCGCAGCGACGGAACTCCCGACACTCCGCTGGTCGAAGAATGCACGCGCACGATTATCGGCGAGGTCGAGGCGCTGAAGCATCTGGTCAACGAGTTTTCGGCTTTCGCGCGAATGCCGCATCTGACCCCGGTGCCGGGCGACCTGAACGCGCTGGTCGCCGACACGGTGGCGAACTTTCGCGCGGCGCATCCGGCGGTCGAGTTCAATACCAGCCTTGCCGCCGGCCTGCCGCAGATCATGATCGATCGAGAGGCACTCAAGCGCGCGCTGGTGAACCTGCTCGACAACGCGGTCGGTGCGACCACCGGATTCGCGCGCAACGGCGATAAGCCGAAGATCGATTTGCGCACCGCTATCCGCACTGACACTTCGATTTTGATTCTCGAGGTTGCCGACAATGGCCCCGGAATCGACCCACGCCTGCGCACGCGGATTTTCGAGCCCTACTTTTCGAGCAAGAAGGGCGGCACCGGACTTGGCCTTGCAATCGTGTCGGCGATCGTGACCGATCATCACGGCTTCGTGCGGGTAGTGGACAACCAGCCGCGTGGAAGTAGATTCATCATGGAATTTCCTATAAAAATGCAGCAATTCGCCAAGGCCGTCGGCTGAGGCGAACCTCGCCGCGAGCGGCCGTTCCGGTCAGCAGGAACTCGCGGCAATACTGACTCACAACTTCCGCTGAATTCTACCAAGAGGAACGCATCGTGAACGAAACCGTGCTGGTGGTGGATGACGAGGAGCGGATCCGATCATCGATACGCGGGATATTGAGCGACGAAGGATTCCGGGTGGTGGACACGGGCGACGCGCCGGGCGTGATGGACTTGATTCATCGCGAAGCGCCCTCGATCGTGCTGCTCGACGTGTGGATGCCCGAGCTGGACGGGATCGAGCTTTTGCGCAGGATCAAGTCTGAACAGCCCGCGGTGCCGGTGATCATGATTTCCGGCCACGCGAATATTCAGAGCGCGGTCGCGGCGACCAAACTCGGCGCCGCGGATTTTATCCAGAAACCATTTTCGGTGGACGGCTTGCTCGCGTCGATTTCGCGCGCGCTCGACGGCGGCAGCGCGGCACCGCTAAGCGGCGATCGCGCAGTCGCGCCCTCAGGCGAACTTCCGTCCGCGCGGGAGCGCGTCAAACGCGGCGCGCTAGCGCAACGTACTATCGCGCGATCGATCGTCCTGGGCGGTCAGGGACTCCACACCGGCCTCAAGACCGGAGTGATCCTGCATCCGGCGCCGCCAGGATTCGGAATCGTTTTCTCCTCGCTCTCCGACGATATCGTGATCGAGGTTCGGGTCGAGAACGTGGTCGATACGGCGTACAACACCACGCTGGCTTCGGGCGGACGCTCGGTGCGCACGGTGGAGCATCTGATGTCGGCGCTGCACGCGTTTGGAATCACCAATCTGCTGGTCAAGACCGATGAGGAAGTGCCGGCGCTCGACGGCTCGGCGCTCGAATTTTGCAAGCATATAGAAGCGGCCGGGGTCGCCGATCAGGCCGCGCTCGCGGTGCCGATCCGGATCAATCAAAAAATTGTCATCGGAGAGGAGGGCGCGGGCCGCGAATTTATTGTAGTCGAGCCGGCCGATCACCTGATCATCGATTACTTTCTCGAGTATCCGAAACCGATCGGCAGCCAAAAGGTACATTTTGAATTGACCTCGCCCGAGGCATACACGAAGGAAATTGCCCCCGCGCGAACTTTTGGATCGGTGCGCGAGTTTCGCAAGCTCAACGAGATGGGCCTCGGCAGCGGAGCGCGGCTCGACAACGCGATCCTGGTTGACGAACAAAAAGTAGTGAACACCGCTCTGCGGTTTCCCGACGAGTTCGCGCGGCACAAGGTGCTGGATCTGATCGGCGACCTGTATCTGCTCGGACGGCCGATACTCGCGCACGTCACCGCCTCGAAGACTGGGCATAGCGATAACCTCGCGCTGGCCAAGGCGATCCGGAAGCTCTCGCAAAACTAGAATCGCAAGCGCTCTCTAAAACCTGGATGGAACTCAAAGGGAAAGTCGCGCTGGTTACAGGCGCGGGACGGCGCGTAGGACGCGCGATCGCCGTGGCGCTGGCGGAACGCGGCGCCGATATCGCCGTACACTACCGCAGCTCGAGCGCAGAGGCCGATGCGGTGACGCGCGAGATCACGGCGGCGGGCGCGCGCGCGAAATCGTTTCACGCCGATCTGGAAAGCGTCGCGCAGATCGAGGCGATGGTCGCGGCGATCATCGCGGGCTTCGGCCGAATCGACGTGCTGGTCAACTGCGCGTCGGTGTTCTATCGCAAGCCGATCGAGGAAGTGACCGAGCGCGACTGGGACATGAATCTGAACATCAACCTGAAGGCGCCGTTTTTTCTGGCCAAGTACGCGGGTGCGAGGATGCGCCAGCAGGGCGCCGGCAAGATCGTCAACATCGGCGATTGGGCCGGTATCCGTCCGTACAATAATTATTTGCCTTACACCGTTTCCAAGACTGGCGTGATCGGTCTGACGCGCTCGCTCGCCAAGGCGCTTGCTCCCGAAGTGCAGGTGAACTGCGTCGCGCTCGGCCCGGTGCTCGCGCCGGAGGATTACGGTCCCGACGAGATCACGCGGATGGTCGCGGGAACGCTGACCAAGAAGATGGGCTCGCCGCGCGACGTCGCCAACGCGATCTTGTTCTTGTGCGAGGGCACCGACTTCGCCACCGGCGCCACGATTGTGCTTGACGGTGGCCGTCTGATCGCGTGAGCGGCTTTCGCAGCTTTCATATCTCGCCGATCCGCGGCCGGGTCGCGGTGCTCGCCAGCGGCGGTCTCGATAGTTCGGTGCTGCTCGCGGATCTGGCTCGGCGCGGCCGCCGCGTCTTTCCGGTCTATGTGCGCGCGGGACTCGCCTGGGAACGGGCCGAACTGGCGGCACTCCGGAAATTTATCGCGGCGCTTGCGAGCTCGCGAATCGAGCGGCTGGCGCTGCTCGATCTTCCGACGACCGATGTCGCGCGCGGGCATTGGAGCGTCACCGGACGGGGGGTTCCCGGCTACCGCGCGAAAGTCGAATCCAACTATCTCGTCGGGCGCAACCTGAGCCTGATCGTCAAGGCCGCGATCTTCTGCGCGCACAACCGTGTCGGCGAAATCGCGATGGCGCCGCTCGAGTCGAATCCGTTTCCCGACGCGCGTCCGCAATTTTTTCGCGCGGTCGAGCGAGCGGTATTACTCGGCGTGGGGCTTCCGCTCAGGGTCCGCACTCCGTTCGCAGGGATGACGAAAGCGCAGGTGATAAGAAAGGGCAGGGCGCTGCGCCTCGATCTGACGCTTACCTGTGCACGTCCGCGCGGATTGATGCATTGCGGGCGATGCACCAAATGCGCGGAGCGCGCGCAGGGTTTCGCCGCCGCGCACGTTCCCGATCCAACGCACTATGCCCGCTGCCCAGGCTAGCCCGCGCGGAGATCGCGAAGAATGTCTCGAGTAATCGCGAGGTAGCGTCGGACCGTCTCCGCGGCGTGTCGCCGGATTGACCAATCGAGTTGCCGGACGATCATATGCGAAAGATATAGCGCCGAGGCTTCCGCACATGCGATTTCCCGCAGACGCTCCCACAGGCGCGCGCGTGCTTCCGGATCTTCGTACGAATAGAACAGCAGCGTCGCGAGGTCGAACGCGCGGTCGCCGGGGCGGCATCCTTCCCAATCGATGACGGCGCTAATGAGTTCGCCGTCAACCAGAATATTTTGCGTGTTGAAATCGAAGTGCACCGCGTCGTGCGACTCAAACCGCAGGCGCTCAACGCCGCGCGCGTAGTCTTGCATCTCGAATAGCATCGCGGCAGTTTCGGCCGAATGAGTTCTCAACGTGTCCAGCACGCACCATTCTTGAAACCCTTCTAATATGCTTTTGACCAGGTTCGACTGCCAGGCGCTTGAGACAGACGCGCCCGCGCCGGCCTGCATCTGGTTGAGTTCCAGAATCCGCGCCACGTAGCGCTCATCGAGGGTGTCCATCGAGCGGCCGGGCAGCGTCGGGCGAATCGCCCAACTGAGGCCCAGGTTGCTGCCAGTCAACAAGTAGGCCGCGACCGGATAGCCGCGACGCGCAAGTTCTCCGGTGATCGCGATAGCGTTGTCCAACCGGAACTCGTCGCCCGCGCCCCATTTCAAGACGTGCGCGCCCACTCTGATCGACAATGACCCGAGTCGCTCCAGACTCACCCGCGAGCGCCGCGTCCGCGATCCTAAAGCTGGTCGCGCGGGCGCGGTTAATGTCCGCGATCAACGCGGCGGAAGTTTCAGTCGGGGGCTTGCGCACCAGGCTCCGAGGGGGTGGCGGCGCCGGACGGCTTATGGAATTCAATCTTCGCTTTGCGCTGCAACTGCTCGAGAGTTTTTTTCACGACCGCGTCTTCGTTGAAATCGAGCAGCACCATCGCGATTTTCGGCTGCACTTCCTTCATCGTCGCAAAGTCTTCGCCCTGCCGCGCGGTCACCTTGATAAAGCTGTAGCCGAGGTTGGATTCGAAAATTTCCGTAAGATGCCCGACCGGGGTCGCAAAAACCGCTTTTTCTACCACCGGCGGCAACTGGCCCGGATGAAAGTACCCCAAGTCGCCGCCCTTGGCCGCGGATTGGCTGTCTTCCGAGTTTGCCTTGGCGAACGCGGCGAAGTCCTTTGCGTGCTGCGCCTCTTTGTAGAGTTTAAGAATTTTGTCGTGAGCGGCAGCCTTCTCCGCGACGGTCGCGTTATCGGGCAGCTTCAGCGCGATATGCGAGATTCGGACTTCACCCGGATCTTTAACGAACAGATCGCGATGCTGGTCGTAGTATTGCTTGATCTGCGCAT
Source organism: Binataceae bacterium (SeqCode) (assembly GCA_035531855.1). GTDB lineage: Bacteria > Desulfobacterota > Binatia > Binatales > Binataceae > JBARDN01. The sequence goes on from DATKSB010000110.1 coordinate 9,600, forward strand.
CGGTCGGGCGGACTTTCGCCGCGCGGAATTCGTCGTCGAACATCTTTTCGATCATCATCGAGCCGCGCACCTCCGCCATGAGCTGCGGATCCGGCGCCGCGCCGGGCAGACTGTTCGCGCCCGCGCCGGAAATCTTGAACTCGCGCGCGCGTTCAGCGACCTCCACGTCGGAAAACGCGATCTTTCGGCGCGCGGCCTCGTCGATCAGAAGCTGACGATTGATCAGATTTTCGGTCGCGTCCTTGAAAACCGCTTTGGTCTCCTCGCTCGAAGTCGCGTTGATCATCTGCTTCTCGGTTCGCGCATAGTCGGTGATCTCTGCGGCGGTTATCGGATGGCCATCGACCGTGACCAGCACCGGGTCCTTCGGATCTGGCTTCACCAGCGGCAGAATTCCCAGGAAGCGCTGCTGCCAGTTAAGGTCCGCCCGGCCGAGTCCTCCGGTTCCAATGACCGGTGCCGATTGAGCGCGCAGACCGGGCGCGGTACAAAGAGCGACCGCGATCAAGAGCGCGGAGGGAATTGCTGCCCGAATCGCTACCCGGAGACGGGGGTTGCGCGGAATGATCATCACGGAACTTCTAACAGGCGCGCCCCGCCGGGTAAATGCACCCGCGGAGCGCCGGAATCTGACATGACGATTTCGGCGCAGGTGCGCCGGATGTGCGTCATCGTTGCGATTATCGCAAGCGTGCTGGCGCTCATCTCGGGAGTGATCCTGTTCTTCGTGATCGAGCCGCCGTTCCTGGCGTCGATCTTTCTCGCCTGCGGAGCGATCGCGATCATCTGCTTCGTCATCGCGGGCGTGGTCGGATACTACCGTCCCTGAGCCGCCGCGCGATGAGCAGGCTGCGGCGTCGCGGCGGGAGCGTACGCGGTCTTGCACGGCGCTCCGGGCGCGAAGAAATGCGCGGCCCGGCCCGGGTCGCGGCCGAGGAAAATCATGCTCGAGGATCGCGTGCCATAGTTGTCCAGATGCAGGCACAGCGAACTCGGCCTGCCAGTCCGTGGATCGGCTTCCGCGCTGTGGTCGGCGAGTAATCGCGCCAGCTCGGCGCGCATCATGGTAGGATCGCGGCGGAAATCCGCGCGCTCGCCAAGCTCGGCGAAGCGGCCATACGAGCGGCTGATCTTCGGGCACTCGAAGTCATCGATATTCTGGTTCGAGAGCATATGAAGTCCCGGCTTCAACTCGACCAGTTCTATTTCGCCGTTGCGGTTATACGCGACGAACGCCGCGTCGCGCGCGGCGATCAGCAGGTTGAACGGATTGTAGTTCGCGCCATTCTCGGCTGCCGCGAAGCGTGCTGCCTCCGCCACGGTCGAGCTGCGCAGCGCGTCGAGGCAGAGCAGTCCGCGCGAGCGCGCGCCAGAGTTGCCGCCATCGACCACAGGTCGATTGAGGAGACCGCACACGAGACCGTTCTCACTGAGACCGAGCCAAGTGCCTCCGGCGCGCAGATCTTTGCCGCCGACCACTTGTGGGTCGTCGTTCAGCACGGTCGGGTCCATCGCGGGGCGGTCGAGGAATTCGTCGCGATTAGCGGCGATAACGACCGGCCACTCGGGCGCAACTCGGTAATAGATCGCTAGCGTACACATACTGATTTCAAACTTGGCAGGTAACGGCGCGCCCGCACAAGAGGGTCGTGGCGCTGCGCGCAAAGCTGTCCTGATGCCGCCGAATGGAGCCTGATATATTAGCCTCATGAAGCCAGGTGAGCGATTCGACGTATGCCTCATCGGCGCCGGGATTATCGGCAGCTCGGTTGCGATGGCACTCGCGCGGCGCGGGCTCAAGACGCTCGCGGTTGATCTCGATTTGAGCGGGCGCCTGAGCTCGAGCGAGAAGAACGCCGGCGGCGTCCGTGCAACCTGGTGGCAGGCGGTCAATATCCGGTTGTGCCGTGCCTCGATCGAGTATTACGAGTCGATAGCGCGCGAGGTCGGCTTCCGGCAGAAGGGATATCTGTGGCTCCGTGATTCGGCGACCTGGCCCGATGCGCTCGCGCACGTCGATTTGCAGCGCAGCCTGGGGCATCCGATCGAAACTCTGTCGGCTGCGGAGGTCGCGCGCCGAGTTCCGGAGATCGACAAGCTCGACGGGATCGCCGGCGCAACATTCTCGCCCAAAGACGGACTAATCAATCCGAATCTGCTGAAGCAGCACTATCGCGCGAGCGCGCTCAAGCATGGAGCGCAGTTCCT
>DATKSB010000111.1:0-8144 GCA_035531855.1 Binataceae bacterium (SeqCode)
TCAGTGAGGAACACCACCACCAGGTAGGATGCCGCGACCAGGTTGGTTTGGAACTGGTTGAGTCCGCGCGCGCGCAGAAATAACGGATAAACCGCGAAGATAAAGGACGGAGCGAAGCCATAGAGCGCGCACACGCTCCAGTAGCGCCGGATTAGCGATCGCGCCGCGCCCGCCGCATTCTCGCGCGGCTCAGTTGGTATTGTCGCCGCCATACTGGAAACCTATTCGATCTTCACCAGCAGTCCTTTGTTACGGGCCGAGGCGAAAATCCAGTTGAAGAACAGGATCGCGGCGGCGAAGTAGCTCGCGTTCAGGCCGATGCCCCACCAGAAGTGGACGCGCGAGAATCCGCCGCCGGCCAGTACCTGGCGCATCCCTTCGAACGCATGCGTCGTCGGCAGCATCCAGGCGATCGCGCGCAGCGCCCGCGGCAGCGATTTGATCGGATAGAACACGCACGATACCGGCTGAAGCAGCCCGGCGAAGCTCCACGCCAGCGTCTGGATTCGCGTGGTGTAGCGCACGATCAGACCGGCCATGATGATTCCGATCGCGAAGGCGAACAGAATCAGGTTCAGCATGTAGGGCAGAAACGCGCCCAGCAGCGGCACGATATCGAACTTGTACGCCACCATTGCGATCGCGCTGGCGCACGCGAAACCGACGATCACCTTCACCACGTTCACGCAGATGAGCCCCGTGATGTATTCCCATACGCCGAGCGGCGAGGAGAACAGGTTGATCATGTTGCGCGCCCATAGCTCGTCGAGAAAACCGACCGTCATGTCGCGCTGGAACGCGAAGAATATGCCCCACAGGATCGCCGCGCCGAGCAGAAAGCTCACCAAGTCCGGGCGCAGGCGATTGCCCTGGCTCAGATAGATCGTGAAGAAACCCCACAGGATGATATCGAGCACCGGCCAGTAAACCATGTCCATGAAGCGATCGACGTTGCGTCGCGCCTCGTAGCAGTGGCGAACAATTACCGCCATTATGCGATGCAGTTTCATGCGCTAATCCTTTCCCGCACAATTCGCAGGAAGACTTCCTCGAGCGCGGGTTCGTCGCGCTTTTCTTTGAGAATCGTGTGCGTGATCTCGATCGGGCTGCCCTGCGCGATCACGCGGCCGTGATTGAGAAACACGATCCTGCTGCACATCTGCTCGACCTCGGCCATGTTGTGCGAGGTGTACAGGATGGTGGTGCCCTGCTCGCGCTGCACGCGCATCATCATTTCCTTCACCTGCCATGCGATTTCCGGGTCGAGGTACGCGGTCGGCTCGTCGAGCAACAGGAGCCGCGGATCGTTGAGCATTGCTTTGGCCAGCCCGACGCGCGTGTTCTCGCCAGACGACAGCCGCGCCACGGGTTTGTCGCGCAGGCCGGTGATGCCGAAGGTTTCGAGCAGTGCGTCGATCTTCTCGCGCCGGCGCGGCACGTTATACAGCCGCGCGAACACCAGCAGGTTCTCCAGCACCGTCAGCCGGTAGGGAAACGCCACGTACGGCGAGGTGAAGTTGATCGCCTGCAGAATTTCCTCGCGATGCGTCCGGATATCGTGGCCGAAAATCCGCACTTCGCCTGCACTCGGCGTGATGAGGCCAAGGATCATGTGGATGGTCGTGGTCTTGCCCGCGCCATTAGGCCCCAGCATCCCAATAATCTCGCCCGGCTCGATTCCAAAGCTCACGTCGTCCACGGCGGTAAAATTCCCGAAGCGTTTGGTCAGATGGTTTACTTCAACCAGCATTTGAATCGTCTCCTGGCGTGCTTAGATTGAGGGCCGCAAATTCAGCACCGACGGCGAAATAAAAAAAGGCGGCTACGGATGCTTGATGCACCCGGGGCCGCCTTTTAATTCCTGTTTCTGATGCTACTTAATGGGCAGGAAGCAGGAGGAACGCGCACCCACGGGCCGACACCGCTTTATTTCGTTCGATGGCCAACATGGGTTTTTGCGCGAGCGCCTCCGGAAAACTCAATCAGAACGCCCCAAGCTAGCATATGCGCTGGGGGCTGGCTATCCTCGTGACAGGCGCTCGCGGCCCGCTCGGACCGCTTCGCAAGCCATCATGCGAACCGACCTTAGAACCGATCTGCGCGGCCTTTCGGTCACTGCGACCTCCGACGAAGCGGTCGCCGCGATCGATCGCTATACCGATGCCGCGATCGCGCTAAAGCCCGGGATGGACGCGATCGTCGCCGCCGCCGACACGCATCGCGACTGCGCGATGCTGCAAGCGTGCGCGGCTTCTCTGTTCGCCCTTTCGCAATCGACGGTGCTAGCGCGCCGCGGGAATTTGTATCTGGCGCGGGCGCGCGAACGGATGGACGATCTGACCGAGCGCGAACGGATTTTTATCGACGCGGTGGGCGCGGGATGCGCCGGCGACTTTGTGCGCGCACTTGGATTGTACGAGCAGATCGCCGAAAGGTGGCCGCGCGATCTGCTCGCCGCGAAAATTGCGGAATTTCATTTTTTTGAAACTGGACTGGCCGCGCGCCAGCTCGGCTTGATGGAAAAGATCGCGCCTGCCAATCGCGATTCAAGCCACGCGCAGGCGATGCTCGCGTTCGCGTGCGAGCTCAACGCGATGCGCCCACGGGCCGAAGAGCTGGCGGTCCAGGCGCTCGAGCAGGAGCCGCTCACGATGTGGGCGCAGCATTGCCTTGCGCACGTGTGGGCCGGAGATTCGCGAGTCGCCGAAGGCGTCGCCGGGCTGGAACATTACGCGCCCACCTGGGACCTCTTCGGGCAATACATCCAGTCGCACAACACGTTCCATCTGGCGACGATGTATCGGACCGAGCTGGATTTCGGCCGCGTGCTCGACGCCTACCGCCGGCATATCTGGGGCTTTCAGCCCGACGCTGTCGTCGAGCATACCGACGCGATCCTTTTGCTGTGGTACGTCGAGTTGGCGGGCGGGGACGTTGGCGGACGCTGGCGCGAGATTGCGCCGCGGGTGCGCGCCAAGGCGCGCGAGCACGTCTTTCCGTTCCTGAACTCGATCTATCTGTTCGCGCTCGAGCGCGCGGGCGAGTCGGCGGAAGTCGATCGCGCGCTCGACGAAATGCGCCGCCATGCCGAGGGCTTAAGCGGCGCCGCCGCGCGAGTCTGGAATCAGGCCGGGATGGCCGAAGCGCGCGGATGCGTCGCCTACGCGCGCGGCGACTTCGAGCGCGCAGCCGAGTTGCTCGGCGCGATCCTGCCGGAGATCGCGATCTGCGGTGGCAGCGACGAGCAGCGCGGCGTCTTCCACGAATCACGTTTCATGAGCCTGATTAAGGCCCGGCGCATGCGCGACGCGGCGGCCGCGATCACCGACTATGTCGGCGCGAGTCCGACGACGAAACTCGATCGCCGATGGCTTGAGATGGCCGCCGCCTGACGGTCAATTCGCTTTGCGCAATCCGAAAATCGCGATCGTTCGCGGGTCTTTGGTCGCAGCCATAATCTGCGCGGCGATCGCGCGATCCGCATGCGCCGCTTCCGCGCCTGCGGCCGCGCGCGATCCGGCGCTCGTCGCCGCCGACCGGCTGGAGCAGTCTGCCACCCAGCGCTTTGGCGCCTTGAGCGCGGCCGAACGGATGACGGTGCGGGCGGCGCCGCAGCGCCAGCTCAAGTGGCTCGGTCCGGCCGCCGGCCAGGACAACCCGGCCAACGATGTGGCGCAGGCCGAAAAATGGGGACCCGAGCGTACGGTTCGCGCCGAAATTGTGCGCTGGCTCTATGCCGATCCACAGGCGTATCCGCTGATGGATCAGAGCGGACTGGGAATTGCGGGCGCGCGAATCTCGGGCGAAATGGATTTTTCGTATCTTAAAATCGACAAGCCGATCACGATCTTCGAATGCTACATTCCCGACGGAATCGACGCGTCGAATTCGAACCTGCGCAGTCTCGATCTGCGCGCCAGCCGCACCGGGGCGGTCACTGCGGATGTGGCGACGGTCGGCGGCGATCTCGAGCTGCAATTTGGGCGCTACGCGAACCTAAGCATCTTCCGGACGCGGATCAGCGGTAGCCTGGATTTGTCGGGCGCGCACGTTAGCGGCGCGGATACAGACTCTATCTCGGCGCAGGAAGCGCGAATCGGCGGCGACGCGGAATTTGATCAGGGTTTCGCGACCGATGGGACGGTTGATTTCAGGCTCGCGCGAATCGGCCAATCGTTGAGCTTCAAGGACGCGAATTTTTTCGGAGCCAGCGTAAACGGTCTCGACGCCGGTCGCGCGCAAATCTCCGGACCGCTTTACTGGGACGGAATCAAGCATACACAGCAGACGGTCCTTAATCTGGCCGACACCACCGCGCAGGCGATTTACGACGATCGCGAGAGTTGGCCGGCGGCTGGAAACCTGGACGTGAATGGGTTCGTTTACAACGCGATTATCGGCGGTCCTGCCACCGCCGCCGAGCGGCTTGAGTGGCTTGCGCGGCAACCCGTGGGATATCGCCCGCGTCCTTACCGGCAGCTTGCGCAAGTGCTGCGCGAAGAAGGCCGCGACGACGGCGCGGTCGAGGTGCTGATCGCCCAGCGCGTCGCGCAGCGCCGTTTCGGGAATCTGAGCGCGCCGGAACGCGCGTGGAACCTGATGCTCGACGCGACGATCGGCTACGGCTACGACCCGCTGCGGGCGCTCTGGTGGATCGGAGGATTCGTGATCCTGGGCACGCTTCTGTTCGACGCGGGTTATCGATTGCGCGTGATCACGCCGACTGAGCCGTCCGCCTACCAGTCCTTCGAGCAATCGGGCGATACCCCGCGGCATTATCCGCCGTTTAATGCGCTGGTTTATTCGCTCGAGAATTTTTTGCCGGTGGTGGATCTTCACCAAGGCATGTTCTGGCGTCCGAACCCGCGCCATCCGGCGCGCGCACGTGCCGCGCAATCTTCCGCTGGTTCAGGAACTGTCACCGCAACGCTGCTGCGATGGTACCTGTGGATGCATATTCTCGCCGGATGGATTCTGACGCCGCTTCTGTTCGCGGGCCTGTCGGGATTGATTCGACCCGACTGATTAGACTTTGAGGCTTCGTTTGCGGCCGACCGCTCCGCCGATCAGGAGTCCTACCGCCGCGCCGATCGCGAGCCAGACTCCAAGATTTTGGAGGGTGAAACCGATTGCTGCGCCAATCGCGGCTCCGACAATTATACCGCTGCAAATGGAGGAACTCTGTTTCATACACCCACGATATCAGGCGAGCCGGATCGATCGAGCCACATAATTTCAGACTCAATCGTCGCGCGAGAATGCCGACGCCATCGCCATGAATCGTTCGTGGCCGACCGCGATGAACAACCCCTCGGCCTCGGCGGTCAGTTTGCCCTCGCACGAGACGGTCCCGAGCGTGAAAATCTTGCGGCCCTCGACCCGATCGACCCGCGCGTCGAACACCAGCTCCTTGAGCAGTGGAGTTGGCCGCCGATAGCGCACGGTGAGCGTGCCGGTCATGCCCGGATTCCCGGTCAGCGACTGCGCCATCCCCAGCACTTCGTCAAACGCCGCGGCGAGATAACCGCCGTGAACGTGGCCGGGCGGGCCCTCGTATGCGACGCCGAAAGTCGCGCGGCCTTCGACGCGATCGCCGATCACCGCGAGCCGAATTGGTGGTGCGAGCGGATTCGCCATCCCGATGAGTGGGCTGTGATCGAAAAATACGTGCGTATCACCCGCGTTGGCGGCTTCCGCCCAGCCTTCGTACACCCGGGTGGTTGGATATTGCGCAAGGCGATCGGCATATTTCTCCAGCGCGTCGGCGGCGGCGCGAAGATCCTCTTCGGGCGCAGCGACCTGCACCAGATGATCGATCACGCGGCGCATCGCGTTGGCGATCCGATGCGCCTCGGCGCGCCGTCCAGTCGCGGGAACCTGCGACTGGGACCATATGGTTTCGAAATTGTACGGCTTTTCATTCATGGATGACGCCATCGGATGCGGATGCCAGAATCGTACATGCGCACTATTCGCGGGTCTATGCGGTTTACGTCGCGGTTTGCAGCCGCCACGGGATTGATCCTCGTCTTCGCGACTGGTGGCGCGCTTGCACAAACGCTGATGCAAGTGCCCGGCGGCGGGCAGAACGCGCCGAGCTTCGCGCCGCGCGCCCGATCGACGGCCACGCCCGCATTGCCCGAAGGCGCCACGCTACAACTCGCGCCCGCGCAGGTTCAGGCGCCGCAAGTATCCGCGCCGGCACCATCCGCAGCGCCGAGCGTGATCGCGCCGCCGCCGATGATGACGCAAACCGTTGCGGTTCTGCCAGCGGTGTTTCGCGGATGCTGGCAGGGCGAAGTCGGACTGCTCGATACGCTCGAGCGCCTGCCCGGCGGACACAAGGTTGGCTACTGGACGCCGAAAACCTACAGGCTTTGCTATCAAAGGATCGGCGACGGCCCGTTCAAGCTGACCTTCAGCGAAACCGGAATCGCGCCGACCGAAAAGATCATCCACGCGCACGGCCAGGTAGAGACGCTTGCGACCGACGGCCGGGTTTACGCGCGGCTGCGCTCGCAGCTCGGGTTCGACGAGTTTCGAGTCGAACCGGGCCAAAACGGCGGAACCTTTCACGTCGATGAAACCACGATGCTGGATTGCCGGATCCAAAACGGATCGATGGCGGTCGCGGCCAGCGTGGACGGCACTCGCGACGGAGCGCCGTGGTTTCGTGCGCGATGGCGCGCGCGGTTCAGTCCGGTGGCGCAATAGCGATTGCGGCTTCAGCCGGCGCCCGAATTGTTCGCGGCGATCTGTTTCATCCGCAAAGCACCGCGCGAGATCGCGTTGAAGAGCCGCGCGTAATTCAGAAACCAGATGGTCAACAATCCAGTCCCGATCCCGACCGAGAACGGATACAGGATCGTCGGATGATCCATCACCAACGGCAGTATCGCGATCGCCAGCGCGGGCGGAATGTGCAAATCGAAGGAGCGTAGAATCACGATACCCCAGACCATCGCAGCCGTCGCGGCGGCCGCATTCGCCCCGAACGCCCGCAGGCAGATGAAGCCGCCCCCCGCGGTAAGAAAGCAGGCGATCGGCAGTGACAACGGACGCCGAGCCCACGGACAAACCTCCGGATGCCCGAGCATCTCGTACGCGATCACCACCAGCGGCGGGAACAGGATGAAGCGCAACCCGCTAAGATCGACCGCAACCATCGCTAGCGCGACGAACAGCGACAGCGCCCATAGCCATCGCAGTCCGGACGGCGCCGACTCAAGCGCGTCGTCGCGGGCGTCCGCGACGACTTGCGCGTCGTCGTCCGCGTCGTCGTCGCGCGGCGCTGGATCGCGATGCGAGTCCAGATAGCTCCATCCAATCGAAAGCGCGGCCAATAATGCGGTGCCGAACAGAATGCCAGGCGGATACCACCAGCTCTTGATTCCGAGCACCAGTGGCAGCAATCCGGCCGAGATCGCAGGAGCGATCGGGGAGCGCGTCGCAGCGATCACAATCAGCGCGCCGCCCACCGTCAGCATCACGGAGAAAAATCCGTAGAGCAAAGTTCGGGTCACGATTATACCGATGATCGCAGTGAGTATTGGTGTCACGACCAGCGCGACCGGTGCGCGCGCCCAGCTTCCGCGCGGCCGCGTCAGGACATCGTGCGACAGCGCTCCGAGCTCCGGAAACATCACGTAAACCGCCCCGGTCGCGAACGCCACCTGCGCGACAATCGCGATGTAAACCAGCGCGCCGATTTCGCCGGCGAGCCGCGAGCGCCGCCGGGGCGGGCTTTCCGCCGCGGGATTTTCGGATCCGTTCAAGCCAGGAACCGGTCGAGAGTCACGACCAGTTCTTTGATTTTGGCTTGCGCGTCGCGGCGCATGATCGCGTCGCTCACGCAGCTCTCGAGATGATCGCGGACTATGAGCAGCGCGAGCCGGTCCAGCGCGCGCCGCACTGCCGAGATTTGCTGCAGGACATCGATGCAGTAGGCGTTTTCGCCAAGCATGCGCTTGATGCCGCGCAACTGGCCCTCGGCGCGCTCCAGGCGCGCGGCCAGGTCAAGCGCCAGCCGCTCGGCGCGCGGGTGGGATTTCTTCTTCGCCTGCGAAGGTGTTAACGCTTTGGCTTCGGGCATCGCCTTACTCCTCTTCCGCCTGATACTCCCGGAGAGTACCATACTGAGAGGG
>DATKSB010000112.1:0-7968 GCA_035531855.1 Binataceae bacterium (SeqCode)
GAGTCACGTCGGCGCCGTCCATCAGGAGCGCATCCTCGCCCGAGAACATCAGCGGTTTGATCGCAAAGCTGAAATTGTCCTTGGCCACGCGCGAGATTCCGCGAAAGCGGCTTCCCACCGGGATTTTCGGGAGCTGGATGGCTTGGCTGCCGAAGTCGGCGACAACGCCGGCTTGAGTTATCAGCACGACGCGGCGGCGCGGACCCAGGTCGCGTTCGAGGCTGAGGCCGCGCAGTAGCGCCGCGGCGCGCGGACCGTCGGCGACCGCGAGTTCGTGCGCGCTGGTGTCGGCTTCTTCGATCAGCGCGGCGTGCAGAGCGCCGTACTGTTCGCGCTCGAAGAGCTTGAGCGCGGCGAGCGCGGCAATCAGCAGGATCGCGCTGAGCACGAGCGCCCAATAGATCGTGAGCCGGAGCCGGATGCTCATTGAGGCCGCCAACACCCGCGGCGGCTAGCCCGCGCGCATCATGTAGCCAACGCCACGCACGGTGGTGATCATCGAGTTCTTCGCGTCGTCGTCGATCTTCTGGCGCAGCCGATTGACGAACACCTCGATCAGATTGGTGAAGACGTTGTAATCGGAATCCCACACCGACTCGGCGATCATGTCGCGGGTGACGGTTTCGCCCGCGCGGCGCATCAGCAATTCCAGCAGCATCGCCTCTTTAGGCGAAAGCGCGATCGCTTTGCCGGCGCGTTTGGCGCGGCGCTTGATGGTATCGAACTCAAGATCGCCGACCTTGAGCACCGGAGTCCGCGCCGCCGGCCGCCGGCGGGCCAGTGCGTGAATTCTCGCGAGCAGTTCGGCGAACGCGAACGGCTTGACCAGATAATCGTCGCCGCCGCTGTCGAGGCCGGTCACACGATCTTCCACCGAGCTGCGCGCGGTGAGGAACAGCACCGGCGTGGTGTCGCCGGCAGCGCGGCGTTCGCGCAGAAAATCAACGCCGCTCTTGCCGGGCAGTCCGATGTCGAGAACCATCAGATCGTAGGTTTTGCGCACGAGGATCTGCGCGGCTTCCTCGGCCGACTTTACCCAATCCAGAGCGATACCTTCTTCGGTAAGGCCCTGGCGCAGATTGCCGGCGAGGCGTTCTTCGTCTTCGATCAGCAGCACGCCCAAAGACTGCATACGCTAGATGCTGGCACGGGCGCGGGGGCAATTAAAGCGGCTACCTGCGAGATTTCAGATCAACAGGCACAGGATCCCGGCCGCGACTAACGCGCCGGCCCACACGGTATCGAGGTTGATCCACGCGCTGCGCAAAATCTTGAGCCCGACCTTTTCGTACACAACGACCGCGATCGTGCCCATCACCAGCAGCATCGCGCCGGTATGCAGAACCACGACGGCCGCGGCCGTCAGCACAGGATGAGCCTGCGGCAGCATTGGCATCGCATGATGATGCATCGGCGGGGCCGCCGGCGCGCTCATCCCGAGCAGAATCGGAAACAGCATCAACCCGGCGCCATGCGCCGACGCCATCAGGAACGACCACAGCATGAGATCGCCAAAGTTCACGCGCATCGCGACCCATCGGGGATGGGCTCGGGGCCAGAAAAACCGGAACAGTCCGAAGATGATCAGCGCGCCCGCGCCGGCCGGGCGCACCATCGCAAACGGAAACGACGTTTGCAGCGCCGAGATTGCCGCGACGACGGCCGCGATCGAAAGCAGATGCCCGATCGCGATCGGAATCAGCGCGCCAAGGACTTTCGCGCGTCGGCGTTCTTGCAGGCCCAGCGCCACCGCGAACAGCCAGCCCATCGATGGGTCGATGCCGTGGTAGGCGCCAAGGGCTGCTACCGCGATCCACGGCCACGCGCCGTTCACGGATAACAGAACGAGTCGGAAGACGTGTCGCCACCTTCGAGCCGAATCTGATGCGGCCGCTCACCCTCGAACTTGGTGAAGAATTTAGGATCGAGCTCGAGACCGCCCGCGGGATTCGCGTCGAGCTTGGCGACCCATCCGCGAACGCCCTCCGGATAAAACTGTTCGTCCCACGAATTATACAGCGAGTTGCTGACGTACACGCGGCGTCCGTCGCGGCTGAGCTCGGTCATCTGCATGCCGCCATTGAGCGCGCCGCTTTTCGGATGAGCAGCGTGCGAGGTGATTCCGCCCAGGCGAACTGTTCCCGTTAGTTTCGGACTCGCGGGGTCGCTAACGTCGTATTGCTTCAGGTCGCCAGTGCCAAAGCACGCGACGTAAAGGAAATGGTCATCAAGGCTCAGGTTGATATCGGTGACCAGCGGCGGCACCGCCTTGAACGGTTTGAGCGCGGGCGGCAACACGGCGGGATCAGCGGGCTCGGCGGGAATCTCGATTACTTTTTTGATCGACCAGTCGTCGCCGGTGCGATTCCACATCCAGACCGACGCCGAGAGGTCCTTGGTCGATATGACAACGCCGACGAAACCAAAGGTCTTGGTGGGATCGTGCGAGGGGCGCAATTCGAGCGCCATCTGCTGCTCGGCGCCGAGATCGAGCGTCTTCAAATGACGCCGCTTGCGCAAATCCCACAGATGGATCGCGTGGCCGTATTTGCCGCCGAGCAGCAACTCCGGCACCACGCCGCCTTCGATCATCTTCGGCGTGCCCCATTCGCTGGTGATCGCGATGTCGTAACCGAGATGCCACCAGAAATCGTAAGCGAGGTACTGCGGCCCGCGATCGACTTCCCAGCGCCCCAGCACCTCGAAACTTTCGTGATCGAGCAGAAAGATCCCGCCCGGGCCGTCGCCATTAGGAGCGCCAAGCGCGCTGACATAAATTGCGTCCGGCCCGCAGTGGATCGTATGCGGTCGGCTGTAGCCGGTGCGGTCCGCGATTTCCTTGGCCTCGATGATCTTGACGATCTTCGGATTTCGCGGGTCGGGCTTGGTGTCAAAAATGTAGATGCGCGAAGAGCGCAGCCCCGGCACCAGCAGGTAGCGCCGCTCGACATGCGGATGAGGCGCGTAGGGGCATAGCGCGGCGCTGCACGCGTTCCATCCAAAATGATGCAGCTCGTCGCCGGTAAACTCCGCCTGAGTGCGGCCGATGACTTGCGTATAGGTGGCAGACTGGGGATCGAGGTCAAGCACGCACAGCGCGTCGCGGCGGCCGTTGCCCGGCGTCGGGTTGAAAGTCACCACGTAGCCGAGCTTCTCGCGCGGTGCATTCATCGCCATTTTGGCGGAAGGATAAAAAGTCTGGTCGGGTTTCCACAGCGCCATCGTCAAATACCGCCTTGCAGGGGTTGTCACGAAGCTAGCCCACAGTTCGCGTCAACGCCAAGCGCGCCGGGCGCACCAATGGTCATCCGCGCTGTCTTGTCCTAAGTTAGGCGCATCGAGAGCCGGGAACGCGCGGCGTCCGCACAGGAGTATCGACGATGGCATACAAGCATATCGAGTACGAGAAGAACGGACGGATCGCCCGCGTGATCCTTGCTCGGCCCGAGCGGCGTAACGCGCAGTCGCGCATCCTGCTCGAGGAGATGGACGCCGCGTTCACCGACGCCAACGACGACGACGAGATTCGCGTGATCGTGCTCTCCGGCAAAGGAGAACATTTTTGCTCCGGCCACGATCTCGGGACGCCCGAGGAAAAAGAAGACGCCGCGCGCCGTCCGTACGGCAAGGGGCTGCGGGCGATTTACTCGCGATCGCGAAAGCTGTTCCTGGACAACACGATGCGCTGGCGCGACCTGGATAAGCCGACGATCGCGATGGTGCACGGCTACTGTATCTTCGGCGGATGGATGTTCGCGGCGGCGATGGACCTGATCGTCGCGTCGGAGGACGCGCAGTTCCTGCCCTCGCTGCTTCAGTACTTTTCAATCCCATGGGATCTGCCGATTCGCAAGGCCAAGGAGATTCTGTTTCAGAGCAGGTTTGTCGGCGCCGAAGAGGCGTGCCGATTGGGCTTCGTCAATATCGTGGTCCCGCGTGAAAAGCTCGAGGCCGAAACGATGGCGCTGGCGGGGCGGATCGCGGAGAGCGATCGGATGACGCTAAGGATGCTCAAGTTCGCGGTCAACAATGCGCAGGACGAGATGGGATTTCGCAACTCGGTGCGCAACGCGCATTCGCATCATATGCTGCTCGGCGTCGGACGATTCCTCCACGACTCTGAAGAAGGCAGGGTGCTGCCGAAACGGATGCCGGGAGTCGAGCAGGCGCTCAAGAAATCCACCCGGTAGCGTCCCGCCGCGCTTTCGACTCGCGCGCATCGTGGCGGCATACTCCACTGCGTGGTTGGGTGCTTCCGGGTGCGCAGGATTGTTGTTGTCGTCGCGATTTTTTCGCTCGCGATTATCGGCATGTCGCCGTGCGCGGATGCGCAAGAGCTGGCCCCGCTTTCCAGTCAGATCGTAGGACAGAGCATCGATTATACAATTCAGAAGGGCGACAACTGGATTCGGCTGGGCGCGCATTTCGGCGTGGGCGCCGCGGTGATCGCGGCTGACAACGGCGTCCTACCGGGCTCGACGATCACGGCGGGTAAGACCCTGCACATCGACAATCGGCATATCGTGCCGATTCAGTTCGTCGATGGAATCGTCATCAATCTTCCGCAGCGGATGCTATTTTACTTTGAGAATTATGCGCTCAAGGGCGACTATCCCGTCGCGGTCGGCCGTGTCGCTCCGCAGTGGCGCACGCCCGTCGGCAAGTTCAGGATTATCCAGATGCGCGAGGCGCCGATCTGGCGCGTTCCTGATTCGGTGCGCGAAGAGATGCTCGCCAATGGCAAGGCGCCGTTAAGCCGAGTGCAGCCGGGCCCCGATAATCCGCTCGGTGACTACTGGATTGGCATCAACCTTCCCTCAATCGGAATTCACGGCACCAATTCGCCGATGGGGATTTACGGATTCCACACCCATGGATGCGTCCGGCTGAATCCGGCGGATGTCGAGGCGCTGTACGAGTCGGTGGATTTAGGCGATCGCGGCGTGACCATCTATCAACCAATCATGTTGGCGCGAACCGGAGACGGCCGTATTTACCTGGAAGTGAATCGCGACGCATACAAGAAAGGAATCAGCGGAATCGGATACGTCCGAAAGCTTGCGGATGCGGACCATTTGAGCGATCTAATTGATTGGTCCCGTGCGGGAGAGGTGACGGACCGCTCCGATGGGATCGCGCGCGACGTCACAGCGGGCACCGAAGTGGGGATCGGGAAATGAAAGATGGGCATCCGGACAGTCAGATCGACGAAAACGAATCGATCTCGCGCCGGCGGTTCATCAAGAGCGCCGTCAGCGCGGGAATCGTCGGCGTGGCGCCGATGGTTATTCCCGCATCGGCATGGGCGCGGATGCGCGTGCGCGGGCGCGCTCGACATCACGCGGACCAATCGGCGCGCTCGCTCAGCTTCAACAATCTGCACACCGGCGAACGGCTGCGCGCCGTCTATTGGGAGCATGGCGATTATGTTCCAGGCGGGCTCGAGCAGATCAATTATATTCTGCGCGATTACCGCCGCGACGAAGTAAAGCCGATCGATCCCAAGCTGCTCGATCTACTGGTCGCGCTACGCACGCGGCTGCATACCAGCGCCCCCTACGAAGTAATTTCCGGATATCGATCTCCGATTACGAACGCGAGGCTGTTTAACACGACCGAGGGTGTCTCGCTGCACAGCATGCACGTGCAGGGGAAAGCGATCGACATCCACGTACCGGGGCGCAACCTCAGAACGGTCAGGCTCGCGGCGTTGTCGCTGCGTCGCGGCGGAGTCGGCTACTATCCGAACTCGAACTTTGTTCACGTCGATACGGGCCGCGTCCGTTGGTGGATGGGCTGAGCGATATCTCCAGTGCTAGCCGCGGTTCGGGGTGTCGTTCAGCAGCCATTTGCCCTGGTCCCAAACCATGATCGTGTAGCCCTGAAACTCATAGGTCTGGTAGGGCGCGCCCAAAGTGCGCGTCGCGGAGACCGCCTCGAAGATCGCCAGGAATTTCTTAGGGTTCTCGATGACAACAAAGTTAGGTGCGGGCTCTCCGGAATCGGCCGAGTACCATTGCGCCTTTGATTCCCACGCATATGGGACGAGACGCCCGGCAAAAACGACTGCTCTTATCTTCACCTTACCGTCGCTTTCAAGAGTGACGATCGACGAATGCCAGTAGTCGCCATAACCCGACACGAGCCCGTGTTGATATAGCCACTGCGCCAGCGCGTCTTCTCTTTGAGGCAGCAGAGTAGGCTGGAGCATCAAGCGAACGAAGCCGAATAGGTAGGCGGAGAAAACCAGCCCGATAGCCGCGTAGTATAGCCTGGTTGGACGTATCAGGCTTCCGCCGACTCTGCCCGCCAGGATCGCGCCGAACAATACGAACGGAAGCAAATAGCGCGCGGCGTCCACTCCTATGACTTTGTCATTTAATACGTACTCCAGAGCGTCGATTATGACTGCCGCCATAACTATTGTGTTGGTGCGGTTCTCGGTGCCGCGCAATGTTCTGTAGGCGCTAAACGCGCAGCATCCCAGAATCAAAACCAGGCCCACCGATTTCGCCATTAGTAACATCGCGCCCAGCGGTGTGCTCGCGTCCGCAAAATCTACTCCATATAGATTCGCGATCGCCGCGATGGTCGCGGAGACATTCCTGTGCAAAGACTTAAGGGCAATGAAGTGAGGCGCAATGGCAATTAACTTGAAGCCGCCGATGGTGCTCACGAATCTAAGTGCCGCGGTCCCGACAGTCGCAGCCACGAGCGTCGCAAAAAGCGCGAGCAGCTCGCGCGTTTGCGAGCATAAGCTGTGGCCCCATCGATAGGCAGTGACTATCGCAATCGGAATGGCCGCGAAATAAAGTGCGAAGAGATCGCCAAACACAGCGAAGGCCAGGAGCAATGTGTATATGACGTAAGCGGCCAGCGACCGCAAAGGCGTATCCTCGGTGAATGATAGCGCCACCAACGCCGCAAATATCAGCAGCATCGTGCTCATGTGAGTACCGGGCGCGATATACAAATGCTGCAACGTGCTTGGCAGTGCGATTAGAGTGAAGGTGATCGCATAACTGGCGTACAAGTTCGGATCGCTGGCGCCGCGTGCGGTAAGCCAGAGCGCGATCATGACCACGAGCGCGTACATCAACGGGCCGCCTCCACGCGCGAGCGCGCTCGGAGAGTGATTCACCAGCATCGCAACCGCATAGAAAGCAATCTCGGGATAGAACGAGCAGTTAGAGAGCGTCCATCCGCGAAGCGCCGGGTTCCCCGCGGCGACGTCCTGCGCCTGGAGCAGGATGCACGCATTATCGGAGTTGTAGGTAATAGTCCGCGCGACCGCGCGATAAGCTAATGACAATATCGCGAGCGAAAAGAAGAGTATTGCGGCCTTGGCGAGGATTCTTGCCGCGGGCTCGCGAAGCGAGCGCATCCGATCGCCGAGCGGGTCCGTGCGCTCGACGCTCGGGTTCGTGTCGCTGGTTTGTTTACGCTTATATGCCACCGAACCGCTCCCGCCGATTATACCCATATGGCGCAAAAAATCGTGCGCGTGGGTATTGAATCGAGTGGATGATCGCGATGTCCAGCACGGACGCGATGCGTGGACGTGAACGGCAGGTGTGCGGCGCGCAAAGGGCGCAACCGTCGGCGGCCGCGCCCTATCGCGTCGAGAGCCAATATCCTAATGCTGTGCGGATTGTCCGACCGCGGCTTTCACGATCGGCTCGAGCTCTCCGCTTTCGTACATCTCGCGGACGATGTCGCATCCGCCGACGAACTTGCCGTCTACAAATACCTGCGGGATCGTCGGCCAGTTGCTATAGCGCTTGATCGCGTCGCGCAGCTCCGGGTCGGCGAGCACGTCCGCAGTCGCAAAAGGAACGCCCAGTTCTTCGAATATCTGGACGGTCGCGGCGGAAAACCCGCATTGCGGAAAGCTGCGATTCCCCTTCATGAAAATCATTACCTTGTTCTCGCGAATCGCCGACTCGATCTGTTCGGTCACATTTGCCA
>DATKSB010000113.1:0-7104 GCA_035531855.1 Binataceae bacterium (SeqCode)
AGCAGGGCAAACTCTTCCTCCTGCGGTGAGGAAGGCGAAACGCTGATGTCGCCGGTCGGACGGACGACCCGATTCTCGGCGGGCGCGCGATTCGCCGTCAGCAGGAACTGATGAGGATTGAAGCATTCGTAGGTGCTGGGAGCGGCGAAATGATCGTCCAACGCCAGTAACTCATGCAGCAGAGTCGTTCCGCTGCGCCAATGTCCAACCAGAAACAGCGGCGGCCGCGGAGTGATCGGTTCCAGCACGCGCCGGTAGCGCCGCTTCTGCAAGGCGCCCAGCGCCGACAGCATGCTCCCCGCAAGCCGAAAGCGCAGCGCGAGGCCGCGCTCGATCGGCTCACGGTTGCGCGTGCGGATGCCGCGCCATGCGGCGGCGTTCAAGTTGAATACCGGCCGTGACCAGGCGTTCGCGCTCATGGATTACTAGGCTCGGGTGCGCGGTTTAGCGCGGCGCCGCCGCACGCAGCGGACGCGAGCCGAGCGCGCGCAGATATGCTCTGACGGCTTTTGCCAATCCGATATAGATCGCGTCCGAAATCAGCGCATGGCCGATCGAGGTCTCGTCCAGATTCGGGAGTGCTTTTACGTAGGCCGGGATGTTCGCGAGGTTCAAGTCGTGTCCGGCGTTCACGCCCAGTCCGGCGCGATGCGCCGCGCGTGCGGTCTCGCGATGCATCGCGAGGATTTTCCGGCCCGCCGCGGTTCCGAATGCGTGCGCGTAGGGGCCGGTGTACAGCTCGACGCGATCGGCGCCGAGCTCGCGCGCGCGGATCGCGGCGTCGGGGTCGGCTTCGATAAACAGGCTCGTGCGAATACCGCAAGCGTGCAGCCGCTCCAGCACGCCGCGCAGCCACTCGGCGCCCGAGACGAGATTCCATCCCGCGTTCGAGGTCAGCACGCCCGGCGGATCGGGAACCATCGTACACTGCGCCGGCCGCACGCGCGTCACCAGGTCAAGGAACTCAGGCCCCGGGTAGCCTTCGATATTGAATTCGACCCGCTTGAATTCCGCCGCGAGCATCGCGGCCAGATCGAGAACGTCGTTGGTGGTGATGTGCCGGGCGTCGGGGCGCGGATGCACCGTGATCCCGTGGCATCCGGCGCCGATCGCGGTGCGCGCGGCCTCGGTCACGCTGGGCAGAGCGCCGCCGCGCGAGTTGCGCAGCACCGCGATCTTGTTGACGTTGACGCTCAGCTTGACCATCGCAGAGGACACCTTCACTCGAATAGGACCCGCGAGGCAACTGCGTGTGCGGAGCCGGGAGCATGAACGCCTCGGGATTTCTCGCCGAAAGTGCCGCGCAACGTGGGGGGCTGGAATCTTCATGACCGGAGAACCGGGCTCGACATGACGAACGGGAATGCTGTGAGTGAATGACCAATGCCATTTCTGCGAACGAATATCGCGCGATGCGGCGTTGGCGTGCGTTTGCTAGGATCGCGATTGAGTTTGCCACGATGATTCTTCTAACCGCCGCTGAAAGCCGCGAACTCGATCGGCTTAGCCAGACAAGATACGGCGTCGATTCGTACGCGCTGATGACGCGCGCGGGCGAGGTGGTTGCCGACAAGCTCATCGAGAGGTGTCCCGACGCGGCTCGCGCGGGCGTTCTGGCCGTATGCGGCAAGGGCAACAACGGCGGTGACGCGATGGTCGCGGCGCGGCGGCTTGGCCAGTGCGGAGTTCAGGTTCGAGTCGCGCTGCTCGGATCGGGCAGCGATCTGAAGGGCGACGCGCTGCGCGCGCATGACGAGTTGCTTGCCGCGGGCGGCACGATCGTGCAGGCGCCGGACGAATCCGATCTGGAAGCAGCGTTTGGCGCGCGGCCGGGCGCTATCATCGACGGAATTTTCGGCACCGGGCTTAACGCTCCCGTGCGCGGAGTTGCGCGCGCGGCGATCGAGCGGATGAACGCGAGCGGCGCGCCGATCGTGGCGATCGATATCGCGTCGGGAGTCGATTCCGACAGCGGCGCGATCCTGGGCACGACGGTGCGCGCCGCGCTTACCGTCACCTTCGGGTACGCGAAGTTCGGACACGTTTCCTATCCCGGCGCGGAGCATTGCGGAGAGCTCGAGATCGCGGAGATCGGATTTGCGGCCGCGGCGATTCGCGATCTCGCGCCACGCGGGCGATTCTATCAGGCTGCCGACGCGCGCGAGTATCTGAAGCCGCGCGCCGTCGATGCGAACAAGGGAAATTTCGGACATCCGATCATCATCGCGGGCAGCCGCGGAAAATCCGGCGCGGCCATTCTGGCCTCGCGCGCCGCGCTGCGCGCGGGCGCAGGATTGGTCACAACCGCGATTCCCGAATCGATTCAAGCGATCGTCGCCGGCGCGCAGGCGGAGTTGATGACCGAGGCGATTGCCGAACGCGAAGGTCACTTCGCGGGTGGCGCGGCGGCGGCGACGATTGCGCATCTGATCGCGGGCAAGAGCGCGATCGTTTTCGGTCCGGGCGCCGGAATGAATGATGACACGAAAGACCTTCTCACATGGCTGCTGCGCGAGGGAGTCTCGCCCGAGCGTCCGATGCTGATCGACGCCGACGGGTTGAACGCACTGGCCGCGCTCGGACCCGCGAAGGCCGCAAGCGCTTCCGGGCCGCTGGTGCTGACGCCGCATCCGGGCGAGATGGCGCGGCTGCTCGGCGCGAGTGCGGCGGGGGTCAACACCAATCGAATCGGCGCGGCGCGAAAGCTTGCGAAGCTTACCGGCGCGAGGGTGCTGCTTAAGGGCGCGCGCTCGGTCGTCGCCGATGCGAACGGCAGAGTGACGATCAATTCGAGCGGAAACCCCGGGATGGCGACGCCGGGGATGGGCGATGCGCTGTCGGGGATAGTTGGCGCGCTGATGGCGGCGAAGATGGAGCCGTTCGAGGCGCTGGCGCTGGGAGTGTTCCTGCACGGCCACGCGGCGGACCGAGTCGCGAAGAGAATTGGCGCGGTCGGATATATCGCCGACGATCTGATCTCCGAGCTGCCGGCGGCGCGAGCGTCGCTGGCCGGATGATCGCGCAAGGAATTCCAGCGCACCTCGACGGCGTTTGATCCGGGCGCGGGCGCAAGCGTGGCGCGGCGCAGCAGGACAATGACGTCGGCGCCATCGAGGGTGGTGGGATTGCTTTTGAGCGCGATCACGTAACTCTGCCGCAGCCGCTCGGGCATGCTGCGATACATCGAGCTCCAGCAGATGAGATAGTTCGGCAGCTCGGGATCGCTTCCGTGCACGATCGGAATATTCATGCCGCTGTAAAATGCGATGTCGTAATCGAGCGCGCCGAGATAGCCCACACGTTCATGGCCAATAGTGTTGATTATCTGCATCGTGAAGCCGCGCAGCGACAGCGTGTTCGCAATCGCGGGGATGACAACCAGATTGGCGGCGAGCGCGATGCATCCGGTTGCGGCCGCGGTTGCGCCGATCAGGCGGAAGAGCGAGTCGGGCTTGCGCCACAGATAGAAGCCCAGCACCTCGACCGCGAGCGGAATCATCATTGCGGAACCCCATCGCTCGCGAACGGCGGATTGCAGCGCGGGCACGAAACCGGGAGCGCTGATTCCCCAGAACGCCATGAAGTAGCGCATCTCGGCTGGAGCGACCGCCAGAACCGCGAGGCTCACGATCGCGAGCGCCCCGGCGGAGACCAGCGCGCC
This sequence comes from Binataceae bacterium (SeqCode), assembly GCA_035531855.1. GTDB lineage: Bacteria > Desulfobacterota > Binatia > Binatales > Binataceae > JBARDN01. The sequence goes on from DATKSB010000113.1 coordinate 3,662, forward strand.
GCCCGCGGTCCATCCGGCGAAGGTGGTAAAGGACAGGCTGCCCTCCGGGTAGCAAAGCGCGTCTTTTAGATAGATCGCGAGAATCGTCGCGAGGGCAGGATAGACCGCGAGCAGGTACACGCCGCGTTTGCTGGTCGCGAGGTTGTAGAAGATCAGCACCGCGATCAACCAGGTCATCAGGTAGGCAAGGCGCGGGGTCATTTTGAGCGGACGGCGGATCGACTGGATCGCGAATATGGCGAGCAGGATGGTCCACGGCAGGAAGCCCATCAGCAGCGCGAGCTCGACGTAAAAAAACGGATGCGCGTGGCCTTGGTGGAAACTTGCGCCGCCGGCGAAGCGCACCAGATTTTCGCCGATGAGTTGCTTGCGCACGAAGCTCATGCCGCCGATATAGATCGCCGCCGCGTACCATCCGCCGCCGATAATCGCAACGACGAGCGCGCCGCGGACGAGCCTAAGCGACCGCAACAGGTCCCATCGCCGCTCGATGATCATCCAGATGAGCGCGACCATGCCCGGCAGCACGAGGCCGACGGGGCCCTTGGCAAGAACCGCTAACGCGATCGCGAGGTAGAGGCCCATCCGGCGCCGGGTCAGGCCTTCGGCGATCATGATGAATTCAAAAAATGCGAGCGTGAGAAAAAACGTCAGCGTCATATCGACGCGCGAGCCGGTGCCCGCTTGCAGATATTGCACCGTGGTTCCTAAAATCAGCGCGGCGAGAAATCCGATGGTTGAATCATAGAGGCGGCGCACGTATCCGTAGCACGCGAGCATCCCGGCGATCGCGAATAGGGCAGAGGGCAGCCGCACTGTGAACGCGGTCACCGCTCCGGCCGCGAGCGAGAAGAGAGCGGCGACCCAGTGCATCAGGAGAGGCTTGGACGGAAGCTCGACGCCTGCGCGCATCGGCAGGATGATCCCGCCGCCGTGTACGATATCGAACACCGTCACCGCCTCGCGCGGCTCGCCCTTGGTGTAGAGCGGATAGCCGCCGAGGTTGACGAGGTAAAGCGCGGCGCCGACGGCGAGCAGAAGCGGGATCGCGACGCGCGGTTCGGAGATCGCGGCGAGGATTCGCATCGCGGGCGATGACTCGGCGGCGGTGGTATCTGAGTGAGGCGGCTGATTCGGGCGCGCGACAATTTCCGGAACGACGGAGCGCGCAATCTCTTCGTTATCATTCATTATGGCAATTGCATTTCCAAGCAGCCGAGGTCCGACTAACATACCGGCAGCGGCATCGCCGCGCGAGGTTTCGCCGCCAGAGCATCAGACGCGGCAGCCAATAGGGAGCGAATCAATATGAGACTACAGGACAAGGTGGCAATCGTTACAGGATGCGCGCGCGAGCGCGGAATCGGCCGCGCGATCGCGATGCGGCTGGCGCGCGAGGGCGCGCACGTCGTGGCGGGCGACTATTGCCGATCGATTGCCGAATATCCCGACGCCAAGTTCGGACAGATGGAAGAGCTTGAGGGACTCGCGACTGAGATTCGCAAGCTCGGACGCAAAGCGATAGCGGTGCGCGTCGATGTGACCGACGAGGCGGAAGTGGCCGCGATGGCCGAGGCGGCGATGAAGGAATTTGGCCGCGTCGATATATTGTGCAACAACGCCGGCGGCGGAGTCGGCGGCGGACCCGTGATACAGCAAACCCTCGATTCGTGGAACAAGACCGTCGCGATCAATCTGACCGGCACCTTCCTGTGCGCCAAGCACGTCGCGCCGAAGATCATCGCGGGCGGGCAAGGCGGCAGAATAATCAACACCGCATCGATTGCGGGAAAGCGCGGCGGTCCGATGATGGCGGCGTACAGCGCGGCCAAGCACGGCGTGATCGGGCTTACGCGCAGCCTTGCGCTCGAGCTCGGGCAATTCGGAATCACGGTCAACGCGGTGTGTCCCGGCTTCGTCGAGACGCAGCTCTTCGAGGGGTTGATCAACATGGTCGGATCGACCCGGCACATGAATCGCGAGCAGGTGCTCAAAACTTTCGTGTCGCAGGTGCCGATGGGCAGGATGGAGACCGGAGACGACGTGGCCGACGTGGTCGCGTTTCTCGCGTCGGCCGACGGCGGCTACATGACGGCGCAGGCGCTCAATATCTGCGGCGGTGTCGAGTGGCATTGAGCCGCGCGATATAATCACGCTATGCCCGTGGCGAATTACGATACCGCTGATGGCGGCGCGGTCGTCCTGATCGTCGAGAGCGGCTCCGCGCACGAGACGAAAGCGTGGGGGCGGCGCCTCGCCTCGGTGCTCGAAGGCGGCGAGCTGCTCGGCCTTATCGGCGAGCTCGGAGCGGGCAAAACCTGCTTCGTCAAAGGACTCGCGCGCGGACTGCATCTGGACGAGCAGGAGATCCTGAGCCCGACCTTCACGATGATCCAGGAGCATCCGGGGCGGATGCCGCTGTTCCATATTGACCTTTACCGGCTCGATTCGGCGGGCGTCGATGACCTTGGGCTGCGCGAGTACCTGTTCTCGGAGGGAGTCGCGGCGGTCGAATGGTTCGAGCGGCTGATCGAGGCGAGCGAGCTCGAGCATCTGGAGGTGCGGATAACCTATGCGAGCGCGAGCGTGCGGCGCATCGAGTTCAGAGCGGCGGACGAGCGTCATCGCGAGGTCCTCGCACGTCTGCGAGCGCGCTTCGCGTAAGCCGCAGCCGCGTCTGACGAGGTTCGAGACGAGGTGGCTTCGATATCGGTGGCTTCGTTTTTTCGGTACTCGAAAGAGCGCGCCAAAAACGGCGAATTTTCGAGGAAATAACTGCATTTTCTGGCCAAAACGGCGGTGGGTTCGTTTGGTAAATTTTGCAAATCGCGAAACCCTGCTTTCGCCGAAGATACGCCACGTCGCACGAGCACAGATTTCGAAGAATCGATGAAGGAAAAAGAAACGGGTGACGTTGTGATCGACCGCTTGATCGAGAATCATCCGGGATTCGCGAAGCTGCTTGAGCGGCGTCTGCGCGGGCCTAACGTCTCCGCCGATGCGGCATCGCGTCGTCTGGCGGCAAAGACCTCGCCAAAGACACGAAGTCCTATCGGTGCGAGCAGATCGCGCAGAAAGCCAATCCCCACGGCGAAGTAGCGCAATGCGCGAGCGGCCAGCGCCGGGTTTATCCGCGGGCGGAGGACATGCGCGTATGTAGACAGCGTCCACATGCGATACTTCGCATGTCGGGGCGAAAAAAATAAGGCTGAACTGTTCAGCCTTGTAAAAATCCGAAAAATGGTTTATCGGCTTCGCAAAAAGTGCCCGGATTGGCAGGAGAATTTCATCGCGTCGGCTGCGGACGGCCTACAGCAAAATAATTGCGCGCGGCCCGATCGCTCGAATCGGCTCAGAGCGTCGGGCTGGGCGACGCGGTCGGAGGAGTGCGGTGCTGCATCCTCCGGTCGCGCAAAGCATCAGGGCGAGAAGCAGGCGTCGTG
>DATKSB010000114.1:0-8317 GCA_035531855.1 Binataceae bacterium (SeqCode)
GGAGAGTCGGGTTCGGCGAATTCATCTCAATTGTCGGACGCGCTTATCAGGCATATACTTTAGCTGATGCGCCGGATTGTTTACGCCGCGATTTGTAGCTTGCTGGCGATGGCGCTGCCATCGTGCATGCAGCCGCCCACCGCGGGCGGAATGGCCGCACCGGTCGGCTCGGCCGGATACGGCTCCGCCACTGCGGCGCAAATGATCTACACACCGCATCCCGCGCCGCCACCGCTCAAAAATGCGACCGTCGATCAGACCCAAAGCCAGGCTCTGACTGATTATCTAAAGAACCATCGCCTGCCCCTGGTCGGCGCGCAGGTGCTGGCCGCTCCCGACGGCCAGCGCCAGGTAATCCTGTTCGGATACGTCGCCAGCGGCTACGGCAAGCAGGACGCCGAGAACAAGGCTCACGCGTACATGAAAGACACGGCGGTGACAGTCGATAACCGAATCACGATTCAGCCCGAGTTGGCCGCCGCGAACGGTCCACCGGGCACCGCGCAGGCGCCGTCCGGCAGCGGCAACTCGTCGGCGCAAAACGCGTACGATCCGTCGCTTGGCAACGCGCAGCAATATCAGCAGCAGTCGGCGCAGGATCCATATTCCAGCTATCAGTCCTATCAGTCGCAGAGTTCCAGTCCGAGCATGCTCAGCACGCTGGCGCCGCTGCTCGGAATGTTTGGCGGATCGTTCGGCACCGGCGGCATGGGCATGGGCGGCGGAACCTTCGGCGGCTTCGGCACCGGCTACGGCTCCTACGGCGGCATGGGCTATCCATCCTATCCGCCGGCGCCGGGGCCCGGATTCGGACCCGCACCGCCCTACCCTCCTTATCCTTAAGACGACGGCGCGACGCGTTCGTCACTCGGCGAGCTTGAAGCGCTCTCCCAGAAATACCTGCCGGACCTGATCGCTGGCGACAATCGCGTCGGGCGGTCCTTCGATCAAAATCTTTCCGCCATGAATCACGTACGCGCGATCGATGATCGACAGCGCCGCGTGAACATTGTGATCCGACATCAGGATCCCAATCCCGCGCTCCCGCAGATACGAAATGATGCGCTGGATCTCGACCACGGTGATTGGATCGATTCCGGCGAACGGCTCGTCCAGGCATAGAAACGACGGGTTCAGAACCAGCGCGCGCGTAATCTCGACCTTGCGCCGCTCTCCGCCCGAGAGCACTCCGGCCTTGGAGTTTCGCAGCCTCGCGATATCAAGCTCGTCGAGCAGCGATTGCAGCCGGCTCTCGCGCTCTTCTTGCGTAAGCGGCAGCGTCTCGAGCACCGCGAGCAGATTCTGCTCGACGGTTAGTTTGCGGAACACGGAAGGCTCCTGCGGCAGGTAGCTGATCCCGCGCCGCGCCCGCTGATACAGCGGCAGCATCGTGATTTCGTCTTCGCCCAGCAGCACGCGGCCTCCGTCGGGCTTGACCAATCCAACCAGCATGTAAAAGGTGGTGGTTTTGCCGGCGCCATTGGGCCCCAGCATCCCGACCACTTCGCCCGGGTCGACGTGCACCGCGACGTTATCGACCACGGTGCGCATCCCGTAGATCTTCGTCAGTCCTTCGCCGCGCAAAATCTCCTTCGCGGGCGAGCCGAGCACGCCCGCGCGATCGCGGGGCCGGAGTTGTTCAACTTTTGCCATGAGGTTTCACGGCGCATTATACGCCATCCGAAAGTATTATAGGCTTTCTCCAAAAGATGAAACGTCACCTGCCCGCGAAACTCCCGCGCGAGTTCTATACCCAACCGGTCCTGACCATCGCGCGCGAAGTAATCGGCAAGATCCTCGTGCATCGCGGCGCCGAAGGCGAAACCGCCGGCCGTATCGTCGAGGCCGAGGCGTATCGCGGGCCGCTTGATCTCGCCTCGCACAGTTCCAAAGGACTCACTCGGCGCACGGCCGCGATGTTCGGACCTCCGGGTCACGCGTATGTCTATTTACTATACGGAGTGAGCTGGGCGATGAACCTGGTGACGGCGTCCGAGGGCACGCCGCATGCGGTGTTGATTCGCGCGATCGAACCGGTCCGCGGGCTCGATCTGATGACGCGGCGGCGCGGGCGTCCTTGTGATTCGCGCGAGTTGACCAACGGGCCCGGCAAGCTGACCCACGCGCTCGGAATTACCCGTGAGCAATATGGATTCGACCTGTGCGGGGATGTTCTCTACCTGGAAGAGAACGATCGTCCGCGCGGCCGGATTGGACGCTCGAACCGGATCAACGTCGCGTATGCAGGCGCGTGGGCGGAGAAGCCGTGGCGTTTCTATGAACGTGGAAATCGCTACGTGTCGGTGCGCCCGCGCGACTAGGCGCGGAGCGCGCCGCGCGACTCGGCGCTTCGCGACGAATGCGACAGGGCGCGCGCCCCGGCCGGACGTTTCCAGCGCGAGAGATCGACGCCGATCAGATCTTCGAGCGCGGCGACCTCGGGCCGAAAACGCTCGCGCACGCGCTGCTCGACTTCCTCCTCGAGCGTGGGAAATGGTTCGCCTCCGCCAAAGCTGAAATCCCACAGCCCCACTCGATCGAGTAGCTCGATCGTCCGGTAAGCGCGATGGCTGCGCAGACTGCCCAGCAAGCGTTGCGCCTTGCGCGCGCGTTTCTGGTTGCGCGCGGGCCGGTCGATCGCGTTGACCGAGCGTTTCGCGGATTGGTCCTGCCGCACACGAATCGGCTCGATACCGATAAAGCCGCAGATCCGATCCAGATACGCCTGCGGGTTGTCGTGCAGTTCGTCATAGAACGTAACCAGGACCGACTCTCGCCCGAAACCCTGAAACCAATTGGTGAGATGAAATGCGTACCTGCTGCCTTCCGCGATATTCGGCTGCGCCGTCAACGATTCTTCAAAGCTTCGCCGCAGCGCGCCGTAATAGCGGCCCATCCGGTAGAATGACCACGCACGCTCAACCGGATCGCGCACCGTGCAGATTATCTTGCATCCGGGGATATGCTTCCCGACCCGCTCCGGAGCCTTTGGCTCGGCAAAATACGGACATACTTCGCCCACGACGCTTCCAGGACCAGCGGCGCGGAAGTGCCACGCGTACCAATCTATTCCGCGGCCGTACCGCGAGCTGAAGAAGGATGTCTCCTTGGTTCCTTTCGGCAGCACGACGCTCGATGCAAGCGCATGATGCAACCATGTCGTGCCGGTGCGGGCCGGTCCGACACCGATAAAATCCGGCAGCCGACGAGGTTGCTCGCCCCTGCCTTGGTGCGCTCCGTTTGTCGATTGTCCGGCCAATAATAAGCCCGCCAAACTTTGTAATCTCGGCGTTGCGGCACAAGATTACGGTTTGTTAATAATCGATTTCGGCACAACCTTAACATTTCGTAATGATTATGCAAATCGATTTCAAGTGTGACGGAGATAAGTCAGATAATACTGGCAAACGAATGACAAATAGCTGAAATCTACGACAATAAACTGCCCTAAACAGATCTCGGCTCGTCTGACGGACGGACGTGGCGGAACTGCCGCAGCAGCAGGAAGTCGTAAAGAATCTTGATCGATCCGGCGCAGATGAGCGGCCATCCGAAGACCGAGTAATCGAGCATCAACCCCGCCGGCAGCGGCGAGAACGCCGACGCCAGGCTGCGCGGCACATTGGTCACGCCCGCGGCCGCGGCGCGCTCCTCTGGTGGAACCACCGCCATCACGTACGATTGCCGCGCGGGCACGTCCATCGAGGACAGCAGCGAGCGCAGCAGCAGAAAAACGATCGCCAGCTTGAGATTCGGCATCACGCCGGCCAGGATCAGAAACACATTGGCCGGCAGATGCGTAAACACCATCGTGTTGATCCGCCCGAAGCGCGCCGCGATCGACGAAGACAAAAACTGCGACAGCGCGCCGAGCAATCCGGCGAAGAAAAAAAACGAACCCGCCGCCGCAACCGACAGATCGAAGCGCCGGAAGAGCCACAGCGCCAACAGCGATTGCACCGTGAAGCCGCCGCCGAACGAGTCGAGGCTGAACAGCATCGAGAGCTTGATCACGATCGAGCGCGAGCGCGCCAGCGGCTTCGTCGTGGCGGGAAGCGGCGCGGTTTCGATTGCCGCAGTGAGCGACCAATAGATTATCGCCGCGGCGACTGCGAGCGCCGAATAGACGAAGAACCCCGAGCGCTCCGCCCCCGCCAGCGTCCATCCCATCCGGGGTGCGATCGCCGACGGCAGTCCGCTGGCGAGCGCGCCGAATGCGCCCGCGAATGCGCCCCCAACGTTGTAGAGCGAAAACGCCGCGGTCAAATCGGAACTGACTACCGTCTGCGCCAGCGCCGCCTGCTCGACCGGCAGGAACAGGCTCACGTCGCCGGCCGAGGGATTTAGCGTGCCGATAACCGCGACCGCGAAGATCGCCCAAAAGCCGCGCGCGAAACCGAACCCAATCCCAGTTGCGAACATCAGCGCGACCGCCGCCAGCAGCACCGGCTTTCTGCCGATGCGATGGCTCGCGAGTCCGACCCACAGCGTCAGCGCGGCGGAACCAAGGAGCGTACCGAACACGATCACCCCGACCTGCGCGGCCGAGAACTCGAGCGCGAGCAGATAGCTCGGCAGGAGCACGCTGACCAATCCGTCGCCAAAGCCGCGCAGCGCGCGGGTGGCCAGAATCCGGCGCGAGTCGGCGGTCGCGCTTTTCGGAATCCATCGTCCTGATTGTATGGGCATCGGCTGATTCTGATTCCCGCGTTAAGTCCCGAGTTCTCGCACGCCGCGGCAAGCGGTTCAACGCTCCATCGCCCTCCGCCAGCGCGAAGGTCTTCTTGCGCGCCGCGCGATCCCGTATTTTGTCGAGGGGGAAAGCTGTGCCGAAAAAAATGTTCGCATGGTACGCGCGCGCGGGCGTCGTGGTGGCGATACTGCTGGCATGCTCGCAATGCGCGGGCGTGGCGCCCGCCCTGCCCTCGCCGCCGTCGATTCCCGGATGCACGGTGGTGGTGCGCGCCGGCGCGCCGATCGACCGCGCGCTTTCTGCGGCGGCGCCGGGAACCTCGGTATGCCTTGAAGACGGATTTTATACTCCGGTGCGCTTCACCCGCTCGGGCGCTCCAGGAGCGTGGATCACGCTGCGCGCGGTGAATCCGGGCAAAGCGCTAATCGTCGCGGTGGGAAACTCCGCGCAGGCAGTCAACCTGAACGCGCAGAGCTACATCGAAGTCAGAGACCTGGTCGTTGACGGCGGATCATTCGGAATCGTGTCGTCGGGCTTCGCGCATCACACCCGGGTCATCGGCAACGAGGTCAAATTCACCGCCGCCAGCGGAATCCAGCTCAACGACGGCGACTACCGCGATATTGAACACAACCGCGTCCACGATTGCGCCAAAGGATGGAGCGGCAGCGGATCGGGCATTTCGATTTACCACGCGACCGCGTCCGATCACGCCGCCGGTCCGCACAATGTCGTCAGCTACAACGTCTCTTACGACAACGCCAATCCTCCCGGCGGCACCGACGGCAACGGGATCATTTTCGACGACGGCAATCACAGCCAGTCCGATCATCGCGGGTACGGCGAAGCCAGCGTTATCGAAGAGAATATCGTGTACGGCAACGGCGGCGGCGGAATCAACGTGGTGCATTCGTCCAATGTAGTCGTGCGCAACAACACCGCGTACTGGAACCATAGCGTGACCACCAACAAGTTCCACTGGCGCGGAGAGCTGCAAGACCAGCACAGCACCGGCATCGTGTGGGTCAATAATATCGCGTGGGCGAGTCTGCGTTTCAACTGGCGCAACTCGGCAACGGTACAGGCAGGGAGCGCGATGGTCTGGAAAAACAATCTCGAATTCAACGGCCTCAAGGGCGTCAATCCGAGGCTCGCCAATCCGCCCGCCGACATGACTCCGATGCCCGGATCGCCCGCGATCGGCGCGGGCACCGCGGCTTACGGAGTGCCGGAAACCGATTTCTATGGAAAGCCGTGGGGCGCCACGATCGGAATCGGCGCGGTGAAATAGAGCACCGCGCCGACTCCATTGTGGAACAATCTAACGATCTGATTACAGAAAGGCTTCGGCCGCGACCCGGCACGCGTTCGCGTCGCCGCCGATCAGCAGGGTGGTCGCCTTGCTCGATTTCCACGCCGCCGCGCGCTCGATGATCCGCTCGCGCGGTCCGACCAGCGAGAGCTCATCGACCAGAGCGTCGGGCACCGCGGCGACCGCCTCCTGCCGCTTGCCTCCCAGGTACAGGTCCTGAATCTGATGCGCGGCGTCGGCCCATCCTTGCCGGCTTACGTGATCGGTGTAGAAATTCTTGCCGCGCGCGCCCATCCCGCCGACGTAGAGCGCGATTCCCGGCTTGAGCGCGTCGCGCGCCGCCTGCACGTCTTTGTTGACGGCGACGTTCAGCGAGACCGCGACGTCGAAATTCTTCCAGCCCTTTGCGCCGCCCGCTTTGCGAAAGCCCGCTTCGAGATGCGGAACGAAAGTCTCGAGCCCCTTGGCCGTGGTCCACACTGGGATAAAGCCGTCGGCGATCTCGGCCGCGGTTTCGACGCCCTTGGGCGAGATGGTCGCGGTGTAGATCGGAATATCAGTGCGCCCGTGCAGGATCGAGCGCAGCGGCTTGCCGAACCCGGTCGAACCGGCGCCCTTGTAAGGCATCTGGTAGTACTCGCCCTGGAATTCGACCGGCTTCTCGCGCGCGAAGATCTGCCGCAGAATCGCGATATACTCGCGCGTCCGCTTGAGCGGCTTGCCGAACGCGAGCCCGTGCCATCCTTCGATCACCTGCGGACCCGAGGGTCCCAGCCCGACGATTATCCTGCCGTTGGATAATTGATCGACGGTCATCGCCTGCATCGCGCACATCGCGGGCGTCCGCGCCGACATCTGCATGATCGCCGTGCCGAGTTTGATCTTCGTGGTTTGCGCCGCGATCCACGCAAGCGGCGTGATCGCGTCGCTGCCCCACGCCTCGGCAGTCCACACCGAGTCGTAGCCGAGCGCCTCCGCTTCCTTGATTCTTTCGATATCGATCCGGATCTGCGGTCCGAACCCAGCCGCCATCGTTCCAAGTTTCATGCTCGATTCTCCTTACGCTACTTCGAACAGCCCGGCCGCGCCCATGCCGCCGCCGACGCACATCGTGACCACTACGTGTTTGACTCCGCGGCGCTTGCCCTCGATCAGCGCGTGCGCGGTCATCCGCGATCCGCTCATCCCGTACGGATGCCCAATCGACACCGCGCCGCCGTTGACGTTGAGCCGCTCATCGGGGATTCCAAGCGTGTCGCGGCAATAGATCACCTGGCAGGCGAAGGCCTCGTTCAGTTCCCACAGCCCGATATCGTCCATCTTGAGCCCGTTGCGCTCGAGCAGCTTGGGCACCGCAAACACCGGCCCGATTCCCATTTCGTCGGGCTCGCATCCCGCCACCGCCATCCCGCGGTAGATTCCGAGGGCCTTGAGTCCGCGCTGCTCTGCGAGTTTGCGCTCCATCAGAACGCATACCGACGCGCCGTCGGAAAGCTGGCTCGCGTTGCCCGCGGTGATAAACCCTCCCGGCTTGACCGGAGGCAACGAAGCGAGTCCGGCCAGCGTCGTGCCCGGACGATTACATTCGTCGCGCTCGAGGGTGATTATCTGGCGCGAAGTCTCGTTGGTCTTCTTGTCTTCGAATTTCTTGGTGACGGTGGTTGCGACGATTTCGTCGTTGAACTTGCCCGCCTGCTGCGCGGCGAAGGTGCGCTCCTGGCTATGGAACGAATACTCGTCCTGCGCCTCGCGCGAGATCTTGTAGCGCTTCGAGACCACTTCGGCGGTATCGATCATCGACATATAGACCGCGGGCGCGTTCTTCAGCACCAGCGGATCGCCCGAGCGGTAATTATTCATGTGCGCGTTCTGCACCAGGCTTATCGATTCGACTCCGCCCGCGACCACGATCCGCATCCCGTCGGCCATGATCTGTTTGGCGCCGATCGAGATACTCATGAGTCCGGAAGAGCATTGCCGATCTACGCTCTGCCCGGCCACGCTGACCGGGAGCCCCGCCGCGATCACGCACTGGCGCGCGACGTTGAAGCCCTGGGTGCCCTGCTGCAGCGCGGCGCCCATGATCAGGTCATCGACTTCGCCCGGCTCGACCTTGGCGCGTTTGAGCGCCTCGCGAATAATTGGCGCCGCCATCGAAGGCGACTCGATATCATTGAACGCGCCGCGGTATGCCTTGCCGATAGGAGTGCGGGCGGTGGAAACGATTACAGCTTCTCTCATAGAGGGCTCCTGACTTCCCGTGATTCATTTTGCCGCCGCAGCGGCAGCGCGCGGGACCATCAGCCATAATC
>DATKSB010000115.1:0-3493 GCA_035531855.1 Binataceae bacterium (SeqCode)
CGCCTCAACCCGCGGCGTCCTGCTATAATCTCCCCACTACGATGCGGTTTATCGATGAAGCGCGGGTGTTTGTGCATGCGGGCAAAGGCGGCAACGGCGCGATCGCGTTCCTGCGCGAGAAATTTCGCCCCTTCGGCGGGCCGTCGGGCGGCGACGGCGGACGCGGCGGCAGCGTTATCTTCGAAGTCGATGAAGGCCTTTCGACGCTGCTCGATTTCAAATATCAGCCGCGCCTGGTCGCGCGCGACGGCGAAGCGGGCCGCGGCAAGCAGCAGTACGGAAAAGCCGGTCCAGACCTGATCGTGAAAGTGCCGCCCGGAACGGTCGCGTTTGACGACAACACCGGCGAGACGCTCGCGGACCTGGTGATGCCTGGGACGCGCGCTACGATCGCGCAGGCCGGAGAAGGCGGGCAAGGCAATATGCACTTCGTCAGCTCGACGCGCCGCTCGCCGCGAATCGCAACGCCGGGCACGGCGGGCGTCGAGCGCTGGGTCCGGCTCGAGCTGCGGCTGGTGGCCGAGGCTGGTCTGGTCGGGCTGCCGAATGCGGGAAAATCGACGCTGCTCACGGCGCTCAGCGCGGCGCGTCCGAAAATCGCGGCCTATCCTTTTACGACGCTGGCGCCGAATATCGGGCGCGTGTTTATTTCCGATGAAGAAAGTTTCACGCTGGCCGATATTCCCGGACTGATCGAGGGGGCGCATCTCGGACACGGCCTTGGGATTCGTTTTCTGCGTCATCTGGCGCGCACGCGGATGCTGGTGTACGTGCTCGATGCTTCGGAAAATCCGGCGCAGGCGTATGAGACCGTGCGCGCGGAGATTGGCGCATTCGATCCGGCGCTGCTCGAGCGGCCGGCGGTCGTCGCACTCAACAAGATCGATCTTTTAAGCGACAAGGAAGCGCGCAAATCGGCGCGCGAGCTTGGACGCAAGCTCGGAGCGCCGACCTTTGCGATCTCGGCGGAAAAAAGCCTCGGGCTAAAGCCTCTCATCGCGGAGATCGCGCGCGCGCTCGCGACCCTCGAACCCGTTTCGGCCGTATGTCCCAGCTAAACTACAAGGCACAAATTCTGCCGCGGGTGAAGCGGATCGTGGTCAAGGTCGGAAGCGCGGTGCTGTCCGACGCCGACGGACTGCGCGCCGAGGTGATCGATCGCCTGGCCGCCGATATCGACGGCGCGATCGCCGGCGGACGCGAGGTGATCGTCGTCACTTCGGGGGCGGTCGCGGCGGGACGCGCGCGGCTAAAAAAACTTCACGGCGCTACGATCGCCGTGCGCCAGGCCGCGGCCGCCGCCGGACAGATCGAGCTGATGGGCCAGTGGGCGCGCGCGTTTGGCACGCATGGACGAATCGTCGCGCAGCTTCTGCTGACGCATCAGGATTTGGCCGAGCGCCGCCGCCGCCAGAACGCCAGCGCGACCATCACGGCGCTGCTCGCGGCGGGAGTGATCCCGATCGTCAACGAGAACGACACCGTCGCGGTCGAGGAAATTCGCCTGGGCGACAATGACTTCCTTTCCTCGCTGGTTGCTACGCTGGTACAGGCCGGGATGCTGGTGATGCTGAGCGACGTGGCCGGCGTTCTGACCGGCGATCCGCACAAGCGGCCCGACGCAAGGCTGATCGCGCTAATCACCGATCCGGAAGCTGCTATGAGCGGGCTGGTCGCCGAGGGTTCGGGACCGCTCGGCAGCGGCGGGATGGCAACGAAGCTGCGCGCCGCGCGCGAGGCGGCGCGCGCGGGAATCGCGTCGGTGATCGCGCCGGGACGCGAGGCCGGGGTGCTCGGCGCGGTGCTCGACGCGGAGCGCGAATGCGGCACACTGATTGTTCCCGCGGGCGCGAAGCTCAAGAGCCGCAAGCATTGGATCGCCTTCGCGTTGCGTCCCACAGGCGCGCTCGCGGTCGATCGCGGCGCGGCGGAAGCGCTGCGCACTCGAGGGCGGAGCCTGTTGCCCTCGGGAATCCGCGAGGTGCGGGGCGAGTTTGCGCTGGGCGAATGCGTCAGCCTGCTCGATCCGGAAGGGGTCGAGTTTGGGCGCGGGCTGGTCAACTATCCGGCCGCCGATGTACTCAAGCTGATGGGGCGGCGGTCGGCCGAGATTGCGAATTTGCTTGGCTACAAGCTGGCCGATGAGATTATTCATCGCGATAACTTTGTGCTGCTGAAGGAAATCGGATGAGTCTCGAAACTGACGTCGCCGCGATACTCGCTGCCGGGCGCGCCGCCGCGCGCAAGATCGCGCTCGCCTCGACCGAGCAGAAGAACGCGGCGCTCGCGACGCTGGCGGCGATGATCCGGAAATCGAAGCCGGCGATCATGGCGGCAAACCGAATCGATCTGGAACGCGCGCATAGCGAGCGGCGCGGCGGCGCGACGCTCGATCGACTGAAGCTGAACGACGATCGGATCGAGGCGATTGCCCGCGGCGTTGACGAAGTCGCCGCACTGCCCGATCCGGTCGGCGCCACGATCGACGCGTGGGAGCGGCCCAACGGGCTCAAGATCGAAAAGCGGCGCGTACCGATCGGACTGATCGCGATCATCTACGAGTCGCGGCCCAACGTCACCGTCGATGCGGCCGCGCTGTGCCTCAAGGCGGGCAACGCCGTCGTGCTGCGAGGCGGCAAGGAAGCGCTTGCGAGCAACGCCTGCCTTGCGGAGCTGGTCGCGCGCGCGCTTAAGGAAACCGGGCTCGATTCCGCGGCGGCGATGTTCATCGAAAATCCGGACCGCGAGATCGTGCAGATTCTGAAGCGCAGCCGCGAGACGCTCGATCTGATAATTCCGCGCGGCGGTCCGGAGCTCAAAGCGGCGCTGGAAGGATCCGCGGTGCCGCTCCTGCCGCATTTCGACGGGATCTGCCACACGTATGTCGATGCGGCGGCGGATCTGAAAATGGCCGAGGAGATTTGCTTCAACGCGAAATGCAGCCGTCCATCGGTGTGCAACTCGATGGAGACCCTGCTGGTGCATCGCGAGGCCGCGGCAAGGTTTCTGCCGGCGTTCGCGGCGCGGATGAAAAAAGCCGGAGTCGAGATCCGCGGCGACGAGCACGTGCGCGCGCTGGTGCGCGATGCGCGGGCGGCCAAGCCCGAGGACTGGGACACCGAGTACCTCGACCTGATTTTGTCGATCAAGGTGGTCGATTCGATCGGCGAGGCGATCGCGTTTATCGAGCGCCACGGATCGCATCTGGCCGACGCGATCGTGACGCGCGACCCGGCGGCCGCCGCGCGCTTTGAGCATGAAGTCGATTCGGCCACGGTTTACGTGAACGCATCGACGCGCTTCACCGATGGGTTCGAGTTCGGCTTCGGCGCGGAAACCGGAATCTCGGCCAATCGCCTGCATGCGCGCGGTCCGATGGGCCTGGCGGAATTGACGACATACAAGTACGTGATCCAGGGTTCCGGGCAGGTACGTGGCTAGCAGGATACGCGGGTAATGCGATGCGAGTAGGGCTGTTCGGCGGCAGCTTCAA
>DATKSB010000116.1:0-9133 GCA_035531855.1 Binataceae bacterium (SeqCode)
AAGAAGACCGGACCGGCCTCCTCGCACGCAAGCCGGTACGAGCGCATCTCCCACGACAGCATCATCTCGGTGAACATCGCGGGGTCGCACCATGGCAGCGCGCGGCCGCGGATCGCGAGTTGATCCTGAATGATCGCTCGGGCCGCTTCGACCGATCGCGCATACCCGGCCCGCGCCAGCGCATCGATGAGCGTGGTCTTCCCTGCTCCCGGTCCACCCGTCACAACAAAAAAACGATCAGAATTTTTGGACATCAAAATATCACCTCGCGAATCGACCAGGGCGGCGACACACGCCGTCATCAAAGATCAGAACGCCAACCGAGCGGACGGACGAAAAGAAGATCGCGGCGAGATGCGGGAATTACGAACGGAACGCGGGTCTAATGGTTGCGGGGGAAGGATTTGAACCTTCGACCTCCGGGTTATGAGCCCGGCGAGCTACCAGACTGCTCCACCCCGCCTGCGCATTGTATTGGGCGCGGCGAGAGCGGGTCAACACGATCATCAAAGATCGCGCGAAAGTTCGCGCACGCGAAGTCAGGGCCTGGAATTCAGATCGGCTTTTCCGGTTTCGAGATCGACCGGCACCGACACGTGCTCATGCGCGATCAGCCATTTGCCGTGGATCTTTTTGTATCCGTCGGTGACGCGGATGGTGATGTCCATCGGCGCGCCGGTGGTCCCGGTGCAGGTCATGTGCTGAATGTTGTGGCCGAAGCCGAAATCCGCGCCCGCGTCGATCACGAGATCGGTCATCTCCATCTTTGGCGCGCTCTTGCATCCCGCGAGCACGCCTTCCCAATCTTTCTTGTACGCGGTCCATCCGGTGTACTGGCGCGGTGGGATCAGATCGAAAACGACGAGACTCGGGCTATGCTCGTAGTTCGCCATGATCTTAGCCGAGTCATTCGCGTTCACCCCAGCGAGGAAATTTGCCTCGAGGGCTTTTATCGCCGCGACGCTGGCCCGATCCGAATCGGCCGCGCTGGCGATCGAAATGGCGACCGCCAACAGCGCGAGTGTGATTACGCAAATCGAAAGTTTTCGCATCGCTGTATTTCCCCCTCTCGCGTTGGCTCTCTTCGGAGCCGAAGCGAATCTATTGAGCGCGCGACGTATCGTCAAGCCGTCGCCGCAGGCTGCTTGCTCAGCCCGCGAGGATACGGATATTGCAGTGTCGATGAATCCTGCCGAACTCGATGACTTCTTTCTCTGCCGGATTTGCGTCCGGCTTCGAGTCGGTGAGCATCAGTTGTTTCGCAACCGTGCCGTCGATTCCGTCGGCCTCGACGTCGAGGTTGTGATCGTCGCAGATGATGAATGCCATGTAAAAACGCTCCTTCGAACCTTGCAGCCTATCCGAGCGCACCGGACGTGTCATTATCGCACGGCGCGCCGAGCACTGCCTTCACGCATCGACACGATTGTGTGGTAAGCGTCAGAGCGACGCGCATGTTCAAGGAGCTTTCACGATGAGCCTTAAAGGAAAAGCCGCGGCGATTGGAATCGGCGAGCTCAAGCCGATCAAAGAACCCGGCCCGGCCACCACCGCGCTCGGCCTAATGGCGACGGTCGCCGCCGAAGCGATCGCAGATGCGGGCCTCGAGAAGAAAGATATCGACGGCTTCCTGGTCGGGATGCCCTACTCCGATCCCGGGATGATCTATCCGGCCAGCGCCGCCGAGGTGCTGGGTCTCCATACGCGGATGCTCAATATCGTCGATATCGGAGGAGCGAGCCCCGCCGGAATGATCTGGCGCGCCGCCGCCGCGATCGATGCCGGGATGTGCAACGCGGTGCTCTGCATCGCCGCCGACATGAATCGCGCGGGCGACCAGCGTCCGCCGACCATCTCGGTCCAGCGCGAATTCGAATCGCCCTACGGCAATATCGGCGCGAACTGCGGCTACGCGATGATCGCGAACCGCCACATGTTCGAGTACGGCACCACGCCCGAGCAGATGGCGAAAGTCGCGGTCGATCAGCGCACCAACGCGCTCAAGAATCCGCTTGCGACCTTCAACGACAAGCCGCTCACGATCAAGGAAGTCCTCGGCTCGCGGATGATTGTCGACCCGCTGCACCTCTATGAGATCGTGAGTCCCGTGACTGGCGGTGCCGCCGTGATCGTCGCGTCGCCTGAAATCTCCAAACGCGCGAAGCATCCTCCGGTGTGGCTGCTCGGCGCGGGCGAGTACGCCAATCACGCGACTATCACCTACGCGCCGTCGCTCACAGAATCTCCGATCAAGATCGCCGCTGACGCCGCGTTCAAGATGTCGGGGCTCGAGCGCAAAGACATGAACTTCGTCTGTCCTTACGATTGCTACACCATCACCGTGATCGTCACGCTCGAGGACGCGGGCTTCTGCAAGAAGGGCCACGGCGGACGCTTCGTCGAGGAACACGATCTCACGTACAGCGGCGACTTTCCCTGCAACACTCACGGCGGCCAGTTGTCGTTCGGACAGCCAGGACTCGCTGGAGGAATGAGCCACGTGACCGAGGCGATTCGCCAACTGATGGGCCGCGGCGGAGAGCGGCAGGTGAAAAACGCAAAGCTTGGCTACGTCAACGGCAACGGCGGAATCATGAGCGAGCAAGTCGGCCTGGTGCTGGAGCGCAGATCATGAGCGAATGTCTGAAACCACTTCCGAAGCCCTCTCCTACCAGCCGCCCGTTCTGGGACGCCGCGCGCCGCCACGAACTCAAGCTGCAGCGCTGCGCCGCCTGCGGCAAGTTCGTCTATTATCCGCGACCGCGATGCCCCTACTGCTTCGGTGACAAGCTCGAGTGGCAGCAGGTGAGCGGACGCGGCAAGGTCTATAGCTACACAATAGTGCGCCGCGCGTCGCATCGCTCTTTCGCCGAACCCTACGTGCTCGCGATCGTCGAACTCGAGGAAGGGCCGCGGATGACGACCAATATCGTCGCGGCGCCAGAGAGCGTCCGCGTCGATCAGAAGGTGGTGGTCCACTTCGACGACGTGACGCCCGAGAACACGCTGGTGAAATTCAAGCCCGCCTGATTCTGCGCTCGAGATCGTCCAGAAATTTCTTCAACGCCGCGTCGCGGGTGGCGGCACGAGACTGCGCGAGCGAGTCCGTCGCGCGGCGCGGGCGGCCGGTTTTGTGGAAGCTGCTCGCGAGCCACGCGAATGCTTGCGCGCGAGTCTCGCCGGAAAGTCCGAGGCGTAAAGCTCGCTTGTAGTTCGGAATTGCTTCGGCTTCGCGCGTGTTGTTGTCGTGGAAGAGCGCGAGCTGATAATACGCCGACGCGCGCGCGCTCTCGGTTCGTGCGTGTTCAGTGGCCAATAGGAGTTGCGCTAGATTTAGGCGCCGTTTCATCTGGTGCGCTCACGCTAGCAGGACCGCGACTATTCCGGTGAGAAAGATTCCGTCGAAGGTGCCCGCGCCGCCGATCGACGCAACCGGCGCGCCCAATTCGCGCAGCCGGCGAAGGTTCAACAAGTCCGCGCCGATTAGCGTGCCCATCACGCCGCTGACATACGCGACCGCGTCCGCATGATGCGACGCCGCGCCGAGCAAGGCTCCGGCGATCGCGGCGACGATCGGCGGGATAAGCATCGGGGTCGCGATTCCCATCCCGGGAACCGGGCGCGCGAAGCGATGCACCACGATCGTCACGATCGCGGTGCCGAGAAGCGCCGATGCAAGAATCGCGGGAAAATGGATCAGCACGTACGCGCATATCGCCATCGGCACGATCGCGCCGCCAACATTGATCGCAACTGTCGTCGATCCACTCGCGTAGCGCATCGGCACCTGGTAGCGAACGCCGAACCGCCGCACCATCGGAGCGGAATGCATCGGTCCGCCTTCGACCCGCGCGATTGGGATATTAAAATAGCTGCCGCCGAAGCTCACCAGCAGCGCGAGGAACGCCAGATGCGGGGGCAATCCGAGCGCGACGAAGACATAGTTGATGACATGGATCTCGATCAGTACGAACACAAACGCGAGACCGATTAGAAAGATGACCGCGTAGATGAAAACGAAGGGGGCGAAGATCACCGCGCGACAATATCAAGCACGCGCGGAGCTTCATATCGCGGGCCAGCACGGCAATCCGATGGCGCGAATCGCAGGTTACCGGTAATTTTTGCGCGGACGCAAAATCTGCAGGCCCAATTTGCGAGCGATCTCAATGACGCCCGTCTGGCACGGCTTTCGCTCCTCTCAATGGTAACACCTGTGTTCAGGAGGCGGATTCTTATGAAACGAATTTATTCTCTATTGACAGGCGCAGTAATCGTGGGCGCACTCGCTGTTCCCGCGTTCGCCCAGGAATCGGCGCCGGCCGTAACCGGAGTCGTACAGAAGGGGAACACGACGATCGTTTTCGAACGCTCGAAGGACGGGCTGAACATGGATGAGCTCAAGGCGTTTGGAAAGATCGCGACCGACGACCCGGCGCTCGCGAGCAAGATCGCGCGTCATCCGCAAATCGTCGCCAACGATTCGTTCGTCGGCAAGCATCCCGCGTTCCAGCAATTCCTCACCCAGTATCCCAACGCGCGCGAGGACATTCAGAACAACCCCGGTAATTTTGTTACGCCGGTAAACGGCTCCTCATTCCAGCATGCGCTTCCCGGAATGAAAGACAGCTCGAACTAATCAAGCTCCGCGTCCTACCCGATCGATGATCAAGTTGAGGCGGCCACGCATCACGGCCGCCTCTTCGTTTGTCTGTCGAACCTTGCGCACGCGCAACATCCGCCGAGCGCGCTCTTGTTCCTGCGCGCGCATCGGATAAAATCGCGCGCAACCATGAACCAGCAATACCGTAGCGAGTTGCTCGAGATCCTCGTGCGCGAAGCTTACGTCGAGCGCGCGGTCACGCTCTCGTCAGGCAAGAAGTCGGACTACTACCTCGATTGCCGCCGCGCGATCTTTCTGCCGCGCGCGGCGTTCCTTGCGGGCGAGTTGATGCTCGGGCTCGCGGTCGCCGCGGGGGTCGAGCAGGTGGGCGGGATGGCGGTCGGTGCGATTCCGGTGACCGACGCGATTATCGCAGCCGCCTATCGCCACAACGTCAATCTGCGCGGATTCTTCGTGCGCAAGGAAACCAGGGCGCACGGACTCCAGCAGCGGGTCGAAGGCGCGTTCCAGCCCAGCCTCAAAACCGCGCTGGTGGAAGATACCAATACGACAGGCGGCTCGACGCTCGAGGCGCTGGCGGCGGTGCGCGAAGCCGGCGCGGCCGTGACCGCGGCGCTGACCCTGGTCGAACGCGGCGAAGGCGCGGCCGAAGCGCTCGCGCGCGAGGGACTCGCCTACAGCTGGATTCTAACCGGCGGCGAGATTCGTGCCGCGGCGCGGGCGCGCGCCTGAGCGCGACCGTCGTGGAATCCGCGCGCGAAATCTCCGGCGCAACTTCTCTCACCGCGATTTTCGGCGACCCGGTCGAGCATTCGAGGTCGCCCGCGATGCACAACGCCGCATACGCCGCACTCGGCCTCGAGCGCCGCTACGTTGCGTTTCACGTGCCGCGGGAGCATCTGCAGATCGCATTGCGCGCAATTCCCGCGCTTGGAATTCTCGGGGTAAATCTGACCGTGCCGCACAAGGAACACGCCGCCAGGATCCTTGGCGAGATCAGCTCCGAGGCGCGAATTCTGAACGCCGTCAATTGCGTCGTGAACCGGCGGGGCAAGCTCATCGGCGACAACACCGATGCGCGCGGACTCGAACGCGATCTGCGCGCGCGCAAGCTCGAGCTCGCGGGCCGGCTCGTGATCGTGATCGGCGCCGGTGGCGCGGCCGCCTCCGCCGTGCTGTGCGCGCTGCGGATGCGAGCGGCGCGAATCGCGATCGCGAATCGCACGGTATCGCGCGCCGCGAGTTTGGCGCGCCGGTTCGCGCCGATGCTGCGGCGGCGCGCGCAGATCGACGCGCACGGACTCGACGCCCTCGGCGACGCGGCGCTCCTGGCCGACGCCGCGTGCGTGATCAACGCCACCTCGATGGGCCTCACGACTCGCCGCTTCGCGCCGCTCGACTATACCGCCACCCCGCACCAGTGCCTTTTCTATGATCTGATTTACGCCGCGGAGCCGACCGCGTTTCTGAAACCCGCAATCGGCCGCGGACGTCCCGCGGCCGACGGCGCAGGGATGCTGGTCGGACAGGGTGAACTCGCCTTCGAGCTCTTCAACGGCGTCGCCCCGCCGCCCGGCGTAATGGAAGCCGCGCTGCGCGCGCATCTCGGCCGCTGACGATATCTGCGGGCATTTCCGGCGTATGCGGAGAGAGCCGTCAGCGAAGAGTCTTTAGGCCATTCTTCTGAATTACGATGAACATCCGTTTGTCGTGGCTGTTTCGAGAGATCTCAAACTCAGCTTCGATAAATGACATCGCACCTTCGATCCGTTTTGCGGCTTGCGGTTGGGTACATTCTATCGAAATTCGGCTGAGTTTCCTGAATCGTGTTCTTTGACCAATAGGGATACGAGGCGCGATGAGTTTAAAATCGCTGTCGCATGATACGAGAATGGCGCCATCCAACTCACTGACTGTAGCAACCAACTGATCGGATGAATTGATAGCAAGAATGTCGCGGACGTGCGTTATTTCGTGGCCATGAGCTTGAAAAACGCGGCCCACCGCATCAGGCACATCATTATCGAGGAGTAACCGGAGTTTCGGCACTTCTCGAACAGTCCGCGATTTATGCTCGATTCGCCGCCAGCTTCTTTTCGTGGGCGAGAGCTACTCGAATGTCTTGCTCGGTCAAGAGCGGATACTCCTGGATAATAGCCTGACGTGAGTACCCAGCCTCCATAAAATTCCAAATCGCCCTTGTAGGGATTCGTGTTCCTGCGACCACCCAAGCACGATGTACAATATAGCGGTTACGCTCGATCCGACCGATCTGAGCAGGCGTGCGGCGTTTCAACTTTTCCGCCCGGGCAACAACATCTTGAATAATACTCTGGAGTCGGACATGTGTGTATTGGCCACTCAGAGCGCCTCTGAGTTTTTCCGTCTCTGGCTCTCTAAAATGCACCTCGCCGCGAAATACATACAGCGTCAGCTCGGACCAAGGCGATTCATTGTATTGACTCAATTCGCGCGCGACCTTCCGGAGTTGCTGAAGAGGGATTCCATGATACTTACGGAGCACGCCGAGCGTGCGAAGGCCAACGACGTCACGAAAGGAATAGACTCGACCGTATGGTGCACGCGGATCATCGCCATAAGCTGGCTTGAAAAACTCGGTGCTGTCCCAATAGCGTAGTTGAGCATGAGACAGATCTGTAAGGCGAACAACCTGATCGGCAGTAAGCGCGCGAATCACGTCCGCACTAACCTGCTTCTTAGCGACTTCCCATTGACTTTGCATGCTCGAATCTAAATAGCCCTACCAATCAAGCGTATCAAATCGAAAACACCAGGATACCGAAACCTTAAGTAATTTAAAGGATATTCCCGTTTGGTGCGAGCGGGCTGACATAACTCGCGCGGGCGAGTATCAATCTGTCCGGAGGTTCTAACGATGGGCGGAAAAATCGATCATCTCATGATCAACGTAAACCGCTTTGACGACGCGCGGCGCTTCTATTCGTGGCTGATGCCGGCGCTCGGCTATCCGAACTCGATGAGCTTTCCCGACGACGGGGCCAAGCGCGGAATCGGATGGTGGGGCGACAGCGGCTCCGTCTGGGTGCAGGAGGCCGAGGCGGTCTATCGCGCCGACTCGTTCCATCGGCATCGGATCGGGCTATGCGAAATTGCGTTTGGCGCGGACAATCGCGAGCAGGTGGACGCGCTCGCGCGCGAAATCGAAAAGCACGGCGGCAAGATCACCGATGCGCCGCGCGAGTACGATTACATGCCCGGATATTACGCGGTGTTTTTCACCGACCCGGACGGATTGAAGTTGGAAGCCGTGCACATCCCGCGCTGATTGGCTGCGCGCGTTAGTTCAGAAGCCCATGCGGCGCTCGCCCTCGGGAGCGTGCGGCGAGCAGTGAAAATGCCACATCTTCCACACCGGATTGCCCGCGTGGTCTTCGCGCACGAATATTTCGGTTGCACGAAACGGAATCCTGGCGACCTGTCCGGCGGGCGGCAGCGCCGCGGATTGCGCGTCGGAGCTTGGAAGAACATTCACGGTGAAAGTTGATTCGGCGGTCAGAAACGCCATGTCGCCGCGAATAACCAGGCGAACGTCGCGCGGCTGGCTCATCGCGGCCGAGCCGCTGGCCGGGCCCATCACGTGTCCGAGATATTCCCAAAGCTGCACCCACTCGCCAATCGCGTAGTAAGTGTGGCCGTTCAAATTGAAGCCGTGGAACTTGTCGCCGCCGACAAACGCCTCGCACATCATCGGGATGCTGAAAGTGCGGTTCGCATCCCACCACTTCTTCGACACGGCCAGAATCTGTTCGCGATCGCGGACCAGATTTTGCGCCGATGCTTTTGGTTTCGCCGATCGCCTGGGCAGCGCAGGCGCGGTGCTGCCGGACCGTTTCATCTTCGGCCGCGCGATGGTCTTGGAGCGTTTCTTCGGCCTGGTGGACTTCGATAATTTGGCCGACTTTCGAGGTTTGCGTTTCATCGCTCAGCCGAACATCTCTTTGAGCTTATCGACGAAGCCCTTTGAGAGCGGATGATTGACCGCCTTGCCGTCGAGCTTGGCGAATTCTTCGAGCAGCTCGCGCTGGCGCGGGGTCAGGCTGTGCGGAGTCTCGACCACCACGCGGATCAACTGGTCGCCGCGTCCGTAGCCGTGCAGATCGACGATACCTTTGCCTTTTAAGCGCAGCACCTTGCCCGATTGCGTACCGGCGATAATCTTCGCCTTGACCTTACCCTCGAGGGTCGGCACTTCGATCTCGCATCCGAGCGATGCCTGCGGAAAACTGATCGGCACTTCGATCACGATGTCGTTGTCCTGGCGCACGAACAGGTCGTGTTCCTTGACGTGGATAACGACGTAGAGATCGCCCGCCGGACCGCTGCCGTAGCCGGCCTCGCCTTCGCCGCGCAGTTTCAGGCGCGAGCCATTGTCCACTCCGGCGGGGATTTTCACCGAGAGCGATTCGCTCTTGCGGATACGTCCCTGGCCCTGGCACTTCGGACACGGGTCCGAAATGATCATGCCTT
>DATKSB010000117.1:0-7548 GCA_035531855.1 Binataceae bacterium (SeqCode)
GCGGGCAGGCAGGTGCTCTACGAGCGCTTCTTCTTCGGCGACCCGATTCGAATGGCCAGCGCGCTGGTCGATAACACCGACTTGCAGCCCCTGATCGATCGCGTAAAGGCCTTCCTCGCGCGGCCCGATTAATCGCGGACGGCACTGCTCTCCGTCTATGGCTTTTCGATTTCTCGCAAACCAGATCGGCGGCGCATGCGCGGAAGAATCACCGGCTAAAGCCGGTGCCACCTTCAGAGGCAGGTCCTTCGAAGCGCGAGTGTAACTGTGTGAGTGCTGCCTGAATCTGGGCAAGGCGGTGCGTCGAATTTTTGCTTTCGGACGATTCGCAGTGGGTTCGTTTGGTATCTTTTCTAGCGGCTCAAAAAATAAACTCCTTGAAAATGCTGGCGATTTCGCCGATTGGCTTCGTTTTCGACGCTTTTTTGGTACGCAGTTTTTCTCGCGATCTAACGGCGCCAGCGTGAGCTCCAAGCCATCGGCGGAAGGTTCGCAAACCAGGTCCTGAAATATGTATAAGCTACTTCCACAAAATGATTATAGCACATCTGTATTTGTGGACAAAATTGCGGATTCCACAATCAAACCATCAAGGCATCAAGACATGAAAGAAGGCCACGAAGAAGAAGCGGTTCCTTCTGAAAGAAAGATCCCACTTTTTTCTGTCTGCTTTGGTTTCTTTTTCGGTGTCTCGGTGTTTTGGACTGTTGATTTGAATTCTCGTTTTAGGTGGCACAGGCTTCAGCCTGTGTCTTCTAACGATCGTCAGGGAGGCGTGCGCCTTCACAGCGCGGCAGCCACGCGCGCGGGAATGACACCTGAGTGCACGCGGGCTGCTTGCTCCGATGCGCGCGCTTCGCCATCGTGGGGCCGATTATGGCGCGGCTCAGAAAAGCAGGACGGATCTGGCGCAAGCCCGAAGCGCGCGCCGCCGCCGAAAGCGTGCTGATTGAGGCGCACGAGGGCCTGTTCACGATCGATCCATCGGCGATCTTCGCGCGCGCCGCGCCGCTCGAAATCGAGCTTGGCGCAGGACGCGGGGATTTTATCGTCGCGCGCGCGGCCGAGTTTCCCGAGCGCAATTTTATCGCGGTCGAACTCTCCGGAGTCGTCTCGAGAATGCTCGCCGTGCGCTGCGGCGGCGCGGGACTCGCCAATCTGCGCGTCGCGCGGATGGACGCGCGCCCGCTGGTGGGCCTGATGCTGGCGCCGCGCAGCGTCAGCGCCTACCACATCTACTTTCCCGACCCGTGGCCCAAGGAGCGGCATCATAAGCATCGCCTGTTCACACCGCATCTCGCGGCCGGGCTGGCACGTACGCTCGCGGCCGACGGTATCCTGTGCGTCGCGACCGACGTCGGTGAATACGCGGCGGAGATTTTTCCGATGCTCGAGGCCGCGGGTTTCGTGAGGCTCGATGAATCTGCGCCGGGCGCCGAATCAACCGCGTTTGCACGCAAGTTTATCGCACTCGGCCAGCCGGTCTTCGCCGCGACTTTCCGCCCGCCAGGGGCGGTTGCCGGCGGATGAGCGAGGAACGCTTCGCGCGTCCGACGCGTCCTGCTGCGGCATTCCCGCGCGTACCTGCCGGCACGAGGAATCCGGTGCACGGCCCTTGGTCTTTACGCGACCCGCGGATGAGTGCATGAGCGCTTCGGGATTTCTCCCTTCGGTCGAAATGACGAATGAGGGTTCTGCGCACGGGTATCCTCGCGTCAGCCGAACCGGTCATTTCATCCACCAACCGTCATTTCGAGCCACCGGCGAGAAATCCCGAGGCGGCCATGCTCCGAGTCAACGTATCATGCAGTGGCCCCTCGTCCGGGATTCCTCGCGCGGCAGCCACGCGCGGGAATGACACCCGAAAATGCGCGCGACATCGGAATACGCTTCGGAATACGCTTCGGAATACGAAATGAGGCACCATCGAAGAGCCGGTTCTCAAGCTGCCGCGCTCGAGCAAGCCCTTTGTAAGGAATTGACGAAACCTGTACTCTACGTCGCAAGGTTTTCTCGATCGGTCCGCCGCGAACGATCGACGAACCCAATTTGCATCGCCGCCGAGCCTTCTCTAGTGTGCTCACAGTTCCGAATATTATGAGGCGCCTGCTGGCCATAGTTCTGGCCGTCTTTGTGGCCGCCGGATGCTCGCTCAAAAAGCCGCCCACCGGTGAGGACTATTATCAACAGGGCCAATTGAATTTCGCCGACGGCGAGTACAAGCCCGCGATCGAGAACTACCAGCTTCTGATCGATCACTTTCCGTTCAGCCCCTACGCCGAAGATGCCGAGCTCAAGATCGGTCTGGCGTATTACAAGCAGCAGGACTACGCCGAGGCGATAGCCTCTCTCGACGACTTCCAGCGGATGCATCCGACCAGCAAGAACCTCGAGCTGGTCAGCTATTACATCGCGATGAGCTATTACGATCAGATGGGGCGCGAGGACCAGGACCAGGGCAAGACCGAAGAGGCGCTCAAGCATTTCCAGATTATCGAAGCGCGCTTCCCCGAGGGCTCGTTCGCCGAGCTGGCCAAGGAGCGCTCCGAGGAATGCCGGGAAATGCTGGCGCGGCATCAGATGATCGTCGGCACCTATTATTTCAAGCGCGCCAACTTCCGCGCCGCGGAGTCGCGTCTGGCCGAGCTGATGCAAAAATATCCGGACACTCCGGTCGCTCCGGACGCGCTGTTCGAACTCGCGCAGGCGCTGGAAAAGGAAGGAAAGAAATATTCCGCCGCGCAGGCCTACACCGCGCTGCTGCGGCATTATCCGGACACTCCCTACACCGCGCGGGCCAAAGCCTCGCTCAAGAAACTCAACCAGCCGATCGACACCGAGGAAGATCCGCTTCCGCTGGTGCTGGCCGAAACCGGCTATGGCTCCGAGCAGGTGTCCGACAATCGCGTGATCGTGCGTCAGCGCGACGCCGACGATATGAGCAGCAACCCCTCGCCAGGTGAACCCGGAACCCCGATTCCCGGAACTCCGCCGGGGCAGGCTCCCATGCAGGCGCAGAAGTCCGCGGCTCAGCAACAGGCCCAGACCGCGACCAAATACGGTCCCGACGGGCTGCCGGTCCTCGACGCACCCGGAAAGAAAACCGCCGCGGATAGCACAGGACCCGCCACGCTGAAGACCATTCGACTCTCCGCCGCCGATCCGCCGATGGCGGTGATCTTCGACCTGACCGGTCCGGTGGCGTTCAACAAACGGCTCGAAAGCAGCCCGGGATTTTCATCGGCGGTGCTGATGCTGAAGGATGTAACTCCCGACGCCGGTCTCAACCATCATCTGGTCTTCGATCGCTCGATCTTCAAAGACTGCGACGTCACCAGCAACTCGCAGGGCACCACCGTCACGCTCAACACCGTGCCGCTGAGCGACGTCGAAGTGGTCCCGCTCGACAGTCCGCCGCGCCTGCTGGTGACCTTCACGCCGATGGCGCAGTCGGCCAGCTCGTCCGAGTGATCGCGCGCGTGATTCTTGAACCCGATCAGGCGAAGACCGCGTCGAAGTTCACGCCGATAAATTTCAGCACGACCTCGGCGTACACCCTGAGCCCCCAGTAGAAGCCCTCGAGCGGCAGGCGTTCATCGTTGCCGTGAAACAGCGACCCAAAGGGCAGATGCGGATCGAGCTTCACCGGCACGAAGCCGTAGCACTGCGCGCCGAGCTTGCAGTAGAACTTGTTGTCGGTCGCGCCGGGAATCATCCAGGGAATCGCGCGCGCTCCGGGATCGTTTGATTCCACCCGATCGCAAATCAGCTTGAACAGCTCGGTGTCGGGACTGGTCTCGGCCGGAGGCGCGGTTTTGATCAGCTCGAACTTGGGCTCCGGCCCGACGATACTGCGCAGCTCCGCGACGAAGCTCTCAGGGTCCTCGCCCGGCACCGTGCGCCCGTCGAGCACCACCGAAGCCTCTCCCGGAATCACGTTGTCTTTGTAACCGGCGCGCAAAATCGTCGGCGTGACCGTGTTGCCCATCATCGGGCGAAACAGCGGACCCGGATTATCCAGCGGCACCCCAAGCTCGGTGAGCATCTTCTTCATGAACGGCGTCACGCGCATGCTCATCGGAGTGTTGGTGAGCTTGGTCAAGAGCGCCGCCATCCTGCCGATCGCGGTGTCGCGGCGCGGCATCGAGCCGTGCCCGGGAGTGCCATTGACGGTCATCTTGACGGTGACAAATCCTTTCTCCGCGATCTGAATCGCGTAAAAACGCCTGTCTCCCATGTAGATCGTGAAACCGCCGACCTCATTCAACACCCACCCGGCGCGGATCAGCTCCGGATGCCGCTCGACCAGGAACCGAGCGCCGTGATCGGAGCCGGCTTCCTCGTCGGCGACCGCGGCCAGAATCACGTCGCGATTTGGCGTCGCGCCCGCACGCATGAGGGCAGTCATCACGAGCAGATCCATCGCGCACTTCGATTTCATATCCAGTGTGCCGCGGCCCCAGATACATCCGTCGGCGATCTCGGCGGCGAACGCGGGCCGCGTCCATCCCTTGGGCTCGACCGGGACCACATCGGTATGCGAAGACAGCAGAATCGGCGGGTTGGTGGGATTGTTGCCCTTGATTCGCGCCACCAGGTTCGCGCGCGTCGGCGCGCTTTCCCTGATCGTCGAGTCGAGCCCGTGCCGCTTGAGCGCCTCTGCGATATAGTCGGCCGCGATTATTTCGTTGCCGGGCGGATTGGTAGTATCCAGCCTGATCAGATCGCGCAGGGCCTCGAACGCCTCGTCCTTTGCGGTTTGCCACGGAACTCGCATCGCTATCTCCTGCCCTCCCTCGTCACGCGGATGGATAATACGCTATGTTTTGATAGCGCAACAAATAGTTTAGCGGGCGGTCTGATGCGCTGCCCGGCCAATGATGATCGCCCGTACCGCATACTCTCGCAAGCCTGCGAGCGCTTTTCGCGCGCGATGGCGCGGCGGTAAGCTTCGGCACGGAGGACGGCAGTAGTGAAGATCAATTGCGTTGAACGGGTTCTGATTGGCACCGCGGACCTCGCCGCGGCGCGCGAGCGATGGAGCCGCGCCGGGTTCGCGGTCGCTCCTAACGAGGAACGCGCCGGCAAAGTCGCGTTCGTGCGGATTGCAGCAGGCGGCGTCGAGATTGATCTTTGCGCGGCGCTTCCCGGCGCCTCGGGACCGCTGGCAGACGCAATCAGAAACGCGGCAGCACGCGGCGGCGCAACGCTCGGGTGGATTTGGGGCGTCGCGTCCGCGGCGGCGTCCGGCCCGGCGATCGCGCTTCCCGCCGGCGACGGCGCGATCGCACAGGCGCGGATGCTTCCCGAGGAACCGCGGGTACACTTGCCCGGCGTATTCACTGCGACGATCGAAGTAGCCTCGACAATCGAGGCGCGGCGCCAAGACCTCGCGCGCTTCGGCGCGAACGCCAACACAGTCGGATATCTCGAGCATATCGTAGTGATGACTCCCGTGCTCGAGGACGCGATCGCCGCGCACGAAGCGATGGGAGTGCCGTGCAAGCGGATTCGCGAGGTCGGCAACGGCGCGCGCCAGGCATTCTTCAAGCTCGAACAGACTGTCCTGGAGGTGGTCGGTCCAGCGCGCGGCGAGCCCGGATGCTGGGGACTCGCGTTCATGTGCGCCGACATCGGGCGCGCAGTCGCACTCGCGCGCGTAGCCGGGATGCAGGCGACGGAGCCGAAGACCGCGATTCAGGGCGGCAAGATCGCGCGGATAGTCGATCCGCTCGACGGCGTGGCAGTCGCGTTCATGGAACCGCCGCCCGCGCCCGCCGCGTAAGGCCGCGCGCGATCATTTACCCTGAAAATTCGCCGGGCGCTTTTCCATGAAGGCCGCAACGCCCTCGCGAAAATCGGCCGAGCGCATCAGCAGCAGCAACTGCATCAGCACATGATGCGTATGCGATTCGAAGTCCTGGCTGAGGCCATGGCGGAACAGCCGCTTCATCGCACGCACTCCGAGCGGAGCGTTGGCCGCGATCTTTTCCGCCCACGCCAGCGCCTCGGGCATCAGGTTGTCGTGCGGCACGATTTTGTTCGCGAGCCCTAGTTCGAGCGCGCGAGCGGGCGCGATATCGTCGGCGATAAATCCAATCTCGCAGGCGTTGGCCCATCCGACCAGCCGCGGCAGGTACCAGGTGCCGCCGCTCTCTGGCACAATTCCGCGTTTGGCAAAGGCCGGAACCAGTTTCGCGCGATCGCTCATGATGCGCAGGTCGCATCCGAGTGCGAGGTCAAATCCGTAGCCCGCCGCCGCACCGTTGAGCGCGCAGATGACCGGGGTGTCGATACGATTGAGAGTGACGGTCGGAATATCGAAGGTGCTGATATGCGCCGCGCCACCGCCCGACGACAACACGCCCGAGCCGCCGATTCCGCGCCCGGCCGCGGCGTCTTTGAGATCGAGTCCGGAGCAGAAGCCGCGCCCCTCGCCGGTCAGAATGATCACGCGCACGTCGGAATCGCTGTCGAATTCTTTGAGCTTGTCGCCCAGCGTCGTGAGCATCTCAACGCTAATCGCATTCATCCGCTCGGGCCGATTGAGCTTGAGCGTCGCAACATGTCCGGTCTTCTCCGCAAGCAAATCACTCATCACAAGATCCTCCAGCGCGCCAACGGATCGGCGCAGGTATGAAACTGCTGCGTAGCACAGAGGCCGCGCGCCTCGAAAGCGCACCCTCGCGCGGGTCGAAGGTAAATCAAATCACCTCGACCCGAGCGTGATGAAGTGACGCGGAGGCGACCTTTCGGTCGCAGGTGACGAGAGGCGCGCCAAGCGTCTCTGCGAGTGCCACGTAAGCAGCGTCATAGGCCGTGAAATTCTCGCGCAGCTCCCAGATTCGAGGCAAAAAGAGATCGTGCGCGTACCTGATGAGGGGCAGATCGATCAAATCCTGCAAAGCTCCGCGCGCGCGGGAGGCAGTCACAATGCCTAGAGCGGCATAGCGCCTGAGCACTTGCGCGACCTCGACGTCGATCAGATGTGGAGCATGCAGCGACGCGCCACGCGAGAAAATACGCTCGTCAACGCGAGCCCCGGTCGGTGTTTCGAGGAGCCACTCGAACGCCGCCGACGCATCGAGCACGATCACCGCGCGTCGCGCTCTTCTCGAACCGCGCGCGCCGCCGGAAACGGCAACACGACCGGCTCGCGCAGACGTATACGGTCGCGCAACTCTTCCAACGTGGGCCGCTCGGCAATCCGGCGGACTTCGGCGATCAGATAATCCGAGAGCGACATGCCGGCCATCGCCGCGCGGGCCTTGAGCTTGCGATGGAGCGAGTCGGGAACATTCCGGAGCTGAATCATGCGGGACATGTGTCAAAGATACTTACATGTTCATCACATGTCGAGTGCTTGTTCAGCGATCCGATTGGCAGTCTCTGCGCGGAACCTGACCCCATATATTATCTGCCTAATATTGCAGGCGTCTTTGAAGGCGGCGCTTTGGCAACTTCCTTCAAGTGAAGGCGATATTGCACATATGCACCAATGGCGCCGCTCACGCCCATAGCGGTCAGAACAGTGGCTATCGGGCCTAT
>DATKSB010000118.1:0-12274 GCA_035531855.1 Binataceae bacterium (SeqCode)
ATCATGATGACCACCATTATCTCGATCAGGGTGAAGCCATCCTGATTGCGCAGTCGTGTTCGCATCATCAAAACCTCGTGGCCCGCTGGTTACTGCATAATCTGGTTGAGCTGGAAGATCGGCATCAGCACCGCGAGCATCATGAATACGATAACAGCCGCCATCGCCAGCGTCATCACGGGCTCGAGAATCGTGGTCATCTGGCTTAGCGAGTGAGAGACTTCGCGTTCGTAGTTTTCGGCCACCCGTTCGAGCATGCTTTCGAGTTCGCCCGAGCGCTCGCCCACGCGAATCATCTCGATCAGCAAAGGCGGGAAGAGCCCGCTCTGCGCAAGAGTCTGGCCCATGCCGTGGCCTTCGCGAATTTCCTCGCGGCTCTTCTCGATCGCGTCGCGCAACAGGCCGTTGGTGACGACGCCCTTCACCGCGTCCATCGCGGGCAGCAATTGCACGCCCGAGGCAAGCAGGGTCGAAAGCGTGCGGGCAAAACGCGCGCAGATGATCCGGATCATCGTCGGACCCAGATACGGCGCGCGCAGCACCGCCGTATCATACAGCCGGCGGCCGCGCGGCGTGGTCAGGCCAAAGGTGACGGCCGCGATTATCGCGACCAGCAAAAGCAGCAATTCGAGCCAGTAGCCGGTGATCGTATCCGACAGCCCGATCAATACTTGCGTCGCGAACGGCAACGCCGCGTGCTGCTGCTGAAAGATGGTCGCCACCTGCGGAACCACGTAGGTCACCAAAAAACCCATGATCGCGGTGCCCACGCAAATCATGATCACCGGATAGGTCAGCGCGCCGCGCACCTTCGCGACGAACTCGGACTGCCGCTCGCTGTACTCGGCCAGCCGGTCGAGCACCGATTCGAGCGCCGCCGCCTGCTCGCCCGCGCGCACCATCCCGATATAGAGCTCGGAGAAGACCTTCGGATGCAGCGCCATCGCGTCGGCGAGCGAGCTACCCTCGCGCACGCGCTCGCGCACCTGCGAGAGCATCCGCTTGACGCTCGCGCGCGAAGATTGGCCTGAAAGGGCGCCCAGCGCGTCCACCAGTTGCACGCCCGCGCCGAGCAGCGCGCCAAGCTGTCGGGTCAGCAGCCCCAGTTCCGAGGCTTTCATCCCGCGCCGGGCAAACGGCGACAGGCTGCGTTCGGGCTTTATCTCGGCGCCGGCTTCGGCGGAAAGTTCGGTGGGAAAGATTCCGCGCTCGCGCAGCACCGCGCGCGCATCGCGCGGACTATCCGCGTCGATAACTCCGGTTACGTTACGGCCTTCGGCTGAAAGGCCACGATAAGCAAAGACCGCCATCGCTTCTGGCAGGCATCGCGCTCAGGCGATGTCTTCCTGGGTTCGTAGCAGCAGTTCCTCGATCGACGTTTCTCCGGCCAGTATCCGGTCGGCGCCGTCCTCGCGCAGGAGTCGCATGCCCTTGCTGGTACAATGCCGGCGCAGAGTGGCGCCGTCGCTATTCTGCATCACCAGCGCGCGAATCTCGTCGTCCATCAGCAGCAGTTCCTGAATCGCGATTCGCCCCTTGTAGCCGGTGTTGCGGCACAAGCGGCATCCTTTGGCACGATAGACCGCATGCGGGATGTCGGCGGGCGTCAGCCCCAGGCGCGCCAGCTCGGCGGCGGTAGGGGTATAGGCTTCGCGGCATTCGGCGCACAGCTTGCGCACCAGGCGCTGCGCCAGCACCGCGAGGATCGAGGACGAAACCAGAAACGGCTCTATTCCAAAATCAAGCAGCCGCGTCACCGCGCCGAACGAGTCGTTGGTGTGCAGCGTCGAGAACACCAGATGGCCGGTCAGAGCGGACTGGATCGCGATCTCGGCGGTCTCGCCGTCGCGGATTTCGCCGACCATGATCACGTCCGGATCCTGGCGCAAGATCGAGCGCAATCCGCCCGCGAAGGTCAAGTCGATTTTCGGATTCACCTGCATCTGGCCGACGCCGCGAAGCTGATACTCGATCGGATCTTCGATCGTGATGATATTTTTTTCGGGCGAATTGATCCGGCTGAGACACGCGTACAAGGTAGTCGATTTTCCCGAACCGGTCGGGCCGGTGGCCAGGATGATTCCGTGGCTCTGGCGAATGAGCCGATCGATCTTGCGCAGGTTGTCCCCGGAAAAGCCCAGCCGGTCGAGATTGATGTCCACCGCCGCCTGCGCGCGGTCGAGCAAGCGCAGCACCAGCCGTTCGCCAAACGCGGTCGGGATACTCGAGACGCGGATATCGATATCGCGTCCCGCGATCCGCAGGCGGATACGTCCGTCCTGCGGCAGCCGCTTCTCGGCGATATTGAGGCCCGACATGACTTTCACCCGTGAGGTGATTGCGGGCTGAAAGCGCTTGGGCGGCTCGAGCACGTCGTACAGCATCCCGTCCACGCGGAACCGCACGACCATCTCGCGCTCGAAAACTTCGATATGAATGTCGCTGGCGCGGTCCTTCACCGCCTGCGACAGGATTCCGTTGACCAGCTTGATTATAGGCGCGGAGTCGTCGGTCTCGAGCAGGTCGCGCGGCTCCTGCGCGAGTTCGTTGGCGACCACGTCGAGGCGCTCTTCCTCGAGATCGATCATCAATTCTTCGGCGGTGGTATTGCTGGCGTTGTCGTACGCGCGATTTATCGCCTCGCTGATCACTTCGGCGGGTGCGACGACCGGATTTATCGGGACGCCGAACAACAGGCGAAGATCGTCGAGCGGTTCGTAGTTCGACGGATCGACGATCGCGACTGTCACGCCCGACTCGTCGCTGGCGATAGCCAACAGCCGGTTCTTCTTCGCGTAATTTATCGGGACTTTGCTCACCAGCGTGCTATCGAGCGAGTGTTCGTCGATATGAGCCTGGAAGGGTAGGCGATATTCCTGCGCCAGCGCGCGGGCCAGGCGCTGAGGTTCGAGCGCGCCCATCTCGACCAACACGTCAGCCAGCTCTTGGCCGGGCTTACGCCGCTGGCGAGCCTTGTCGAGGTCCTGCGGCGAGACCCACGAGCGGTCAAGCAGGATCGACTCGAAACTCTTACGCGCAGTAGCCATTATTGGATCGCGGGCGCTCCAGCGAAGTCAGTGCGGTTAAATAGTTGTTCAAAGCCGATGCCACAGTACCTCGCAACGCCTGAAACACCTCTTGGACACAATTAGACATGATGCGTCCAGGGCGTTGCAAGCGTACCCCCTGGCGGCTTACGTCGGCGCCCGAGCCTAATAGTGATTGCCGGCCGGTGGCGCTATGCTTGGCGCGGTCATTCCAGCCGAAAACCCTCCACTCTGCTTGGGCGGCATCGTATGCTGCGCCTCGGCCCATGAGACGAGTTTACCCCCCTGAAACTTCAAATCGACGAAGGTCCCCCGATCGCCTTCCTTTACCTGGGTGTACAGGAGCGAGGCCGCCATATCGTTCGAGTTGGGCTTGTAGGCGTAACTCCAGACTTCATTATCGTTGGACAGGAACTGATGGATATCCGGCTCGCCGTACTTCCGATGGATCTCGACCATCGACTCGCCGACCTTCAGATTTTCGGTCATCCGCGAAGCTCTGACGCGCGTGCTGGCCTGGTAGAACAGACCGCATCCGAATACCGTCGCGGCGGCTAGCGCGGTGATCATCATGGACGGAGCAAATCGGAACATTTTCACCATCGACGAATTGTGTTTGGCCGGGCGCGGTCTTGTCAACGAATCGCGCGAACCATGCTATAGAACCTTGGTGGAGTTAGCCACGCAGGGGAGGCCCGGATGGCCCAGAAGCTTCGGCTGGTCAAAGGCGCTTCGCGCCGCGGCGCGCTGGTGTACGGGATGCGGATTTTTGACGAGGCGCACGTCGCCGCTGTCGAAGACGCCAAAGTAACGCTCGAGGACGGCACCACCGGCCGAGTCACGATGCATTTCATCGAGGGCACCCGCGAGCAGATCCGCCGCCAGTTGATGCAGAGTATCGACGCCTTCTTCGAGCTGCTCGATGAAACCATCGACCGCGGATAAGCAAGGAAAGTTCTACGCGCAAAGGCATAGAGGAAAATATGAATCTCGAATTTGTGAAATACGAAAAGCGCGATCATATCGCGCACATCACGTTCAACCGGCCCGAGCGGATGAACGCGCTGCATCCTGCCTGCCACACCGAGATGGACCAGGTGTGGGACGACTTCGTGGCCGACAAGGCGATGTGGGTAGCGATCGTGACCGGCGCGGGCGACAAGGCATTTTCGGCCGGCAACGATCTGCGCTGGACCGCGGAGCATCGCGGCGAGATCGGGGCGGCGCTGCGCGGCAAGGGCGGATTTGCGGGAATCACCGCGCGCTACGACATTTTCAAACCGATCATCGCGGCGGTTAACGGCTTCGCACTCGGCGGCGGCTTCGAGATCGCGCTCGGATGCGACATCATCATCGCAGCCGAGCACGCTCGTTTCGGACTGCCCGAGCCTCGCGTCGGCCTGATGGCGGCTGCGGGCGGAGTGCATCGCCTGCCGCGGCATATCCCGCTGAAAATCGCGATGGGCATGATGCTGACCGGACGGCACATTACTGCGCAGGAAGCGCACCAGTGGGGAATCGTCAACCAGGTTGTGCCGTTGAAGGATTTGATCCCGACCGCTGAGAAGTGGGCGGCGGAGATCATGGAATGCTCGCCGCTTTCGGTGCAGGCGAGCAAAGAGGCCGCGATGGCGGGGCTCGGGCGTCCGGTGGAAGAGGCGATCGCTAAGCATTACGAGTTGCAGGCCAAGTTGTTCAAGTCCAAAGACGCGGTCGAAGGACCGCTGGCGTTCTCACAA
Source organism: Binataceae bacterium (SeqCode) (assembly GCA_035531855.1). Taxonomy (GTDB): domain Bacteria; phylum Desulfobacterota; class Binatia; order Binatales; family Binataceae; genus JBARDN01. The sequence continues at coordinate 4,787 of DATKSB010000118.1, forward strand.
AAGCGCAAGCCCAACTGGACCGGCGAATAGCGCTCGGCGCGCGCTAGGCAGGTGAGCGGCGGCGCGCCATGTCGTCGCGATACGCCGCAAGCTCGCCGGCCTCGTGCGCGGCATCCCATCCGAGTTCCGCTGCCATCAGTCGCGCGACCGTGGGCGCGGCCAGGTCGGCTTCGAGCGGATAGCGCCAGACCATCGCGGTGCGGCGGACCATGAAATCGGACAGGCGCGAGACCATCTCGTTGCGCACCGCGTAAATGACCTCCGCGCCGATAACGGGGCATCCGGCTGCGAGCGGCGCGGCAAGACCGGCGCCAGTAGCGGCGATCTGCGCGGGAATTGCGGCGCGAGTTCCGTAGCGCGCGACCAGAATCTCTCGTGCGACCCGCGGCAACGTCGCCAGCGCCTCGACACCTTTGCGATCACCGCCAATATCTTCGCTCGCGGGTCGCGCTCCGGGAAGTGGAGTCTCGCGAGTTGGGCAGACGCCCGGGGCGTGCCTGAGATCCTTCATCACGCGGTTGACGAGCTTCTCGGCGATCTCGCGATGCGTCGTCAGCTTGCCGCCGGCGACCGTCAGCATCCCCGACGCGCTCTCCAGGATCACCTCTTCGCGCGGGACTGACGACGGCGCTTTCGAGTCGGCGCCGTTTTCGACCAGCGCGCGCAATCCCGCGAAGCTCGACGCCACATCCTCCGCACTGAGCTTTATTCCAGGCAGGCTTTCCGCAAGCACACCAAGAAGATAGGCGACGTCGCTCTGGTCGGTAGTGACGGCTGCGGGGTCGGCGTTGTAGTCGGTGTCGGTGGTGCCGACCAGCACGTAATGCTCGTGCGGCATCACGAAGACAATCCGGCCGGTCTCGTCGGCGAGGACCAGAGAATCATGCACCGGCAGCGTGGTGCGCGGGAAGATCAGATGCACACCCTTGGTCAGGCGCACGCAATTGCGCGCGGCGGGATCATCGAGACGGCGAATATGATCGACCCACGGACCGGCGGCGTTGACGAAGATTCGCGCGCGCAACTCGAGCGTGGCGTCGGTCGCCAGGTCTTTTACCGACATGGCGCTGATCCGGCCGGTGGCATCGCGCGCAAAGCCCTCGACGTTGGCGTAGTTGGCGACCGCGGCGCCGTGAATCGCGGCGTCGAGAATATTCTCGAAGGTGATTCGCGCGTCGTCGGCCCACGCGTCGTAGTAGAGCGAGCCGCCGGCCAGGTTGGCGCGCGCGAGAGCAGGTTCGATCTCGCGCACGCTGGCGGCGTTCAAGTTGCTGTGCCATTGCGCGCGCGGCATTCGCGCGAACAGATCGTAGAGCCACAACCCCATCGACATCGTGAAGCGTCCAAAGCCGCGGCCGCGATAAATCGGAAACAGAAACCTGATTGGCTTGACCAGATGCGGCGCTGTGCGGCGGCGCAGGCGTTCGCGCTCGCGCAGCGCCTCGTACACCAGCTTCAACTGGCCCTGCGGAAGATAGCGGAAGCCGCCGTGGATCAGCTTCGAGGAGCGCGACGAGGTGCCGCCCGCGAAATCGCCGCGATCGACTATCGCGACGCGCATCCCGCGCATCGCCGCGTCGCGCGCGACGGCGGCGCCGTTGATTCCGCCGCCGATAATCGCAAGATCGAAATCCTCGGCGCCCATGCGCGCGATCGAGCGCGCGCGGTCCAGAGGATTTTCGCCCGGCGTCATCGCGATCGTGATTGTGCCCGTAGCGGTTTCAGTGTCAGTCTTCAGGCTCTTCTTGAAATGAGTAGCGTTCCTCGCGCCATGGGTCGGCGTGATTGTGGTAGCCGCGCACTTCCCAGAAGCCGCGTTTATCGAATTCGCAGAATTCGATCGCGCGCACCCATTTGGCACTCTTCCACGCGTATAGCTTCGGCACCACCAGCCGCAGCGGAAAGCCGTGGTCGGGCGGAAGATCGTTGCCGTCATGGCGATGCGCCAGGATCACGTCGTCGTCGAGGAATTCAGCGAGCGGCAAATTGGCGCTGTAGCCCTGCTCGCAATGAACCACTACGAAGTGCGCCTGCGGCGTAAGCCTCACGAGCCTCATCAGGTCCAGCACCTTCACGCCTTCCCACAGGTTATCAAGCCGCGACCAGGTGGTGACGCAATGAAAGTCGCTGGTCTGTTTGGTCTGCGGCAGCGCGCGGAATTCCTGGTAAGAAAAGCGCAACTCCTTTTCGACCAATCCGAAGACGCGAAAATCCCACTTGGCCGGATTGAAGCGCGGCGTCGCACCGTACGACAGCACCGGAAATTTGTCGGTGAGGGTTTGGCCCGGAGGAATCCGGTCGTTCGAATCTGCGGATCGCAACGTTTCTGCGGTGCGCGGCTTTCCCATATGGATTGTTAATAGCCGAGCGAGTTAGTCGACGAAAGGGCGGCCTTGATGCTCGGGTTTAACCGTTCTTTTTCCGATCGGGTCATGCAAAGGCCTCGATTCAGCGGCGCCGAGATTTGGTTCGTCATTTCGAGCCATAGGCGAGAAATCCCGAGGCGGCCATGCTCGACGCTAACACCGCATGCACAGGACCCTCGTCCGGGATTTCTCGCCCAGGGCTCGAAATGACGGCGCGTAGCTTTGCTGAGCGACCGTCCGATGCTGCTCGGCGACTTAGACATCTTTGTTTCTTGATAACGCGCGGATCACCGCGGCGGTCATCTCGTGGGTCGAGGCTTTGCCGCCGAGATCGCGCGTCAGCACGCGGCCAGAGCGCAGGACCGCGCCGGTCGCGGCGCGAATCTTCTGCGCGGCGGGATGGCGCGAAAGATAATCGAGCAGCATCGCGCCAGAGAGAATCGCGGCGATCGGATTGGCAAGTCCCTTGCCCGCGATATCGGGCGCGGTGCCGTGGACCGCCTCGAAGATCGCGCCCTTGTCGCCGTAGTTCGCGCCCGGCACCAGGCCGAGTCCGCCGACCAATCCGGCGCACAGGTCGGAGACGATATCGCCGTACAGATTTTCCAGCAGCAGAATATCGAACCTGCTCGGATCGGTTACCAGCCGCATGCAGGCCGCATCGACGATCTGCTCCTGGTAGTGAATCTCCGGATAGCCGCGGGCGACGCCGCGCGCGCATTTCAGGAACAGTCCGTCGGAGAGCTTCATAATGTTGGCCTTGTGAATCGCGGTGACCGACTTGCGCCGATTTGCGCGCGCGAACTCGAAGGCAAACTTTGCGATTCGCTTCGAGGCGCGCGCGGTTATCACCTTGATACTTTCGACCACGCCAGGCGCGACTTCATGCTCGATTCCCGAGTAGAGATCCTCGGTGTTCTCGCGCACCACGATCAGATCGACGTTGCGAAACGGCGTATGCACGCCCTTGAAGCTGAGCGTCGGACGCAGGTTCGCGTACAGATCGAAGGTCTTGCGCAAGAAGACGTTGATCGAGCGGTAGCCCACGCCCACGCGGGTTTCCAGCGGACCTTTGAGCGCGACTCCGGTGCGTGTGAGCGATTTTATCAGCTCATCCGGAACGGGGTTGCCATAGCGTTTGAGCGCGGCCGCGCCGGCGGATTGGCGATCCCAATCGATCTTGACGCCGGCGGCCGTGATCACTTCGAGCGCGGCGGAAATTACTTCGGGACCAACCCCGTCGCCGGGAATCAAGGTGACGACAGGGACGCCATCATGGTGCGGCGCGGTCAGGCGACTATTTTTCGTCATTGAACTCCACTGCCTGGGTGCTAAGTATCAACTATCGCGAGAAAAATATCCGCGACGTTGGTGCCGGTCGGCCCGGTGCGAAACAGATCGCCGGCGGCATCAAGAAAATTGTACGCGTCGTTGCGGGCCAGTGCTGTAGCCGGGTCGAGCCCGCGCGCCGCCGCGCACGCGACAGTCGCGGGCGAGGCGAAGCCGCCAGCTGCGTCGGTAGGGCCATCGATTCCGTCGGTGCCTGCGAACAGCGCGAGAACTTTGCGCTCGGGCGCAATCCGCGCCAGCTCCGCCGCCATCGCGAGTGCGCAATGCTGTGCGCGCCCCCCCTTGCCGCCACCGCGCACGGTCACGACCGCCTCGCCCCCGGCAATCGCGCAGATTCGCCGATGAGGCAGCGCGGCGACTTGATTGGCCAGCGCACGGCCGAGTTCTTCCGCCTCGCCGCGGAGCTCAGAAAATCGCCCGACGGCGTAGCCGGCCGCGGCGGCGGCGCTCGCGGCTGCGTCGAGAGCGGTCGCATTGTCGCCGATAATCGCGTTCGTCACCCGCGTGAAGACCGCGTCACCGGGCTTCGGCGTCTCGAGGATTTGGCCGGCCGCCCCGCGCTCCAGATGATCGCGCACGCGCTCGGGCGCGCGGCCCCATACGTTGCGGCGCTTCAGTACCGACACGGCGTCGGCAAACGTGCTCGGGTCGGGAGCGGTCAGGCCGGATCCGATCGTCGCGAGATCGTTGCCCGGCACGTCGGAGAGAATCAGGCCAAACACGCGCGCGGGACTCGCCGTGGCGGCAAGTCGTCCGCCTTTGACGGCCGACAGATGCTTTCGCACCAGATTGAATTCGCGAATCGGAGCGCCCGAGCGCAAGAGCGCTTCGGTGACCGCGATCTTGTCCTCGAGAAGCAGGCCAGGGCAGGGCGCCGAAAGCATTGCGGACGCGCCGCCGGAGAGCGCGACGATCACCAGGTCGTCATCGCGCAGTCCGCGCACCAGATCGAGCGCGGCGTGCGCGCTCTGCTCGGACGCGCGGCCGGGAACCGGATGCGTTCCACGCAGGACGTCGAAGCGCACGAGTTCGGGCGCGTCTTCGAGTGTCGGGATGACCGCGATTGCGTCGGCGATACGATCACCCAGACGCGCTTCCAGAGCCGACGCCATCGCGGCCGCGGCTTTTCCGATCGCTAGCGCGATCACGCGGCGCGCCGCCGCGAGCTCGGCGGGCAGCGCCGCGGTGTCCGCAAGCGCACCGTCGAGCGCGCGGTTTATCAGGCGCGCGGGATCGACTGCGGCGATCGCTGCGCGGTAAAAGCGGCTCAAGTCGGCGCGGGCCGCGGCCTCGTAATCAGCGGAAGTCATCGCCAGAGCATTGTGCCACGCGCGCCGGAGCGCGTGCATCCGGCGCGCGGGAACGGCGCACACCGGCGCCGCGCGGACAGATCTGTGGCGGGCGGGAATAAGGGAGCGGGAATTTTCGGTGGGTTCGTTCCGTCGATTTTCATGGTGGCCGCAAAATATTGTCCTTGCCGATACTGGAGATTCGCTCCCCGAGCGTCAGTTTGATCGGGTTTTTGGGTCGCGCGTTTTTCCTGCGGCGAGAGGCGACGCTGTTCGTACTATTCGCTTCGCGCAGGTCCTTCACTGCGGCAATCCTCCGTTCAGGATGACGGACAAACGGGCCGGCCTGCGCCGATCGAAACAGATCGGCGGCATCTGCACGCGATCCATCTTAAGGAAAATCGAAAAGCAGCGTAAGGCTGAACTGTTCAGCCTTGTCAAAACGGACAAAGTAGTCTATGGGGCGCGGCGGGATTCAGGCGCGTGGCGGATCGATATCCAACCATAGGCGGCGCATGAATTCGATGTGCGACTCGACCGCCCACAGCGTTTCCGGGGCGGCGTTTTCGGGAATCGCTTTGAAGATTGAGCCGGCGCTGGTGTCGCCGTGGTCCTTGTCAACTTTTACATGGACCGAAAAAAACAGCAGCGCGTCGTCGGACAGATGGTAGTTGTTCCTCAGTCCGTCGATCACGCGCACATAGGCGTCGGGGTTGAATAGCTCGGAGCCGAGGCTGATTCCGGCCAGCGTGACGTACCACGGCTTCGAGTCGGCCAGCCAGTACATCCAGTGCACCATCGCGGTCGCGTCGGGCGACATCCGCGACGCGAGCATCCGAGCGCGCGGGATTCCGAGCGCCTCGCCAAATTCGAGATACAACTCGGGATGCGACCTGCCGACGCCGGAGACGTGGCCGAGCTCTTCCTCGATCAGGTTCTCGACGATCGATTTGCGCGCGGGAAAATCGTCGCACCTGGCGTATATCAGTCCAAGGATATTGGCGTTGTGCGCCTTGTTGCCGATGAAGAGCTGCGTTGCCCACCATCGCAGTTGATCCATCGTAAGTTCGCCGCGCTCGATTTTCTCGATCGTCGGATGCGACTTCAGCGTGCGATTGTTGCGCTCCAGCCGCGCGATCAGCGCGTTCAACTCGCCGATTCCCTTCTGCACGTCCATCTTGGGTGTCTCCTCGTGGCGATCCGCGTCGGCGGGGTCATCGTGCCGCGCCCGCGGCCTGCTCGGCGGCGATACGGCTTTCGATCGCGCGTTTCAGTTCCGCTTTCTTGATCTTGCCGACATTGGTCAGCGGCATCGCTTCGATTATCTCGACTCGCTCGGGAAGCTTGAAGCGCGCAAGGCCGCGCTCTTCCAGAAAGCCGGACAAGCCCTCGAGCGAGAGGGCGGCGCCCGGAGTCAGCGTGACAAACGCGCAGGCTTTCTCGCCCATTCGCGCGTCGGGCATCGCGACCACGGCGGCCGCGACGACGGCTGGATGCGCGATGATGTGCGACTCGACTTCCTCGGCACTGATTTTCTCGCCGCCGCGATTTATTTGATCCTTGATTCGGCCCGCGACGACCAAATTTCCGCTTGCGGTTTGACGTACGAGATCACCGGTACGGTAAAACCCGTCGGGGCTGAAGCAGACGTGACTCTCTGCGTCGGCGCGGTAGTAGCCGCGAACAGTATACGGTCCGCGGCACCATAGCTCACCGGTTTCGCCGCGCGCCACGTCCGCGCCGTCGAGACCAACGATACGAATTTCGTCGGCGGGCGACGCGGGCCGCCCCTGCGTCGTGCAGGAAAGATCGTCGCCCTCGTCAAGGCGCGTGTAACACAGCATCCCCTCGGTCATCCCGAGCACCTGCTGTACGAGCAATTCGGGAAAGACACGGCGCAGCTCGCGTGCGGTCGGCTCCTGGAGCCGCTGTCCGCCGACGGTGATCACGCGCAGATTTGCCAGATCGGATCGCGCGCTTTCGGGCAGCCCGAGAAGCGAAATCGCCAATGCTGGAACGCATGGAAGATGCGTCGGCTTTTCGGCGGCGGCAATCCGCGCGATATCCGCAGCCTGCGCCGACTCCGAAAGGATGGTCGTCGCGCCCGTCATTAGAGCGCCCAGAAGGCCCGGCGAACCGAGCGCGAAGTTGTGTTCCACCGGCAGCGCGATGAGGATTCGCGAATTGGCGCTAAATCCGCAGATGGGAGCCGCGGCCTCTGCGCCGCAAAGATAGTCCGCATGGGTTCGCGGAATCAGTTTCGGTAATCCGGTAGTCCCGCCCGAGAGCAGCAGAATCGCGAGGTCGAACGGATCGCCGCCACGTGAACCGATCTCGCCGCGCGGCTCGATTGTGGAATCGAGCGCGATTGTTTCTTTGGCGGGTTCGGTGGTGAAGATAGTTCGCAGGCCGGGCGTGCGCTCGCGCAGCTCGCGCGCGAGCGCGGCATGGTCGAAGCCGCGAAACCGCGGCGCGACCGCGAT
>DATKSB010000119.1:0-31372 GCA_035531855.1 Binataceae bacterium (SeqCode)
GGTGCGCGTGCGCGCGAGCAGTGCGGCCGAGATCGCGCCCGCCAGACCAAGTCCCACCGCATGATCGATCATCGCGGGGCGCTGCGCGGGCGGTGGCGCACCCGGCTCCTGGATTGTCGCCATCAGGCCCGAGCGCGCCCACGACGCCGCGTAATCATACGCGGGGCGATTGCGATCGGGGCCGCGATGCCCATAGCCGTTGAGTGAGGCGTAGATCAGGCGCGGGTTTCGCGCCGCCAGCGCTGCGTAGCCGAGCTTCATCCGCTCGAGCGTGTCCAGGCGCAGACTGGTTATGAACACGTCGGCGCGGTCGATTATCTTGAGCGCGAAATCAAGTCCGTCGGGTTTGCGCACATCGACCGCGACCGAGCGTTTGTTGCGATTGTCGAGTTCGTAGGGCGGTCGCACGCGGAGATTCGGATCGCTCATCGCGCGGCTGGATGCTCCGCGAATCGGATCGCCGCCGTCGGGATTTTCGAGCTTGATCGCGTCGGCGCCCCAATCGGCCAGGACCGCGGCGCTCGAGGGTCCTGCCACCCACATCGCAAGCTCGACGACTTTGATACCGGAAAGAGGACGATCGTCCATCGTGTAAACCACCTCTCAGGCAAAGCACGTCACGCGGATAACCGCGCGGCAAATCAGATCGAATTGCTAGCAGGGATTCGACCGGGATTAAAAGCGATGTAAAAGCGGCGCGCGGTGATCGGTGCGTGTTTACCTGCTGTGCTGCAGCGGATGGATTCGCGCTTTGCGCCGGCGCCGGACGCGATTGACCGTCAGACGCTGCACGCGGCTGGCTTCTTTAAGCCGCAGCCGCAGTGGTGCGATGCGAGCTTCCTTATTGTCGCCAGAGACTAGTGCGCGCAGGCGCCAGCGCAAAGCTTCCGCGTCGATTCCGAGCGCGTCGCAAACGCTCTCGAAGGCGAGCGGACATTTTGCCCCCTGCGCGAAGATCCAGCTCCAGGCCTCGCCAAACGGGACGCGTTTGCGCGCGGTCTCTGAATGATGGAAATCCTGCACGATATTGATCGCGTCTGCCAGCACCGCCAGCATCAGGCGCTGCTCGCTCGAAAGCGAGTGCGTGCCGATCAGTTCAAAGAATTGGCTGCGCAGGATAACGTCGGGGAACGGGCGCGTATCAATGCGTGGGCTGACAGTCTCGGACGGGAGCATCTTCTTTAGACCTCCGCCGCGAAACCTTCAAAAACACCCAGAGCTTCGCGGCATACTTCCAAACTGAGTCACAGACAACCTAATCCTGCCGCTCGCCCGCGCTAATCCTGCTGGACGGCAAATCGAACTTAGAGCGATCGTAATCGGCATGCAAGCGAAATCGCTATCGTGGCCGGCGGAGCGAAACTCGCGCATAAGCAAGAATCTTTCAGACCGTCATGTTGAATAAGCAGAACTTTAGAAAATTGCATCCTCGATCGAGGGCCGCCGATGCGCCCTTGGCGAGGTTCTGCTATACTATTCTGAAGTCGCGGCGGCGCGAACCGCGACGCCACTTCAGGATTATCATTTTCTTTCTGGGCGCGAGCCGCCCGTAAGATTGGCTCGGGAGTATCGACGATGGCTGACTTTTATAGCAAGGAGACCTCGAAGCATCTGCGCAAACTCCGGCAAATGGCGCCCGACATGTTCAAAGGCTTTCTTGATTTCGACCAGGCCGTTTTCAAGGACGGCGCTATCCCGTCGAAGACCAAGGAGCTGATGGCAATAACCGCGGCGCACGTCACCCAGTGCCCGTGGTGTATCGAGGCGCATGTCACGCGCGCGAAAGACAAGGGATGCACCGACGAAGAGATTGCCGAGGCGGTGTGGGTGGCGGCCGCGATGCGCGCCGGAGCGGCGTTCAGCCACGGCGCAATCGCGATGTCGGTGACCGAAGAGCACAAGCATTAACCGCGGCCGTCGCGTCGGGCGGAATTATCAGGCAGCATTATCCAGATGAATCAGCAGGCAGCTTCGGCACGTAGAACCCGCGCGGTGGAAATTGGCGCGATCAAAGTAGGCGGCGGAAACCCGGTGGTCGTGCAGTCGATGTGCGCGACGCGGACGATCGATATCGACCAGACCGTCGCGCAGGCGCATCAGCTCGCCGATGCGGGCGCGGGGATCGTGCGAATCGCGATGGACTCGGACAAGGAGATTCCCGCGATCATCGAGATCCGCAAGCAGACCAAGGGCATCACGCTCTCGGTCGATCTGCAGGAGAATTACCGCATCGCCGATCGCGTTGCGCCGTACGTGGACAAGATCCGCTACAACCCCGGTCATCTGCATCATATCGAGAAAAAGAAAACCATCGAGCAGAAAGTGAAATGGCTGGTCGAGGTCGCGCGCGACAGCAACGTCGCGATCCGAATCGGCGTCAATTGCGGTTCGGTCGCGCCCGCGTTCCTGGAAAAATATCCCGGCGATCAATTGGGCGCGATCGTCGAGTCGGCCGCGTATCACTGCGACCTGATGGACGAGTTCGGCTTCACGCGCTTTGTCGTGTCGCTCAAGGACTCCGAGCCGCAAAAGGTAATCGACGCCAATCGCCGCTTCGCCGAGCGTCGTCCCGACGTACCGATTCATCTCGGAGTGACGGAGGCGGGACTTCCTCCCGACGGGATCATCAAGACGCGGCTTGCATTCGAGAAACTACTCGCGCAGGGAATCGGCGAGACGATTCGCGTGTCGCTGACGCTGCCCAACGAGCGCAAGCACGAGGAAGTTCTGGTCGGCCACAAGATTATCGGCGACGTCGCGGCGGGCCGCTTCATCTCGGTGCCGGAATTCGGCAAGGGCCTGAACATCATCTCGTGTCCGTCGTGCTCGAGGGTCGAGAACGAGAAATTTGTCGAGCTGGCCCAGCAAGTAAAGGTGCTGAGCGAGTATGCGGCGAAGCATCGTATCACCATCGCCGTGATGGGCTGCCGCGTGAACGGGCCGGGCGAGACCGATGACGCCGACTTGGGTCTGTGGTGCGGACCGACCACGGTGAACCTGAAGAAGAAAGACAAGAAGGTCGGCTTCTTCACCTACGACGACGTGCTACCGCGGCTAAAGGTCGAGCTCGACAAGCTAATCGCAATCAGAGCGGCCGCGTCGGCGAACTAAGCCTGCCGACGCGCGCTGGCCACGCCCGCACCACGCGGAGGCCGAGGTGCCGCTCGAACGGATCGAAGGCGCGATCGCAATGCAGAAGCTCGTGGCCTTCGATGATGCAGAAGGTCGCGATTAGCGTGTCGATCGTAGCGCGCACCGTCACTCCGAGAGCTCGAAGCCTGCGATGATTCCGTGCGGCCGCGATCGCGATCTCGCGGCCCACCATCGGACGATATTCGAGCGCGGCGAAAATCTGCTGGGCGCGATTGAATTCTGTTTCCGTTCGAAAGCCGTGCAGGACCTCAGCCATGATCAAGTCGCCAATCACGAGCCGCGTATCCGCCAATCTCTCGAGCGCGTCGGTTTCGACGGTCGCCCGGCCGTTGAAGTAGTTAATCCAGACCGAGGAATCGACTACGATCATCGCTTCGGAAAGCGGTCACGGCGCATCGCGTTCAGATCGCCTTCCCAGTGCAGTTTTCCGCGCGCCGATCGGATCAGCCTCGCCTGCTCTGCGAGCCGCACCATCAGTTCGAGTCCCCGCTCAACCGCCTCGCGCTTGGTGGCCGCGCCCGAAACACGCATCGCCTTCTTCATCAAGGCGTCATTGATCACGATATTGGTCCGCACGACTTTTCATTCCTCGATGTGTATGCTACGTCGCTGCAATACACACGACAAGTGTGCGCGTTCCTGCGCGTGGCTGCCGCGCGAGAAATCCCGGACAAGAGGCCGCCGCATGATCTGTTGACTCGCAGCATGGACGCCTCGGGATTCCTCGCCTATGGCTCGGAATGACGGTTGGAGGCTCGGCTGAGGCTACGATACTTATGCATCGAGCCCGCACCCGTCATTTCGACCGAAGGGAGAAATCCCGGGGCGTTCGTGTACTCACCCGCGAACTGCATAAAGGCTACGAGCCGAGCACGGCATTTCTCAGGCGCGGCAGCCACGCGCGAGGGAATGACACCCTCGGCGCTCCCCCTCCCCCCGTCTTGCGCGCCCGTCGGGACCCTAGTCAGTTGGTGGAGACTACCAAGGAGCTAACATCATGAAGGTGAAGCGTCAGGAACTCGTCGAGAAGCTGTCAGGCTGTGTGGACTGGGGAGAAGCCCAGGAGGTTTTGAGGAAAGCCGGACCTGATGCTCTCAAAGGCGTGATTGCTGGGTTGGATGACGGTGATCCTCTCATCCGAAAATGGTGCGCGTCCTTTCTCGACCACAACGCCACCTCCGAAGCGATTCCCGCGATGATCCGCGCGCTCGATGATAAATCGGCCGACGTGCGACGCCATGCGGTACACGCCATCGGATGCCAGCCGTGCAAGCTCGAGCCATTGCCGGTCGATGTCATTGCGCAACTGATCCGGAAAGCCACCGATGACCCTAGCGTCCGAGTCCGTCGCGCGGCCGTTCATCTGCTCGGGTTACAACCAGCGGATCCGCGCATCATCTCTGCGCTCAAGGGAATCATGCGGTCGGAAGGTGATTCGAAAGTGCTTTCAAACGCGCGGTTCGCAATCTCTGAGAAGTCCAACGGAACAAAGGCTGCTAAGTCAAGATAGTGGCGGGTGAACGAAGGGACTTGTTCAGGAGATCAAGCACTCGCTCGCGATAGGCTGCCATATCGCGATCGCCTCCTGTTGGCGCGATTTCGTTTTGAAGCGTCCTCAGGCAACCGAGGGCAAGACGCGGCGCGAAGTCAGCGGGAGTTGCCCGGACATAGCCGATATAATCCCGTACGATCCCAGCGAAGTTCAGAGGAGCAACGTCGTAGATCCTGTATTTGGCAAATCCGATCAGGCGGTCTTCGAACCTGGCTTCTTCGAAATCAAGATAGGCAGTCACTATTTTTCCATCGGTCAGGAAATTGCCCGGCTGGTAGTCGCCATTTGAAAAAACCAGTGAGTCGTTCGGCAGGCGGTTCTCAAATGAGAAATCGCGTCTCTGAAAAGAGCATGCTCGCTCCAGGCACTTTCTCTTGATTCAATTGTCTGCAGAACATCCGTCAATCTGACCTTTGGAAGAATCTCGCCCGCGCTTGCTTCAAGCTGCGACGAAAGCGCGTTCAGGCGTAAGACGCCTTCGATCAATAGCGACTTGGCCTGCTGCAGATTGTTCGGCGAAGACATGCTCAGTTTCTGCAGATTTACGCCGGGCAGGAACTCCATCAATGTAAGCTTCCCCGATCGCGCGTCCGTGCCGGACGAACTCCTTAGAACAGCCGGCACCGGAAACCCGAGATTCTTTAATATCTGCAAAATTTCCGGTTCATGATGACGCAGGGATCTCCCGGATTTTTTGACGACAGCCTTCCGCCTCGTCCCATCCGCCAATTCGAGTGTTACGAGCACGGGGCAGAGAAGATCGTAGTTGTCGAAATAATGAGCCGAGTGGATTTTCGCGCCTTGCGGAAAGGCTGAGAGGACGAACTCTCGATCTTCGATCGATAGAGTCGTGCGCCGCTCCACTTCAGATCTGTAGTCCGGCACGTCAATGTCAATGTCCATTCTATACTACCTGGCGGAAGGCCATCGCCGGTACGACGCGCATTGCCTGCATGACGGGGATGATCGCGCTGGCGATACTCACTATGAGCGCCACGACGACGGCTGCAATCGCGGTCTCGGGACGCACTTGTACGTAGCCGAGCATGCCGGTTATTTCGCCCAGGCGGACGCCGTGGCCGAAATAGTAGAATGCCACTACAGCGCCAATGGCTGCGCCGCCGACGCCGATCATCCCCGCTTCGGCGAACAGCAGAATTCCTACGTGCGATCTGGTGAACCCGAGCGCGCGCATTACCGCGACTTCGCCAATCCGGTCGCGCACCATCATCGCCATCGAGTTGCCCGCGATCAGCAGCACGGTCAATAGCACGACGATGCACAGGCTATAGATAATCGTGCGGATGTTCCCGATCGCGCTAACCACGTTGGCGACCGAATTGGACTCGGTCGTGGTTTCGGTTTCCGCGTCGGAATTGTGGAAATTTTCGTCGATCTCGGTCGCCACCAGGCCCATGTTCTCGGCCCGGTCGACGCGCACCAGCAGGAACGACGCTCGGTCCTGAATATTCGCGCCGTATGCTTTATTCACCGCATCATCGAACATCCGGCGGTCGAAGAGAAAGGCGTGCGACATATATTCGTTGGGAAACTCGACCAGCGGGATGAATGTGAGGGTGAGCCGCGAATCGCCGGGATTGGAGAGGGTGACCGGCTGTCCAAGTTTCCAGTCATACTCATTCATCAGTGCGTATCCGACCATCGCGTAACGCCGGTCGGTCAATAGCTTCTTTGCCAGATCAGCGGACACCTGGTAGTCGCTGCTCGCGGTTACATTAGTGATATCTGAGGTAACCCCGTATGTGACTATCGGACTTTTGGGATCGCGATAGATCGCTTGCCATAAAATCTCCGGCGCGCATCCGAGCACGTGCGGAAGCTTCCTGATTGGACCGCAATAGCGCGCGGGCAAGCTATTATTATTGCGCTCGGTGACCACCAGGCGCAGTCCCTTGGAGGCGTTATAGGCGATGCGATCCATCGACCACGGCACCGCCACCAGCACGGTGTATATGAACACCGCGACTGCGAAGGTAAGCGCGGTCAGGACAGTGCGCCGGAGCTGGCGGCGCATGTTCCGAAACGCGATGGTCAGAAGCTTGCCGATCATCTTCAACCTCGAGCGCTCACGCCTCTCTGAGTGAGCCGATAATTTCCATGCGCGACGCGCGCAGGGCGGGCATCAGGCCGCCTACGATACCGATAATCGCCGCAACAACGATCCCGGCGGTGAACGCCCCAATCGTCGGCCGATAGGAAAAGAACATCGCGCCCACAGTCATCGAGCGGCTGGTCAGCCCCGTCGCCCACGCCACGATGATCGACAGCACGACGCCGGTCACTCCTCCCGCGATTCCCAAAAGCGCGCTTTCGATCACAAAACTGACGAGGATGTTCGCGCGCGAAAAGCCGAGCACCCGCAAAACGCCGATCTCGCGTCCGCGCCGCGTGACCGCCGTGTACATCGTATTCATTCCGCCGAAGATTGCGCCGATCGCGAGCGCCAGCGCGACGATAAAGCCAAGATTCCTGAGCTGCGCCACCACGCTGGTTTGCGCCGCGTAGTATTCCGCCTCAGTTTCCGCATCGACGCTCATGCGCCCGTCGGATTTGATCGCGTTTTGGAAGTCGGCGCTGGCGCCGGGTTTCAGCACCACGTGCAGCGCGCTGGCGCCGCCGGCGTCCCAATGCCGATCGGCGATGAGATCTTCGATATCGGTCCAGATTTCCGATTCGCGTTCGCTGTCGTTGTCGGAGAAAACCCCGACAATCTTCCAATCGCGATGGCTGTAGTGAAACGTTGTGCCTGGCGCCAGGTAAGGAAAGCGCGCGAAGAGCTTGCGTCCGATCACCCACTCTCCATCGCCCCGCACCGGCCAGTGTCCTTCGACGATGCGCAAATTCGGATGAACTTCGTATGCGATCGGTTCCACGCCACGGAGAATCGCGAACTCCTTGGCGCCCTCGGTGCGGCTGATATTCACCCCCGCGATACTCTCGCGCGAGAGGAGCGGATGACCACCACTGTCCGATGCGATTTCGGGCCGCACTCTCAGAATCTCGGTCGAGGGATGCGGAACGAAGCTCTGATTCTCGCTGGTCGCGCCGCGAGCCAGAACGATCCAATTGCTATTCTGGCCGGCGTTGGACAAAGCCTGCCGAAGCCCGGCGATAAAGCCGAACACGAGCACGAAAATCATGGCGACCAACGCGACACCCAGCACCGTCATGATTGAGGTGGCGCGCCGCCGCACCAGGCTGCGGAAATTGTAGCGAAGCGGAATCATCGCGCCCCCCGCCGAATCGCTCGAGAATAACTAATGTGTATATGTCTTCTGGTTAGCACGGAGACAGGCTAAAAGAAAGAGTAGTGTATCCGGGAAGCGGGAGAACCGCGGATTACTCAGATTTTGCGAATCCAGACAAAGACCAGCTATCACCACCCGGTCGCGAGCGGCGTCTTTCGCGATGCGAAAGGGTGGCGTCGGCCGCTCAGATCACCGGCGAGCCGGCTGGAAGTCCCAACAGCACCCGGCCGACCACCCCAAAGCGGGCAGTATTCAGCAGCACATGCTGCGAGGCGGTATGCGCATCGCGCCAGCATCGCTCGATGGGACACGAGGTCTGCGCCGAGTTCATCCCGGCCGCATCGGCCACCAGATCGACCGCTTGCAGCGCGAGCTTCACCGCGGTCACAATACCGAGGCGCACGTGCGCGAAGTCCCTTACGGTGAAGCTTTCGCCGGCCTCGCCCTTGCGCCAGACCTCGTCGTTGCACTGGTAGAAGTATGCGCGCGCGGCGTTCAGCAAGCCCTCGGCTTGCGCGAATTGGATCTGCGCGAGCGGCCGCTCGCGCAGTGGCGCTTGCGTCGCAGCCGGGATTTTGGCTTGCGCGATTTCGTTCAGCGTGTCGATCGCGTGCCGCGCGGTGCCGAGCACTACCGCCGCAAGCCCGCCCGCCATTTGCAATTGCATTGGAATGTCGGCAAAGGGACCGCGTTGCCAGGTCGGTCGAGCATTCAGCCAATCGAAGGTGAATTCGTCGGGAATGAACACATTCTCGAAGACGCAGTCGTTACTGCCGGTGCCACGCATCCCGGAGGTTGACCACGTTTTGAGAATCGTCGCGTCCTTGATGGGAAAGAAGCCGGCGCGCAGAATCGGAACTCCGGCAACGATTTGCGGCGCGCCATCGCGCAGCACCAGAGCCGCCGCCATCAGGTACGTAGCGTGCGCCGAGCCGCTGGCGTTGGTGGCTTTCCCGCTAAATCGCCATCCCCCTTCGATCGGAACCGCCTGGCTGGTCATCGGATTCAGCGAGCCGCAAGTGACCCCGCGCGGGTCGGTAAATATCTCTTCGTAGGCCGCGCGCGACAGGAACTGCCCAAAGATCGGACCGCCGCCGCAGATTGCGAGATTCCATCCGGCGGAGGCGTCGATGCGCGAAACTTCCTCGACCAGCCGCAGCAGGTCGGGAATCGTCAACCCGCCGCCGCTGAGTTCGCGCGGAAGCAGGATCCGAAACAATCCGGCCGCGTGGAACGCGTCCGCGACCGCTTGCGGCATCTGGGCTTCGCGCTCGGCGCGATCGGCTCGAGCGGCTGGTCAGTCCGGTCGCCCACGCCACGATGATCGACAGCATGACGCCGGTCACTCCGCCCGCGATTCCCAAAAGCGCGCTTTCGATCACAAAACTGCCCAGGATATTGGCGCGCGAGAAGCCGAGCACGCGCAGCACGCCGATCTCGCGTCCGCGCCGCGTCACTGCGGTGTACATCGTGTTCATCCCGCCGAAGATAGCGCCGATCGCGAGCGCCAGGGCCACGATCAAGCCCAGGTCTCTGAGTTGTGCGACTACTTTGGTCTGCGCCGCGTAGTATTCAGCCTCAGTTTCAGTATCGACGCTCAAGCGGCCGTCGGATTTGATTGCGTTTTGGAAGTCGGCACTTCGGTCGGGTTTCAGCACGACGTGTAGCGCCGTGGCACCGCCGGCATCCCAATGGCGATCGTTGATCAGATCTTCGATATTGGTCCAGATTTCCGATTCGCGTTCGCTGTCGTTATCGGAAAAAATTCCGACGATTTTCCACTCGCGATGGCTGTAGTGAAGCGTCGTCCCCGGTGCCAGGTAAGGAAAGCGCGCGAAGAGCTTGCGCCCGACTACCCATTCGTCACTGCCCCGCACCGGCCAGTGACCTTCGACGATGCGCAAATTCGGATGAACTTCGTACGCGTTCGGTTCCACGCCACGGAGAATCGCGAACTCCTTGGCGCCCTTGGTGCGGCTGATATTCACACCCGCGATACTCTCGCGCGAGAGGAGCGGATGATGTCCAGCGTCAGTCGCGATTTCGGGCCGCACTCTCAGAATCTCGATCGAGGGGTGCGGAACGAAGCTCTGGTTCTCGCTGGTCGCGCCGCGAGCCAGGACGATCCAATTGCTATTCTGGCCGGCGTTGGACAAAGCCTGCCGAAGTCCCGCGATAAAGCCGAACACAAGCACGAAAATCATCGAGACCAGCGCGACGCCGAGCACTGTCATGATCGAGGTCGCGCGCCGCTGCACCAGGCTGCGGAAATTGTAGCGAAGCGGAATCATCGCGCCCCCCGCCGAATCGCTCAGGAAATAACTAATGTGTATATGACCCCCAGTTAGCACGAGGGAGGACCAAATGGAATGAGGGCTTTGGCTAACGGGTGAGGGCGGGGCGCCTGGCGGGCTGCGGGCGCAGCAGCTCGGCGTTGCACGGTCCGGTTCGGCTTAAGTGAACGGCGCGGCGCTGACGGCTCTTCTATCTTCTAAATAGGTCGTTATCGATGACGCCGGTGTTGAGCTTTTGTGTGCCCGGATCAAGACGCATCGTGAGGAGCAAGTCCGTCCGATCGCCCGGGACGAAAAACTCGTTGGCGAGTTCCATCTCGTTTCCACCGCCATCGGGCATAGTTCGTACGCTCCAAAGGGGCACTGCGGAATCTTCGAATCCGGGATGCTCTAGATCATAGCCGAGCAGGACGAACGTCTCGCTGTCAATGTAAATGCGCGCGCGGAGCGGCCGAACCGAGATGAGGCCTAATAAAGAGGATGCCTGTAATTGGACGGGGCTGGCCTCCATGACGTAGGCAGAGCGCAACTCGAAATTCTCTTGGCCCAGTTCGATCCGATGTCCCGAGCGGATTATCCCCGCCGGCTTCGTTTCGGCATGCAGGCAGGCAAGAACGGATTGAACTCCGAGTAAGCGAAACTTGTACGCCATCGGTGGCGGAGAAACGTATTCCCACCAGAACTGAGTACATCCGTAGGTACACTGATCTGAGGCGTATACCAAGCCGAAAAATGAATTGGACCCGCCTCCGAAGATCCACCAGAGTGCATCACCCCATGAAATATATCCGATCGAACTGCCTGAAACGTCCCACTCGCCGGGATCCTCAAGGTCGCTCCATGCGATCGAATAGTCCCTGGAGCGGCCGCACTTCATGCCGCGAACTCTCCACTCGAAGGGAATCTTCACGGAGACTCTTGGAATCGGCTCGACTTTGCTGCGATGCGCGTAGCGTATGAAGATGAGCGTATTGCACGGTCCCTCCGACCGGAAGTCGTCATCATCGTCGCGAGGTATCAGAGCATTCGACTCGGCGTTGACCGCATAGGCTTGTGAGCGGTTTGAACTAAACAGCATTACGTCATCGGGCACAAACGGACCCCAATGCCAGTTGTACGCCACCTTCATCGCTGCGTTCGGATCGTTGACATCAACCAGCGGAAAAGGAAAGCCTGCGACGTAATTATGCACCTCATTCCCGTCGACTAGACGCACTTGACCCGAGTACTGCTCGGTAAGTTTTCGAAAGCGAGGCGGCCAGTCAATACGCTCGGTCGGCACGACTGTGGCCCTGAGTCCGTGAGCAATCGCAAATTTCAGCGCGGCGGGAAGATATTTCGCATACAGGTCAAGGTTGTTGCGATCGACAATTGTGCCGACGCGAGGCGGTTCGGGCGCGTTCGATTGGTAAGGCGTCCCGGCGCATGCGTTGCGCGCCACGCAGGCCAGCAGAAGCGCGATGGCAACGCCGACGCTCGCACGGCGATACAGGATCATTGGGTATTCTCTGGTCACGCTCGTCTTGTATGAAGGGCATGGTCTCGCGGGGATGACACGAAGTCAAATGTGCTAACAGCGTGGCGTCGTAAAATGTCTCGCGAGGCGCGAATTAGCGCGTGAGGGCGGGGCGCTTGGCCGGTTGCGGTCGCAACAGCTCGGCGCGGGCGAGGCTTACGCGGAATGGAGATTTGAGCGCTGACATGATTTCTGAAATTGATTTGTTGAGCTTGGGATGAATCAGCGCGGGCGCGAGCTCGCTCATCGGGGCTAGGACGAACAGGCGCTCGTGCAGTCGCGGATGCGGGACGGTCAGGATGCGCGAGTCGATAACTTCCTTGTTGAAGAACAGAAGGTCGAGATCGATCACGCGCGGACGGTATTTTCCGCGCGGCGGTTTTTTTCCGCGCACCCGCTTGCGGCCCATGATGCGCTCGATCGCGAGCAGCTTGCGCATCATCACGTCGGCGGTGATTTCGGTCTCGACCTCGATCACGCCGTTTAAAAACGGACCCTTGACCTCGCCGACCGGCTCGGTCTCGTAGATCGAGGATTGGCGCACGAGCCTGGTCTCGGGAATCTGCGCAATCCGCGCGATTGCATCCCGATAGTTAGCGGCCCGGTCGCCGAGGTTAGTACCTATTCCGATGAAAGCCCGATTGGGCATTCCTTACCGTTACATCCGAAGCGCTTTGATTCTGGTTACCGCCTCTCGCAATCGTTCGCTCGACACGGTCAGTGAAAAGCGAACGAACCCCTCGCCACCCCTGCCGAATCCCGAACCAGGCGTGATCGCCACGCCCGCTTCTTTCAGGACGCGCTCGGTAAACGAAACCGAGGTATAACCTTTTGGAACTTCCGCCCAGACATAGAAGGTTGCGCGCGGTAGCTCACATTTGAGGCCCATCTCGCGCAGCGCGCCGACCAGCAGATCACGCCGCTCTTTGTAGATCGCGCAGTACGCGGCGAGCTTGTCGCCGTCTCCGCCTTCGAGCGCCGTGATCGCGGCCTCCTGCACGGCCTGGAAGACCCCGGAATCGACGTTGGTCTTCACTTTGCCCAAGGCAGCGACCAGTTGAGCATTGCCGATCGCAAAGCCGCATCGCCATCCGGTCATCGAGAAGGTTTTCGACAGCGAATGGAACTCGATCGCGCATTCGCGCGAATCTTTCGCGTCGAAGACCGTCGGCGCGCGGTAGCCGTCGTACGCGATTTCAGAGTACGCGCTGTCGTGCGCAAGGATGATGTCGTGCTTGAGGCAGAACCGGACCGCGCCGTCGAAGAATGCGGTATCGACGGTCGCCGCGGTTGGATTGTTCGGATAGTTGAGCCATAGCAGACGGGCGCGGCGCGCGACTTCGTCGGGAATCGAAGCGAAGTCCGGAACGAACCCATTTTCCTTCTTGAGCTGCAGGAAATAAGGCTCCCCGCCGTTGAATACGCAACCCGAGTAATAGACCGGATAACCCGGGTCCGGGATCAGCACGATATCGCCGGGATCGACCACTGCGGTCGCGAAGTTCGCGATACCTTCTTTCGATCCAATGAGCGCGCAGACCTCGCGCGCGGGGTCGAAGCGGTGGCCGAAGCGGCGCTCGAACCACTGCGCGGCGGCGCGGCGGTACTCCTCGAGGCCTTCGTAATCGGGATAGCGATGATTCTTCGGAAGGTCGGCCGCGCGTTTGAGGCCCTCTACAATATGTTGTGGTGTGCGGAGGTCTGGATCCCCGATTCCGAGGCTGATCACGTCGACGCCCTTGGCTGCGACTTCTTTCTTTAGCCGATCCAATTCGGCGAACAGGTACGGTGGAAGAAGTCCCAGTCTGGTGGCGGTTTTTATCTGCACGCTTAGGCCAAAACCCCGAATCTTGCGGTCACCACGTAACTACCATATCCCGCACCGGTCCGAAACTGGCTGGCACGCGGACTTGCCCACAGGATCAAGCGCAATCCACAGGTAGACGAGATGATGCCCCTGCGCGTGCCGATCCTGTGGATTGATCTGCGCCGTATCGCGAGCATGCGGGGAGCGCGGCGCGGCTTTCGGCCGCATTGTGAGGCGAGGAATTTTGTCTCTCTCCAAATAGAAGAAAACCCTTATTCCGACTGGATGAAATGAGTATCAAGAGACAGTCTTTTGCCGTGCAATGGCCCTGATTGGATGCCCGACCCATTACCTTTCCTTGATTGACAGCTATCGCAGTGTTAGACAAATTAACATTCAGGCGCTGGAACTGCGCACGCGCTTCAGAGTAAGCAAGTATCATCATCCCTCGGTACTTGTGTTCGGAAACGCGTGGGTCGGGGAAGGGCCATGACTGGAAAGCTTCGACCGAGTGCGCGGTTCATCGTTGAAGTTGAAGCCCGCGTGCGGCCGCAGTTTGACCGCAAGAAGCACAGATGAACCGGATATTCCTGCCCCTGGCGGCCGTCCTGTTGATTTCAGGCGTGACCGTAATCGCTTTTTCCCAACGCCCGTGGTTGCCGCGGATGGACGTGGTTCAGCCCATACCTTTCAGCCATCGAATTCACGCCGGAGTTAACAAAATTCCCTGCCAGTACTGCCATGAGTACGCGCGCCGCTCCGAGAACGCAGGCATACCGCCGGTCGAGCGATGCGTCGGATGCCACGGCAGCGGAATCGTGGGTGGAATCCAGCCGGTGACGCGGGCGTGGAACAATCATGCGCAGCCGCCGTTCGAGATTCGATGGAACCGGGTCTATACGTTGCCGGATTTCGTAAAGTTCTGGCACAGTCCGCATATTCACGCCGGAATCCAATGCCAGCAATGCCACGGTGACGTTCAGAACATGGATCGAGTGGTGCCGGTAAAAGAAATCAACATGGGCTTTTGCGTTGAATGTCATACGCAGCGAAAGGCAAGTCTCGACTGCGTGTCCTGTCATCATTGAGATTGAGTTGGAGTTGAGCGAGGAGCGAAATGCCTGAGGGTCTGTCCAGGCGGTCTTTCATCAAGCTGGCCGCGGCCGCAAGCGCTGCCGCCGCCGTGCCCGGATGCGAGCCCGCAGCGCGCAAGCTTATCCCGTACGTCGTTCCCGATGAGAACGTGCTGCCGGGGATGCCGAGCTATTACGCGAGCACCTGCGCGGAATGCCCCGCCGGATGCGGCATTATCGCGACGGTGCGCGAAGGCCGCGTCACCACGCTGGCGGGTAATCCCGCCGATCCGATCGGGGCGGGCGCGATCTGCGCGCGCGGCCAGGCTGCTCTCCAGGGATTGTACAATCCGGACCGGCTGGCCGATCCGATGCTGCGCGGCGACGGCGGCAAGCTCACAAAGATCTCCTGGGACGCGGCCGAAAAGCTGCTGACCGATCATCTTGGCGCGGCGGCGAAAGCCGGCCAGAACCGCGTGGCATTTCTGGGCGCTCCGCAAGGTCCGAGCTTTGCCAAGATTACGCGGGCGTTCCTGGGCGCATATGGATCGAACCGCACGACTTTCTACGAGGCGCTCGAAAACGAAGCCGCGCGAAACGCCGCTGAGACCTTGTTCGGACGCCGCGACCTGCCGATCTACAAGATCGATCAGGCGGAAACGCTAATTTCTTTTGCCGCGGACTTCCTGGAAACCGGTTCCTCGCCGGTCGAACTCGCACGCCAGTACGCGGATTTCCGCGCACCCAAAACCCGCCGCGGGCAACTGACTATCGGCCGCTCGTTCTACGTCGGTCCGCGCATGAGTATGTCCGCCGCAAAGTGCGACGACTGGATACCATCGATGCCCGGCGCCGAAGCGCAAGTCGCATGGAGCGTCCTTCATGTGCTGGTCGCTCAGCGCTGGATTGCGCAAAACTCGGGGCTGGACCTCAATGCCTTGACCACGATGGTCGCGGCGTACGATCCCGCCGCGGTCAGCCAGCGCACCGGCGTTCCCGCCGACAAGATCAATGCGATGGGCGCTGCCTTCGGCAGGGCCGACGGCGCGGTCGCGATGGCCTCAGGCGACGACGAGGCGCTGCATCTGGCCGCATACATGCTCAACGCCGCGACCGGGAATCTCGGCCGCACGATGCTGTTTCTCGACGGCGCGGGCGTGGAGCCCGTCACCACGGCGAGCGACGTGAACGCCGCGATGGCCGCGATGCGCGACGGCAAAGTCGATGTCGTGGTGATCAACGGCGCCAATCCTGTCTTCACGATGCCGCCGTCGATGCGCGCTGCCGAATCGCTCCAGCGGGTGGGCTTCGTGGTATGGATGGGCACGGTGCCGGACGAAACCGCCAACATGGCAAGCCTGCTGCTGCCTGCGCATCATCCGCTCGAAGCGTGGCGCGATACGGCGCCGCGTCCGGGAGTGCGGGGACTCGGCCAGCCTGTGATGCAGCCGGTTTTCGCCAGCCGCGCGGCCGGCGACATCATGCTGGCCGCCGCCGCGAAAGCGCCCCAGGCAAAAATTCCGTGGCAGAGCTCGGCCGACGCGGTCAAAGCCGAATGGCTGGCTCTGGCTCCGCAGGGTGCAAGCCACGACGCTCAAACTGAATTCTGGACCAAGGTGCGGCGCGAGGGCGGCCTCTATACGGAAGCGAAGCCCATGGCGGTCAAGCTCTCGACCGCGTCGCTCAAGACGCCGCCGCCCGGCGACGGCACCTCGCAAGGACTGACGTTCGTCGCGTTTGCGCACATCTTCCTTTATGACGGGCGTGGCGCCGACAAGCCGTGGCTCCAGGAAATTCCCGAGCCGGTCACGCAGATCGTCTGGGATAGCTGGGCGGAGATTCATCCCACGACCGCGGCGAAGCTCGGAATCGCGAAGGACGAGTTAATCGAGCTGCGCACCGAGCATGGCGCGATCGAGGCGCCCGCGCTGATTTCGGCCAACGTGCATCCCGGCGCGATCGTCGTTCCTCTCGGCCAGGGGCATCGCGCATACGGCCGCTACGCGAGCGATGTCGGCGCGAACCCCTGGAAGATCCTCGCCGCGGGCTCGCTGCGAATCGCGGTATCGGCAAAGGGCACCGGGCGCAGCCGCAGGCTCATCTCGCCGCTGGGCAAGAGCGATATGCTCGGACGCTCGATCGTCGAGGCGATGAGCCTTGATGAACTTCGTCACGGCGGCGAGCCCGAAGCTCCGCTCGCGCCGGAGCCGTACGAGATGTATCCGCCGTTTCCCTATCCGAATCACAAATGGGGAATGACGATCGACGTCAACTCGTGCACCGGATGCAGCGCATGCGTCGCGGCGTGTTACGCGGAGAACAATCTGCCCTTCGTCGGCAAAGAGCTGGTCGATCAGGGACGGATCATGTCGTGGATCCGGATCGAGCGGTTCTTCCCCGAAGACAAAGACAACGCGCCCAACCTGTACCTGGCGCCCATGCTCTGCCAGCAGTGCAATCATGCGCCGTGCGAGCCGGTCTGTCCGGTGTTCGCGTCATATCACACGCAGGAGGGTCTGAACGGGCAGGTCTATAACCGCTGCGTCGGCACCAGGTATTGCGAGAACAACTGTCCCTACAAAGTGCGGCGCTTCAACTGGTTCGTTCCGGAATGGCCGGCACCGCTCAATCTGCAACTGAATCCCGACGTGACGGTGCGCGGCGCGGGGGTGATGGAGAAGTGCACTTTCTGCATCCAGCGGATTCAGCACGCGGAAATCAACGCGCGCGACGACGACCGCGCGCTCAAGGACGGCGAGATTGTCCCCGCCTGCGCGGGCGCCTGTCCGGCTCGCGCGATCACGTTCGGCGATATGAATGATCAGCAGAGCGCAATGATGCGGCGGCGCGACGACAACAATGCCCGCAATTATCTCATGCTCGAAGAACTCAACACCCAGCCCGCAATCGTTTATCTGCGCGACCTCTATCGCGTGAAAGGAAAGGCGTAAGTGGCAGCCGCACTTCAAGAACCCACCACGCCGACCTTCCGCGATATCGACCGCGGCGTGCTCCGGGTGATGGATTTCCCGGGCATGGCCTATTGGATCTGGATCGCGTTCTGCTTTTCGCTGGTCGCGATCGCGGCAATCCTGTGGACCCGCCAGATTTACGAAGGCCTTGGCGTCACCGGGCTTCGTCAGCCGGTGATGTGGGCGATCTACATCACGAACTTCGTGTTCTGGGTCGGAATTGCGCACTCCGGCACGCTGATCTCGGCGATTCTGTACCTGTTCCGCACCCGATGGCGCACGGCGGTGTATCGCGCCGCCGAAACCATGACGCTGTTCGCGGTCGCGACAGCGGGACTATTCCCGATGATCCATCTCGGACGGCCATGGTTTTTGTACTGGCTGCTCCCGTACCCGAACGAGCGCTATCTGCAGCCCAACTTCCGCTCGCCGCTGGTGTGGGACGCGTTCGCGGTCTCGACCTACCTGACGATCAGTGCGCTGTTTCTGTTCATGGGTTTGATTCCCGATGTCGCCAACGCGCGCGAGCACGCGCAGGGATGGCGCAAGAAGTTTTACTCGATCCTGGCGCTCGGATGGCAGGGGACCGACCGTCAGTGGCATCACTTCGCGATGGCGTACCTGCTGATGGCGGGACTGGCGACCCCGCTGGTCATCTCAGTCCACAGTGTGGTGTCGTGGGACTTCGCAATGGCGCAGTTGCCCGGATGGCACAGCACGATCTTTGCGCCGTACTTCGTCGCGGGCGCGATTTTCTCCGGCGTCGCGATGGTGATGACACTGCTGATCCCGATGCGCAAATGGCTGCATATCGAAGATCTCGTCACGCCGTGGCATATCGACAGCCTGGCGAAGATCGTTCTGTTGACCTCGCTGGTAGTGAGCTACTCGTACGCAACCGAATCCTTCATGGTCTGGTACTCAGGCGACAAGATCGAGCAGATGACCTTCCACATGCGCTACTTTGGCCCGTGGGGGTGGATCTTCTGGGTGATGATTCTGTGCAACTGCCTGATCCCGCTGGTGCTGTTCTCGCCGCGCATCCGCGTGAATATGAAGGCGCTGTGGATTATTTCGATTTTCGTGAATATCGGAATGTGGTTCGAGCGGTTTGATATTATCGCGGGTTCTCTGACCACGAACTTCAATCCGGCGCAGTGGCATTTTTATACGCCGTCAATCACGGAAATCATGATCACGGTGGGCAGCTTTGCGTGGTTTTTGGGTTTGTTCTCATTGTTCGCGAAGTTCCTGCCGATCGTTTCGATGACGGAACTGAAGGAAGGCATCGGCTTTCTCCGGCAGGCAATCAGGAAGGGTTCGTCAACTTCGGCATGACTTTGGGCATGAGCGCGGCGATGGAAATAATCGGATCATTTGCGGACGAACACCTTTGCGTAAGGGGAATCGAGGATCTGCACAAGGCCCAGGTGCGGAACCTGAGGGTCTTCTATCCTTTCCCGAGCCATCGCATCGAGCACGCAATGGGCAAGCCCAAGAGCAAGGTGCGCCTGTTCGTCCTCATCGGCGGTATTACCGGCATCCTGACCGCGCTTGCAATAACCATCGGCACCTCGTGGGAATGGAACCTGGTCGCGGGCGGCAAGCCGATCATCTCGTGGCCTCCGTTTATCATCATCTGCTTCGAGCTGATGATTCTGTTCGGTGGGATATCGGCGGTCACGAGCTTTCTCGTCAACGCCGGGCTTCCCGCCTTTGAAAGCAAAAGCGGCTACCAGTCGCGCTTCAGCGAGGACCGTTTCGGCGTGGTCGTGAAATGCGACGGAGCCGACAGCGCGCGAATTGAGAAAATCGAATCGATTCTGAGGAATGCAGGTGCGGAAGAGGTTTTGCGTGAGGCGGCGTAGCCCAAAATTTTCATCGATCTGGCCGGGCGAGGCGGGGGTCCGATGAGCGCGCAAGTCGAGCCCGCATCCGCACTCGCCTCCGGCGCGCCAGTCGCACCGGCCGGCCCCGTTGCCGGGACCGCATTCAAAGCCGTGATGGCGATCTTCGTGGCCGCGGGCGTGATTGGATTTGCGCTGAACGTTGGCGGCGCCAATGCGGCGCGCGCGTGGCAGGCGTACCTGGTCAACCTGCTGGTGTGGCTCGGAATCGCGCAGGGCGGCGTGGTGATGCTGGCGGCCTTTTATCTATGCAACGGGCGCTGGGCCGGTACGACGCAGTATCGCCTGGCGGAGACCTTCGCCGGGTTCATTCCGCTTGGGTTCCTTTTGTTCTTCGGATTGTATTTCGGCCGCACGCTGATCTTTCCGTGGGTGCTGCATCCGATCGCGCAAAAGGCGGCGTGGCTCAATACTCCGTTTCTGTTCGCGCGCGACGGAATCGGCCTTGCGATCATGACCGTGCTCAGCCTGTGGCTGGTGCGGCTGTCACGCACCAAAGAGGCCGCCGAGTGGCAGCGCGATTCGGAAAGTATCCTGCTGGTACCAAATCCGATTCGGCGGGTCGCGCCGGCGCTCGCGATCTGCTTTGCGATCGTTTACACGATTATTGCCTTCGACCTGGTGATGTCGCTGGCGCCCGTATGGCGCAGCACACTGTTCGGCTGGTATTTCTTCGCCGGAGCGTTCTGGAGCGCGGCGGCCGCGATGGCGTTGGTCGCGGTGATCATGCGCGGATTGCTCGGCGGGAATAATGCCTTCAAAAATCCCCAGGTGATGCGGGATATAGGACTGACCGTTTTCGCCTTCTCGATCTTCTGGATCTACCTGCTCTTCGCCCAGTACATCGTCATCTGGTACGGCGATATTCCGGTCGAAACGTTTTTCATCGTAGTGCGCGCATACTACCCGCCGTGGCAGGCGCTGTCGTACGCGGTCGTCATCCTGATGTGGATGATCCCGTTTCTGACGCTGCTCGGGGTGCGGCCCAAGAAGACGCCCGCCATTCTGGGCGCGGTATCGCTCTGCGGTGTCATCGGCATATGGCTCGAGCGCTATGTGCTGGTGGTGCCATCGCTATCGCCGCATACAGTGCCGTTCGGGTGGGTCGAGATTCTGGTGACGCTCGGATTTTTCGGCGCGTTCGTGCTGTGCTCGCTGCCCGGACTGGACCGGCTGGCGGCGTCCGCGGCCCGGGAAGTATGGGTCGAGGAGCACGAATGAAACGCACCACCGCATATGTGACCGCCGCGATACTGACCGCGTCCGCGATGCTCGCCGGATGCGCGCGCGGGCGCGAGCTGCCGATGACGACGCTTTCGCCCAAGTCCGATTTGGCCGAATGGATCTATCGGCTTCTGATCGAAGTAACCCTGTGGGACACGCTGGTGTTCGTGGTCGTGATCACGATCTTCGTGCTCGGGCTGTTCGTCTTCTCGACCCGGGTCGGAGAGGCGGCGCCGCCGTCAACGGCCGAATCGGACTTGAAGCTCGAAGTCGCCTGGACGCTCGGGCCGGCGCTGATCCTGCTGATGATCACGATACCGACCATCCGGACGATTTTCCGCTCGCAGCCGAATCTGCCGCCGGCCGGGTCGCTCCAGATCGAGGTCGTTGCGCATCAGTGGTGGTGGGAATTTCACTACGGCGACAAGAACCAGATCGTCACCGCCAACGAGCTGCATATTCCGACCGGCGTTCCGATCCGCCTGAACCTGAGATCGGCCGACGTGATCCACAGCTTCTGGGTGCCGCAACTCGGCGGCAAGCGCGACGTGGTGCCGGGCCAGATGAACGAGCTGACATTCATCGCGACGATACCCGGGATGTATCCGGGGCAGTGCGCGGAGTTCTGCGGCGAATCGCACGCGAATATGCGCATGCGCGTGTTCGTGGAAACTCCGCAACAGTTCGCCGAGTGGGAAAAGGTGCAGGTAACGGCGCCGCCGGCGGCCGCCTCGATCACAGATCCCGCGGCAGCAGCCGGCGCACAGGCATTCGCGAACAGTCCGTGTACCACCTGTCATAGGATCGACGGCGTGTCCAAGGGTTATATGGGACCCGACCTGACTCATTTCGGCAGCCGCACTACGATGGCGGGCGCGATCGAAGCGAATAACCCCGCTGACGTTGCGCAATGGATTACCAATCCCGCTTACGTGAAGCCTGGCGCCGAGATGCCCGCGCTCGGCCTTAGCGGCAAAAATCTCGACGACCTGGTCGCGTACCTCGAGAGTCTTAAGTAAGGGAGCTCAGTGATGGCTGCCCAGCCAAAAGCGTTGCCGCTCGAAGTGCCGAGCTACCTCGAAGGGGGTCTGCTCGGCTGGCTTACCACCGTGGATCACAAGCGCGTCGCGGTGCTGTACGCGATTAGTACGTTGCTGTTCATGGCGATCGGCGGGATCGAGGCGATGCTTCTGCGCCTGCAGCTCTGGTCGCCGGAAAATCATTTCATCTCGGCTTCACTTTACAACCAGCTTTTTACGATGCACGGCACCACCATGATCTTCCTGGTGGTGATGCCGATGGAGGTTGGCTTCTTCGGGAACTTTTTCATGCCGATCCAGATCGGCGCGCGGGATGTGGCTTTCCCGCGCCTCAATGCGATGAGCTTCTGGATCTTTCTCGCGGGCGCGATTTTTCTTCATCTCGGATGGCTCTGGGGCCTGCTGCCGAATGCGGGCTGGTTCGGCTATGCGAATCTGACCGAGCGCTATTTCTCACCCGGCCTCAATCTCGATTTCTGGGTGGTAGGGCTGTTGATTCTGGGCGTATCGACGCTGATGGGTGGACTCAACTTCTTCGTCACGATCATCGCGATGCGTGCGAAGGGGATGAGTTACCTGCGGATGCCGATGTTCACGTGGATGATCCTGGTCACCTCGATTCT
Organism: Binataceae bacterium (SeqCode); assembly: GCA_035531855.1. Classification (GTDB taxonomy): domain Bacteria; phylum Desulfobacterota; class Binatia; order Binatales; family Binataceae; genus JBARDN01. The sequence continues at coordinate 22,431 of DATKSB010000119.1, forward strand.
GATCCTGATCGCGTTTCCGCCGCTCACGGTTGGACTGGTGTTCCTGCTGCTCGACCGGTTTTTCGACACGCACTTTTACGTTTCGCTCTTCGGGGCCACTCCGATTCTATGGCAGCATCTGTTCTGGCTGTTCGGGCATCCTGAAGTTTACATCATGATCTTGCCCGCCTTCGGGTTTATTTCGGAAATTCTGCCGGTCTATGCCCGCAAGCCGCTGTTCGGATATCCGATGATGGTTTACGCGACCATCATGATCGCGTTTCTATCGTACGGAGTGTGGGGGCATCACATGTTCGCGACCGGCATGGGACCGGTGGCGGATAGTGCGTTTGCGATCACCTCGATGCTGATCGCGATTCCGACTGGAATCAAAATATTCAGTTGGCTGGCGACGGTGTGGGGCGGGTCGCTGCGGATGACCACCTCGCTATATTTTGCGCTTGCGATGCTGCTGGAATTCACGATTGGCGGCCTTAGCGGAGTCATGTTCGCCGCCGCGCCGGTCGATCTGCAGCAGACGGATACTTACTTTGTGGTCGCGCATTTCCATTACGTACTGTTCGGCGGCTCGATGTTCGCGATTCTGGCCGCGTTGTATTACTGGTGGCCGAAGATCACCGGACGGATGCTCTCTGAGCGGCTCGGGAAAATCGAATTCTGGTTCACCATAATTGGATTTAACGGCACCTTCCTGCCGATGCACTTCCTCGGAATGTGGGGGATGCCGCGGCGCATTTATACCTATGGCGCCGGACTCGGATGGACCCATCTGAATCAGTTCGAGACGGTTTGCGCGTTCATCCTGGGTCTGTCGTTCCTGATTCTTTACTACAACCTGATCATGAGCACGCTCATCGGCGAGAAAGCCACCGCGGATCCGTGGGACGGGCGCAGCCTCGAGTGGTCAATCGCGTCGCCGCCGCCGGCGTATAACTTCGCGCACAGTCCCGTCGTCCGCAGCCGCGATGCCTTCTGGGCGATGAAGTACGGGCGCGCAGGATCGCGCGGGGTGGCGATGTTCATGGCGGGACAGATTCCCGCGGTGCCCGAAAGCCAGCAGGCGATTCCGACCGAGCCGATTCATATGCCGGCGCCGTCGATCTATCCGGTGCTTATCGCGCTCTCGCTGATGATGATGGGCTCGGGACTGGTAATTGGCGAATGGCGAATCATTATCATCGGAGTCGCGGCGCTGATCGCGTCGGTGGTCGCGATGGCTTTCGAATATCCAACTTATGGCCAGGACACGCACGAAATAGAGGAAGCCGAGGCGTCTTCGGGCGGAATTGATCTGCGCAAGGCCGGATTGTGGGCGTTCCTCGGCTCCGAGTGTGTATTCTTCGCAAGCCTGATCGCCACCTACGTAGTGTACAAGAGCCGCAATATCGGCGGACCCGGCGCCGGCATCCTGGAAATCCCGCTGACCTCGATCAGCACCTTCGCCCTTCTGATGTCGAGTCTCGCGATGGTCCTGGCGCTCAATGCGATCCAGCGCAACAAGAAAAATCTGATGCGGCTGTGGCTCGGGATCACGATCTTGCTCGGACTGGTGTTCCTGGGCGTCGAGGCGTATGAATTCGCGCATTTTTATCATGAGGGGCTGTCGATGCAGACCGACCTGTTCGGCCAGAGCTTCTTCACGCTGGTCGGCTTCCACGGCTTTCACGTCAGCATCGGAGTGCTGTGGCTTACGACCGTCTGGTTCGCTTCGTTCAGTGATAAATTCGACAAGTCGCGCGCGCTATCGGTCGAACTAGGTGGATTGTATTGGCACTTCGTCGATATCGTGTGGGTAATAATCTTCACCCTGGTCTATCTGATGCAGCAGGTTAAGGGCGCATGAGCGAGGTAACGCAAACGGCCGGAGTTCTCGAGCCGCACGGGCGCGTAGCCGAGGCTGAGGCGCATCATCCGGGAGCTGTCATCTACGTTATCGTGGCGGCGTTCCTGGCGGTGCTGACCGCGATGGAGATCACCGTTTTTTATGTGCCCGCGCTGAAGGCGGTGGTGGTGCCGGTGCTCCTGGTGCTGGCGGCGGCAAAGTTTGCGCTCATCGCATTGTTCTTCATGCATCTCAAGTACGATAGCTGGGTGCTCAGCGCGTTTTTTCTGTTCGGACTTTTAATTGCTTTCGTTCTGCTCTTCGCAATGATGATGCTGTTTGCGTACCTGACGCATCACCGGGATTAGGCGCGCTGCGAATCGGCGATTAGGCGATGGATTTCGACGACATTTTAGGAGAGCACCCGAGTATCGCGATTGGCGTCGCGGCGCTCGCAATCGCGTACTGGCTCGCCTGCCGGCTGTGCCGACGGCGTCCGACGCGGGGACAGGTCGGATGGTTCACCGCGGCGCTCGCGGTTATCCTCTATACTCATACCGGACTCGATGAGTACGCCGACGACCGGATCTTCTTCATGCACATGCTCCAGCATCTGGTGCAGGCATTTATCATTCCGCCGATGCTGCTGCTGGGGACGCCGGACTGGATGCTGCGGCCGTGGGTGCTGAGCCGCGCGGTCAAACCGATCGCGCGAATCTTCACCAATCCGATTGTTACGTTTACAGTCTTCTCAGCGGTATTCGTCACGGCGCACTTTCCGCCGATTTTCGATCTGATGTGCCGCAACGAGAATTTCCATATCTTTCTTCACTTGTGTTTCATGGTGACGGGCGTGCTGCTGTGGTGGCCGATTCTGAGCCCGTTGCCCGAGCTGCCGCGGCTTCCGTACCCGGCGCAGATTCTTTACGTGTTCCTGCTGATGATCCCGATGACCGCGGTGGCGGCGCCGATCACGCTCGCGACGCACGTGATTTATCCGTGGTATCTCGAAGGCGCGCACGGTTGGGGCATCATGCCGCTCGACGATCAGATTCTCGGCGGATTGCTGATGTGGATCGGGCAGGGCACCTATCTGACCGCGGTTTTTACGGTGATCTTCTACCGATGGTCACGCCACGACGATCGCGATGAGCCAATGCTCACGACCTCGCCAACCGCGACCGGCCGCCCCCCGCTGCGCGTACTCCACCCCCGCGCGCGAGCGTAAGCGTCGGCGCTACTCCGGCAGGACGCGCAAAGAGGTTTGCGCGGATGAGGACTGGGCTGCGGCGCGGAGGGCGAAGCTGAGCGTCCATAGAGTCGTCGCCGAATAGACGACTCCGCCGGCCGCGGTGAGGATCGCGCCCGCGCGGGTCAGGTCGGGCGCGCCCGCCAAAAATCCCGCGATCATAAGCACAACTCCGCCGTTGAATGCGCCGAAAACGAACCATCGCGCGCGCACGATCGAAAGCTCATCGATCGTCACCGCCGGCCATCCGCGTCCCTGTCGCGCGCGAGTGACGAACGCCGGAAATAGCTTGTACGACACCCCGATAATGAAGTTCGAGAAAAATCCGAGCAGGCCTGCAACGCCGTAGGCCGGCGCGATCCGGGCGCCCCACACGCTGTCGCCGCCGATTCGCGTGAGCGTGATTCCAAGCGCGAGCGCGATCGCGAGGCTCGCCACTCCTGTGAGCGCGTGGCGAGGCGTCCAGTCAAGCGGCATCCGCCGCGTCGCGGCCATCCGCGCGATTATCGCGATATACCAGCCCATCGCGGCCGCGATCGCGATCGCGAAGATGGTTTCGCCGCGCAGTCCGAAGAACAGCGATATTGCGAGCGCGCTCACCGCCGCCGCGAGCGCATAGAGCTGCCAGATCGCGTGGCGCGGCAGCGTGGCCTTCGGCAGCAGGAACGCCGGCAGCATCCGGTACGACACCGCGCAGATCGCCATCGTGACCCAACCGACGGCCGCCAGATGCACATGCGCCGAAAGATTGGTCAGCACGTTTCCGGGAAGGAAATCGTAAGTCTTGTCTAGGCCGAGGATCGTCCCGAGCGTTGCGGCGATCAGCAGAAATCCTGTCGCAAGCAGCATCCCGGTTTCCGCGACCCCGCGCCCGAACTCGCGCCAGAGACACGGCACGAGGTTCGCCGCGAACATCACGATGCTCACGACGACCGCGATCGCGGCGAGCCACAGCCCGATCCACGCGCCAATCGCGAAGTGAACGATCATTCCGGAGACGCCGATCGTGAAAATCACGAGTTGCGCGTACGCGAGGCGCGACGACCGGATCGGAACCCGCGTCAGCGCGGGCACGTACCGGTACATCACGCCCATGATCGCGGCCGTGATCCATCCAAGGGTAAAGGTGTGCACCACCGCGATCACAATCGCCTGGTAGAAAAAGCCCGAGGCGTACGGAACCGCGAACGGAATTGCGCACACGCCGATCGCGAAAAAAATTACCGATACTGCAAAGAAGGCGAGGGGAACCCGTCCGATTCTGAGCGAATCCGCGTGCGCCGCGCCCGAATTCGGCCCGTGCGAGGGGGCTATGGTCTCAGACGCTGTCGCTATGGCGCTCATGGATACCTTTTCAGATAACTAATTTCGATTCGCGCTAATGTGGATTCAAAGCCTAGCTAAACCGGCCATTGCGAACAAAACCTAAATGCTTATGCGCGCAACCAGCGCTGATTGTTTGCACTTGAGAGTTAGTTGCCGATCGGAGTAGAAATTTTCAGCAGACTCGCGGTCACCGGCGGAGAGCGATGCAACATTCCCGAACCAGGATAATCATTGACGGCGCAACCGCGGGAATTATCGGCGGACTGGTGGTGGCGCTGTGGTTCCTGCTTTTCGACCTGTCGCGCGGCCACGGCTTCGAGACTCCCGCGCTGCTCGCCGCGACCCTGCTGCATGGGCTGCACGACCCGAACCTGCTCCATCACAGCATGATCCGGCTGGTCGCGGAATATTCGATGCTGCACTTCGCGGCGTTCATTATCGTCGGCGTGGTCGCGGCACTGCTGCTCGAAGCGGCGGAAAACGAACCGCCGTTTTTGGTTTCAGTATTGATCTTCTTCGGCGCCTTCGAGGTATTTTTCATCGCGGTCGTACTGTTCCTCGGACCGCAGGTAATGGCTGCCCTGACCTGGTGGGGAATTATCGTCGGCAACCTGCTCGCCACCGGCGCGATGCTGGCGTACTTCTTCTGGCGTCATCCGACGCTCGCGAAAAATCTGATCGGCTCCGGATGGCTGCGGGTCGGGCGCGAAGGCGTGCTGGCAGGCATCGTCGGCGGCGTGGTGGTTGCGATCTGGTTTCTTGGCTATGATCTTGCCAGCGGCGATCTGTTCCGCACGCCGACAATTCTGGGCGCGATGATTTTCCAGGGTTCAGAGGGCGCCGCCGCCGCGCATGCCTCCGTCGCGCTGGTGCTTGGCTACACGGTCCTGCACTTCTTTGCGTTTGTGACGTTCGGCCTCGGGATCGCCATTCTGCTCGCCGCATCCGAATGGGAGCCGTTCCTTGCGCTCGGGGTATTTCTGCTTTTCGCGGTGTTCGAGGTTTTTTTCGTCGGCTTCGTGACCCTGCTCGATTCGTCGGTGGTGTCGCAACTCGGATGGTGGAAAATCGTGGCGGGAAATATTCTGGCGCTGCTCGCGATGACCGCGTACTTCCTGCAGGGGCATCGGGGACTTCGCCTGAAGCTGGTCGAGCGCTGGGCCACGCTCGACATGGACGGAGAAGAGATGGGCGAGTTGGATGTTTCGGCCGAGCCGAAAGGCCCTGCGGCGGCCAACGGCCACGCCAAGCCTCTTCAGCCTTAGGATTCTTCCACAGCGCGCTTGCGGCGCGAGCGCTACAGCCCCAGCACGTCGCGCATCGAGTAGAGCCCGGGCTTCTGATGCTCGAGCCACGCAGCCGCGCGCAATGCGCCGCGCGCCAGCGACTCGCGGCTCTGCGCGCGATGAATCAGTTCCAGGCGCTCGCCCTGTCCGCCGAAAATCACGGTGTGGTCGCCAACGGCGTCGCCGGCGCGAATCGCGAGCACGCCAATCTGATCGATCGGCCGCACTCCCGTAATCCCTTCGCGCCCATAGACCGCGTGCCCTGCCAGTTCCTGCCCGCGCGCCGCCGCGATCGCGCGGCCGAGGCCGAGCGCCGTGCCGCTGGGCGCATCGACTTTGGTCCGATGATGGATCTCGATTACTTCGGCGTCAAAATCGGGCAGAATCGCGGCAACTTCGGCTGCGATTTTCATCAGCACGTTTACGCCGACGCTCATGTTCGGCGCGATCACGGCGCGGATGCGCGGCGCGATCTCTTTGGCGCGTTTCTCCTGCTCCGCGGAAAATCCGGTCGATCCGATCACGACCGCGCCCCCCGCCTTCACCGCCGCCTCCAGATGTTCCATCGACGCGGCCGCCGTGGTGAAGTCCAGGGTGACGGTGTCAGGCCTCACGACCGCGCCGTAGTCATCGGTGATTTTGATTCCGAGCGCGCCGACTCCCGCGATATCGCCGGCGTCCGCGCCGACCGCCGCCACTCCCCGCGCCTCGACCGCGCCGACGAGCTTATGCGCGCTATCGCGCGCGGTGAACGCGATGAGCATCTTGCCCATCCGGCCCGCTGCTCCCGCGACGATCAGATTTGCCATTGGGATGACTGCGTGCGCACGCCCGCGCGATTCGCGAGTGCGCAGGTTGATCCGCGAGCGTCTAGGCCGCGGGAGCCTCTGCCGGCGCGGCAGCTGCCGCGCCCTTGCCGGTCTTTGCGGCGAAATGCTCTTCGCACAGGCTCAGGCGGAAACGCTTTTTTCGGCATTTCTCGAAGGTGCAGGTCTTGTAGCGCGCTTTGGGCATCTCGCCCGCGCGCCAGAGCCGATAATGCTTGCGGCAGTAGCTCTTTGCGACCGCCTCGTTCTTGCAATCCGTAGCCTTGCAGGTTCCTTTACTTGCCATGAATCCCCGTTCCAGAGGCCGCTTGGTGTACGACCTTCAAGTTTCAATTTAGCAGAATATCGACCATACCGTTTGCCGCTTCCCCTTCATAGAGGGGCTATATTATCGGCCTCCCACGCGCAATCCCGGACCAGGGGACTGCCGCATGAAGCGTGAACCCTGAGCTTGTCCGCCTCGGGATTTCTCCCTGCGGTCGAAATGACGAATGTGGACTTGGCGGATGAGTATCGTAGTCGCGGCCGAACCCCCATCTGTCATTTCGACCGAAGGGAGAAATCTCGAGGCCTTCGTGCACTAACCCGCCAGTGGCGATAGGCCGACACGGAATCCTCGCGCGGCGCCTATGCGCGGGGGACTAAAATTGCGGGACGCGGGGGCATCAAACCACCGAGCGCAGGATTCGGTAGATCGGTTCCAGCTCGCCGAAGGCGTCGATTACCTCGGCGCGGTCGATTCGCAGCGCTTCGCGCACCGGCCATCCGAAGCCGAGGTCGATCCCGCCGGTCTTTTTTTTGAGCGCCTCAGACATCGCGGTGAATAATTCTTCGCCGGCGGGATGCTCCTCGGGCAACGCGGCGAAGTCCCATCGATCGTAGCGGGCGATCTTCGTGCCGCGCAGCGATTTCGCGAGCGCCGAGGATTTCGCCGCGATCCGCCGCGCCATCTCGTCACGATTGTCGGCGTCCGATTTGACGACTACGCGCGCATGAATCCCAAGCCTCGATATGCACAGCGCCAGATAGCCATAGCGCTTGTAGCCCTTCGGCGACGGACCCCACGCCGTCCAGGTTTCCGCGGGAGGATTAACTGTTCGCCGCATATGCTTGGCGACGTGCGGAAAAAACTCGAGATGCAGCTTGCGTCCGAGCTCCGGAGCGAGTTCCGCGCCCAGCCGCGTCAGGCGCGGACGCACGCGCGCGGCGATTTGTTCCATCCGGGCGCTGAATCCTTCGATCTCGAAGATCCGGAAATCGCTCTGAGTGAATCCAAGTGACGCCATCGCTATGTCCTTTTTACTTCTGCGCCGGGGTTTTGGGATCGATGCCGCGCTGATCGCGAAACGCGGCTTCCCAATCGCGTCCATTGAAGTGTCTGATTCCGAAGGTGCTCAAATCAACTCCGTCCAGGCATCGCGCGTTCACATCGATCTTGTCCGGATCGGAGCGTGGAATATAGAACGGTGCGACGCCGCATCGCAGGCAAAAGTGATGCTTCGCGACCCCAGTGTTGAAGGAGTACGTCGCCAGATATTTTTCCGGCGTGAGCAGGCGAAAGGCCTCGCGCGGCACAATCCAATGCAGATAGGCCTTCTTCGCGCAGATCGAGCAATTGCAGTCGTCGAGCAGCTCGATCGCGCCCGTGACCTCGAACGCCACCGCTCCGCAGTGGCAGCTACCGTGATATTCGCGATCGCTTTTCATCGCTCACAACTCTCTGCAAGTCGCGAGTCTAGCGTTTTTCGGCCGCGCAAAGGTAATGGCGCTCGCCGCCTGCCTACTGTGATTGGAATGAAACAATTCCATATAGCCCCGACCGCCTGATCTCCGTATGCTGAAGGGATGCCAGTCCCTTCAATTGTGTCGAAACCGCGCGTGCGCGCGTTCGTACAAGAATACCGACGGACGGAGGATTTATTCTAATGAAGATTGGAAAGAGCGCATTGACGGTGCTGTCCGCGATAGTGTTTGCCGGCGCGATGGCGCTCCCCGCGATCGCGGGACATCCCTACCGCAACACCGACGAATTTCTGTCGCGAAATCCCGATATAGCCTCGCAGCTGCAACAGGATCCGAAGCTTATCGACAACCAGAAGTTCGTCCGAAGCCATCCAGAGCTGAAGAGCTATCTGCACAACCATCCGGAGGCGCGCCACGACTTCAAGCGGCGTCCAGGCCACTTCGTTCATCGGGAAGACAAGTACCAGAATCATCACGAATAGTTTCGGCGCGCATCGCTCAACCTGAATGCAAACAAGAGGGGCCGATCATCCGGCTCCTCTTTATTTTGGCTAAAGACCGGGGAGCGCCCATAGACTAGGTTGACCAAATAAACAAGGCTGAACTGTTCAGCCTTATTTTCATTCCCCGATTTTTCTAAAATGGAGCCATGAAGACAGAGGCGCCACCAATCCATCCTCTGTCAGAAG
>DATKSB010000120.1:0-10237 GCA_035531855.1 Binataceae bacterium (SeqCode)
CGCGGCGCCGAGCGTCGCGGCGATTGCACCGGCGGCTCATCCGAAGTTGCCGCAGGCGAGCATGACTCCAGCCGCGCGCGCGGCCGAGAGCGCGCGCACGGTCGCCAACGCCGAACCGTCACCGGCGGTGCGCAGGCATCCGTTCAATATCCAAATCGACGCTGTGATGGATCGCGCCGGCGCCGACGACATGATGCGCCGGCTAAAGGCGCTCGGGTTTCCTTCCACCGAGTCCGCCACCAGCCTCAACGGACAGACGTGGTATCGGGTGAGCGTCGGTCCATACGCCACCGAGGAAGAGGCGCAGGCCGCGCAGGAAAAATTGCATCAGCAGTATCGCGCGACCTACAACGGGCACTGAACGCGCGCGCGCCAGCCGGAATTTGATGATCGCCGCCGGGCGATCCCCCTATGCGTCGTCGCGGACCGCGGCCTGACGGATCGCGTTCAAGACAAACACGAAATGCCGCGGATCGGATACGTGCTCGAGCAGGCTGACTCGCTTGAGGACCTTCAGCTCGGCGGGCGTGACTTTGTGACGCAAGAGCAGGGCGCGATTCGAGGAGAATCGCCGCCACGAATCGTCGATTCGCTTGACGCCGCCCGGTCGCCCAAGAAAACCCGCCATGTATTTCGCATCTGGATGCGACAGGAACAGCAGTTCGCGCGGATTGAGTCCGAGCGTGGTGGTAATCCGCCTGAGCAGCGTCAGCGACGGTCTGCGTTTGCCGCTTTCGATATATGCGATGTGGCTTGGCTTGACGCCGATTGCACGCGCAAGTTCGCGCTGAGTCATTTCCAGCGCCACCCGCGCCTCTTTAACCACCACCCCAAGCGTCTTTTTGATCATATCCCGTACTCGTTAAGCAGCGCCGCCCGCAGCTTGGCGATGTGGATCATGCCAGCCAGAACGTTCAACCTTTCGCATTGCGGCGCTGTACGCTGCCAATCAAACTCTGTTATCGAATCTAGATAGCTCCTCACCTTTGGTACCAAGAGCACGGCTTCCGACTCACTGCGCTCTCCTTTTGAGCCACGGAACATCCGTCCGGCTATCGCCTTTGGGTATCCAGCTAACGCCAATACCACATCCGCCAGAATCTCCTGAGGGTCCGTGAAGCGTTTGTGGTATTCAGCGGTAGAAGTCAGATTGAGCCGCCCAGCGGGGCCACCAAAAATCTCATGGGTGAGGTGATGACCCATCTCGTGCCAGAAGGCGGCGGCGCGGCTCACTCGATGATGTGCGATGTTCAGGCATATGATCGGCTGCTTCATCATTGTGCCGTCGTTGATGTAGAACCCGCGCAACGTATCGCCCTCCGGGCCGTCAAAAGTACCGCGCTGTAACACGATGCCGAAACTCGAGGCTATCTTCGCCAACCTATCGAGGTTGGTTTCAACAAATACGGATCGATTGAGAGTTGGGAGGAGATGGCAGAACTCCGAGAAGGCGCGCCGGAGTTCGTGCCGGTCGAATTGGCTCAGGATTGTGGAGCTGTAATCGAGCCGAGAGACGGCGGATAAATACCTCTCTGCTCCGTCAGATGCGACCTCTGGCATCTGAGGTTTCGAATAGCTCAGGACTTCCCGAATCAGCCCGTGCAATGGATCGCTCGCTCTGTACCGTGCCGCCAACTTACAAACTCCTATCACCGCCATGTTAGCGAAGAAAACTGTTAGTTATCAAGCCGGCTGGAGACCTCTTCCGGTGCCGATTTTGCGGGCTTGAAAAGTTTCTCGGCGGGATCGATCCCAGCGAGGTTGCCTCACCTCTCGCCAACCTCGTCCTGCTCTGTTGCTCCCATCCTGGCACCGCTTAGGACGATATTGACAATCAGTGCTTATACCGTTCACTGAGGGTCATGCTCTTCCCTCTGGGAGCGATGATAGCCAGGCGAGTCTTATGTGCGGATTTCATTACTCTTCCAGCCCGGCTGGCGAACTCGTGAGCGCCGAACACCTGCGACGGCATCGCCTCGCGCCCCCACGCGTCGGGGCCCAATTCCCGCGAGGACCGCCTTGAGCCCCCGGTCCGGGTTAGGGATGCGACGAATACAACAACCAGTTTCGTTTTTGTGAACAGGAGAAATTGCAATGGAACTACGTCAGCTTACTACGAGCGGTGAAAGGGAAAGTTTCGGCGAGTTTTTGATTAAGGCCCGTAACACGCGCGGGGTTGGCTTTCACGATACCGCGCGATCGCGGGTTGGTGATTCTCACCTCATGTTTGGAAATGTTTACGCAATTTTCGAAAACGAAGACGATCCGCTGGAGCGAATGGTCGGAGGGTTCATCGTCCACGATCTCGCCACGCTCCCACAAAGCTACCCGAAACCGGATGTGAGTCATCTACCACCCCGCTCAGTCATTGAGTGCGGAGAATTGTGGTCGCTCTCCAAGGGCATCGCTCGGTTCGCAGCGATTGCCACTGCCGTTCTAGCAGGTGCCGAGCAAACGAAAGCAATCATTGTCTATCCGATCGTCAAACCAATAGACCGAGCCGCCGTCTATGCGCAGCTCAATTTTGTCAGTCCATGCGAGCCGGTGAGGTTTCCTTACGGCGAAACGACTGACGGAGGCGAAATCTGGGTGCAGCCGATGATCCTCGAGGGCGAGAAGCTCGAGGAGTATATCCGCTCGGGTTTCGAGTTCCTGTTTAAAAACCGCGAGGGCGGGCAAGTGCTGCGATTCGATCGCCCTTCGCCCGTACCCGCATCGAAATCGACGCGCGAGATCCAAGCGCCCGCGTTCGACAATGCCAACGGAGCGCCGCCGTCCCCCGGTGCGCACAGTTGAAACCGTGAACGAGGAGATTAACCCATGACAATGATCAACAGCTATGAAGCGCAATTAGTCACGCGCAGTTCCCACTTCGAGAAACTCTACCGGACCGTGCCCGATTGGCGAGAGCTACTGGCGGCGGTCAAAGCGGGGCACGCCGAGTTCGTGGACCTGCTCGCGGAGACCGGGCTTCTCGATCGGTTCGGCCTGGCCACCAGCACGGTTCATCGATACGACGAGGTCGAGGTGCATGCCTTCATCCTCGCAATCGTATCGGCGGGCCGATGCGCGGAAATCCAGACCAAGTCCTTTCTGACCTATGCGTCGCATTGGATCGATGATTTCTTCGACAGTCCGGACAAGGTGCACGACCCCGCTCAGTTGCTGAACGATCGTGGCGACATCCGGCGCGCGCTCGCGAACATGGGACCGGTAGGGCAGATCGGATTCGCGATGGCGAATCGCGTTCGCTATCCAGCCGCAGTGTATAAGAGCCTGCATCGGATGCTGTACGGCGGTTTGGTGCAGCGGTCGCTCGATTCCGAAATCAGGCGAATCCTGGTCGAGGAGTACTTCTCCGTTGCGACCAGCTTCGTCGATGCGCGCCTCGCCGCGCAGATCCATCTCCTGCAGCCGCAAGTATATTGGACCACCAACAAAACTGTGCAGGAGTTGCTCTTTGCGGCCGAAGACGAGATCGACTTCAACACCGCGGAGGTGTGGAACCTGATCTACGGGCCGGCGCTGTACTATCAGGATGCCGACGAAGAGCGCGCGTCAGGCGAGCTGAACTTCGATGAAGGCGAAGCTCCGATGCTGCCGAAGATGATCGAGATGATTCGGCTTGGTGCGCGCTATCTGGCTCCGAGGTCCGCAGGAAGCCGGCTCAATACGTTGCAGATCGAATTTGTTGCCCGCGCGATCCCAAATTTGCCGCCGGAGGTGATTGGCGCCTATCGCGAAATTTGGGAAGGGCGCGTCGTCACACCTTGCGCCGCGGTCGAGCCGAATCAGGGGCCGAATCGGAAGGAGGAGGTGCGCCAGCCAGGACGAAGCGTGTCGCAGTAGCCGCGTCCGCCGCCCCCGGATTGACATCCGGGCGCGGCGCGCGGATACTGAGTAGGTGATGAACCGCTACACTACCGGGAAGGCTTGGGCGAACTGGCGTTGGCACGTCGTCGCACTCGCCTGCGCGCAGGTTTTGTAGCAGATCGAACAAAACCAGATTCTAAAAAAGGGCCGCGGGCGAAATCCGGCGGCCCTTTTTCTTTTCGTGGCGGACCGGAAACACTTAGGCGAAGGCGGCGCAGGAGAGAGGCACGATGCTTCAACCGGATGAGCGCGAATTTGAAGAGCTGAAACAGCAGGGGTACAACCTGATACCGGTGGCGCGCGAGATTGCCGCGGACCTCGAGACTCCCGTTTCCGCCTTTCTGAAAATCGCGCGCGGCGACTATTCGTTCCTGCTTGAGAGCGTACGCGGTGGCGAGAAGTGGGGCCGGTACACTTTTCTTGGCTCGGAACCCGCGATGGTTATTCGGGCGCGGGCGGGCCGGATGGATATCATCCGGCCGGGCCGTGGCGTCGAGGTGCGCTCAATTACCAACTCGTTCGACGAACTGCGCCGCGAGGTCATGCAGTTCCGCGCGCCCGAGCTACCCGGAAATCCGCGCTTCTTCGGTGGAGCGGTCGGATTCCTCGCCTATGACATCGTGCGCTGCTTCGAGCGAATTCCCGAAACCGCCAACGACGACCTGGGCGTGCCCGATCTCTACATGATGTTCACCGACACGATGTTGATGTTCGACAACGTGCGCCAGACCTTGCGAATTATCGCGAATGTCCCGGTGGATGAATTTCCGTCAACTCGCGCCGCGTATCAGAGCGCGCAGATAAAGATCGACGAGATTATCGCGCGCCTCAAGACGCCGGTGGTCTCGCCGCGGCTCGAGGGAGCTGCCTCCGTATCCGCCAACGACGCGACTATCACCTCGAATCTCACGCGCGAGGCGTACATGGCGACGGTCACCGCCGCGAAGGAGTACATCGCGGCCGGCGATGTTATCCAGGTGGTTCCGTCGCAGCGGTTCGAGGCTCCGCTGACCGCGCATCCGTTCAACATCTACCGCAGTCTGCGCACGATTAATCCGTCGCCCTACATGTTTTACCTTCGGCTCGGCGACCTTACGCTGGTTGGCGCGTCGCCCGAAGTGATGGTGCGAGTCGAGGGGCGCGACGTTACGCTGCGACCAATAGCGGGCACCCGTCCGCGCGGGAAGACCGACGCGGAAGATCGCGCGATGGAAACCGAGTTGCTGGCCGATCCGAAGGAACGCGCCGAGCATGTGATGCTGGTGGACCTCGGACGCAACGATGTCGGCAGGGTTTCGGAGATCGGTTCGGTCAAGGTCACCGAGTACATGATCGTCGAGCGCTACTACTCCGTTATGCATATCGTTTCCAACGTGATCGGACAGCTCCGTGAAGAGTGCGACGCGTTCGACGCGTTCCGCGCGACCTTTCCGCAGGGTACCGTTTCGGGAGCGCCAAAAATCCGCGCGATGCAAATTATCGACGAGCTCGAAAACACGCGGCGTGGCGTCTATGCCGGCGCGGTCGGATATTTCAGCTACACCGGCAATACCGACACCGCGATCGCGCTGCGCACGCTGCTGATCAAAAATAATCGGGTCTATATTCAGGCCGGCGGCGGCGTGGTTGCCGATTCAGATCCGGCCGCAGAGTTCGAGGAGTCGGTCAACAAGGCGCGCGCGATGGTGCGTGCGCTGCAGGCCGCGCGCGAGTTCGAGAACGCGGCGGGCGCGAGATAAACGGCGATGCCGCGGCATAAAATCAATCTGCTGATGATCGACAACTACGATTCGTTTACCTATAACCTGGTGCAATACCTGGGCGAGCTTGGCGCCGGCGTGGCGGTCAAGCGCAACGACGCGATCGACGTGTCGGCGGCGCGCGCGAGGCGCCCAGACGCGATCGTTATCTCGCCAGGTCCATGCACTCCGAAAGAGGCGGGCGTGTCGCTCGCGATCCTGCGCGAGCTTAGCGGCGAAGTGCCGATCCTCGGCGTCTGCCTGGGTGTGCAATGTATCGGCGACGCATTCGGCGGCAAGGTCGTTCGTGCGGGACGCCTGATGCACGGCAAGACTTCTCCGGTCATCCATGACGGCCGCACGATCTTTGCCGGGCTTCCGCAGAAGTTCGACGCGATGCGCTATCATTCGCTGATCGTCGAAAACGATTCGCTGCCCGATTGCCTGGAGGTCAGCGCGCGCACCGCCGAAAATGAATTGATGGGACTGCGGCACAAAACTTTGCGCGTCGAGGGCGTGCAGTTTCATCCCGAGTCGATCGGCACACCCGAGGGCAAGCATCTGCTCGCGAATTTTCTCGACGGACTTCATCGATGAAGATGACCGATCTGCATAACGCCTTCGACGCGGTGATGGGCGGGCGCTCGCTCGAGGCCGCTGCCGCCGAACGCGCGTTCGCGGAGATTCTGAACGGCGGCGACGCCGCGCCCGACGCGCTGGTCGCCGCGTTTCTTGTCGCGCTCAAGCTCAAAGGCGAATCCGCGGGCGAACTTATCGGCGCCGCGCGTGCGATGCGCTCGCGGGCGCGCGCGCTCGACCTTGGTGACGATCTGGAGAATCTGATCGACGTGGTAGGCACGGGAGGCGACGGCGCGGGGACGTTCAATATCTCGACCGGCGCGGCGATCGTCGCGGCCGCCGCCGGGGTCGCGGTCGCCAAACACGGCAACCGCGCGATCACCGGAACAGTAGGCGCCGCCGACCTGCTCGAGCATCTGGGGGTGAATATAGATCCCGGCCCCGACGCGCTTGCGCGATGCGTCCGCGAGGCCGGCATCTGCTTTATCCTGGCGCCCGCGTATCATCCAGTGATGGCGCGGTTGGCTCCTCTGCGCCGCACGCTCGCGACCCGCACGATTTTCAATCTGCTCGGACCGCTCAGCAACCCTGCGAGGCCGAGCCGGATGCTGATCGGAGTGGGGGACAGCAAGCTGCTGCGTCCGATGGCCGAGGCGATCGCGGCGCTTGGTGCGGTCCACGCGATCGTGGTCTCGGGCCGCGACGGCCTGGACGAGATTTCACTCTCCGCGCCGACGATGATCGCAGAGGTTCGCGTGGACCACGGCATCCGCGAATACGAAATCGCACCAGAGGACTTTGGTATCGCGCGCGCCGGCGTGAACTCGATCGGCGCAACAGGTGCCGCGGCCTCCGCGGAAATGTTGCGCGCTGCGCTGTCGGGCAACGGCGGTCCCGCGAGCGATGTGCTTGTGCTGAATGCGGGTGCGGCGATCCATGTCGGCGCTGGAGCAGCCTCGATCGCGCAGGGCGTGGGTATCGCGCGCGAGGTGATCAATTCGGGCCACGCGCTAGCTGCAATCGAAAATCTGGTTCGCGCAAGCGGCGGTGAAGCGAAGGCGCACCGGCAATGAGCTCGATACTCGATAAGATATTTGCGGCCAAGCGCGAGGAACTTGCGGCGGTCCGTGCTCGCGTGCCGCTCGAGACCGTCCGCGCTGCGGCCGAGCGCGCGCCCGCGCCGCGTGACTTCACAGCCGCGCTGCGCGCGAAGCGTCCGGCGGTTATCGCCGAGATAAAAAGAGCCTCGCCGAGCAAGGGCGATATTCTGCCCGACCTCGATCCGGCCGCGGTCGCGCGCGAATACGCCGCGGGCGGCGCGGCTTGCCTTTCGGTTCTGACCGACGTCCATTTCAAAGGCTCGCTGCTGGATTTGCGTGCGGCGCGCACCGCGGTGGATCTGCCGATTCTGCGCAAAGATTTTATGTTCGATCCGTATCAGGTGTACGAGGCGCGCGCGGCCGGCGCCGACTGTATCCTGTTGATCGCCGCGATGCTTCCGGAGCCGGAGCTGCGCGAGCTTCATGCGCTCGCGTGCGCACTCGGGCTTGCGGCGCTGGTAGAGGTTCACGATGCGCGCGAGCTGGGTGCCGCAGCACGACTCGATGCGGAGCTTATCGGAATCAACAATCGCGATCTGCACAGCTTCGTGACCGATTTAGCAATCACCGAGCGGCTGCTGGCGGACTATCAGGGCCATGCGTTGATCGTTTCAGAGAGCGGCATCGACAGCCCGGGCGACATTCGTCGCCTGGACGCCGCCGGCGCGGGCGCTTTTCTAGTCGGCGAAAATCTGTTGCGTGGCGGCCTGCCGCGCGCACGGCTCGCCGCGCTCACGCACGCATTGAGCGAACGGAGCGACGCCTGATGACGATGCGGATAAAAATCTGCGGCGTCACGCGCGTCGACGACGCAATCGCTGCGATCGAGGCGGGCGCCGACCTGATCGGGATTAATTTTTACGCGCCGAGTCCGCGCTCGATCGATCTCGAACGTGCGCTTGAGATTCGCGCCGCGATCGGCCGCCGCGCGTTTTTGGTCGGCGTCTTCGTCAACGCCGCGCGCGCGTCTATCGAACAGCGCCGCGTCGCCCTCGAGCTCGACATGCTCCAGTTTCACGGCGACGAAGACGACGATGCGCTTTCAGGATGGCCGGTGCCCGTTATTCGCGCACTGCGAGTGCGCGCGGGCGATGCGGCTCAGGCGATTGCGCGCGCTCGTGCAGATTTTGCGCTGCTCGATTCATTTCATCCGTCACTCTACGGGGGCACGGGAGTTGCGCGCCCGTTGGAAGAACTCAGCGGACTGGATTTGTCGCGTGTAATTATCTCGGGAGGACTCAACCCGGAGAACGCGCAAGCGGCTGCTGCCCTTTCGCCGTTCGCACTCGACTGCGCCAGCGGCGTCGAATCGGCGCCGGGCGCAAAAGACCACTCTAAACTCAGGAGCTTCATCGCAAATGCCCGCATTTCCTGACACTCACGGCCACTTCGGCGAATTCGGCGGCAAGTTCGTCGCCGAAACTCTTATGCCCGCGCTATTCGAGCTCGAACGGGCCTACAAGGACGCGCGGCGCGATCCGAAATTTCACGCCGAGCTGGAAAGATATTCGCGCGAGTATGTCGGCCGTCCGACGCCGCTGTTTTTCTGCGCGAACCTGACCGCGAAACTCGGCGGCGCGAAAATTTACCTCAAGCGCGAGGATTTGTGCCATACCGGCGCGCACAAGGCCAACAACGCCCTCGGCCAGGCGCTCCTGGCGGTGAGGATGAAGAAGCAAAGGATCAGCGCCGAGACCGGAGCCGGACAGCACGGCGTCGCGACCGCGACTTTCGCGGCGCTGTTCCAGCGCTCGTGCGAGGTCTTCATGGGCTCGGTCGATGTCGAGCGCCAGGCGCTCAATGTGTTTCGCATGAAGCTCCTGGGCGCGAAAGTCCATCCGGTTGATGTTGGCACCAGAAGCCTTAAAGACGCGATGAGCGAAGCGCTGCGCGATTGGACCGCGAGCGTGCGCGACACGTACTACCTGATCGGCTCGGCCGCGGGACCGCATCCGTACCCGATGATCGTGCGCGACTTCCAGACCGTAATCGGGCGCGAGGCGCGCAAGCAGATCGTCAAGCACGAGGGCCGCCTGCCCGATATTCTGATCGCCTGCGTCAACGGCGGCTCTAACGCGATCGGATTGATGCATCCGTTTATCAACGACAAGGACGTGCGGATGATTTTCGTCGAGGCCGGCGGACTCGGCGTGAACGGCCCCAGCCACGCCGCGACGCTGACCCTCGGCACGCCGGGCGTGCTGCATGGGAATCGGACGCTGCTGTTGCAGGACGAGCTCGGTCAGATTCGCGATACGCATTCGATCGCGGCGGGACTTGACTATCCGGGCGTCGGTCCCGAGCTCGCGCATTTGAAGGACATCGGACGCGCGGAGTATGCGGCGGTGACCGACGCGGAGGCGCTCGAGGCATTTCGGCTATTGTCCGAGACCGAAGGAATTATTCCCGCGCTCGAAAGCTCGCACGCCGTAGCGTACACCGCCAAGCTCGCGCCCACGCTGCCAAAGGAGCAGGTGATAATCGTCAACCTGTCCGGCCGCGGCGACAAGGACATGAACACCGTCGCGCGCGCTCTCGGCGTGTCGCTCAGGGAGGGCGCATGATGGCGCGTCATCCGAAAAGAATCGCGCGCAAGTTCCGCGAACTCCGCGCGCGCGGCGAATCCGCGCTGATTCCGTTTATCGTGGCCGGTGATCCCGATATGGAAACCACGCGGCGGCTCGTGCTCGAACTCGAACGCCGCGGCGCCGATCTGATCGAGCTGGGGGTGCCGTTTTCCGATCCGATGGCCGACGGTCCCGCCAATCAGCGCGCGATCGCCCGCGGACTCAAGACCGGCGCTTCGCTCGCGGCGATACTCGCGATGGTTTCGGAGCTGCGCAAGGATACAGAAATTCCGATCATCCTGTTCGGCTACTACAATCCTTATATGCACTACGGATGCGAGCAGCTGGCGCGCGACGCGGCCAGCGCCGGCGTGGACGG
>DATKSB010000121.1:0-24532 GCA_035531855.1 Binataceae bacterium (SeqCode)
CCCGACGACCAGCTTTCGCTCGCGATCGGAAAGCGTGGCCAGAACGTGCGCCTGGCGCATCGCCTGACCCAGTGGAAGCTCGACGTGCGCAGCGAGGCCGAAGCCGAAGAAGAGGCGCGCTCGGCGCGCGCGTCGCTCAACGCGATTCCGGGAATCGGCGATATCAATGCCGAGCTTCTGTTCCAATGGGGCTATCGCTCGGCCGAGCAGCTTTCGGAAGCCGACGAAAATAATTTCGAGGTCGAGGGTATCAGCCCCGAACGCGCGCAGCAGATTATCGCCGCCGCGCGAAACCATGTCGCGGAAAAACGCAAGGTGGAAGAGGCGCGCGCCGAAGCCGAGGCTGAAGCCGACCGCGCTCGTGCAGCCGCCGCCGCGGAGGCCGCCGTCGAAGCCGCCACGCATGACGCCGCGCCAAAGGATGAAACGCCGGCCGAGGCGCCGGCCGCCGATGCCGAAGGGAAGTCATAGCCCTGTCCGCACTTGCCTTGGATGCATGCGGCGCGAGGCGCAGTCCGCGATGCTGCGGGTGGCGATTCGCGACGGCCAGGCGGTGCTGGATGAGGCCGGAAATATAGCGGGACGGGGCGGCTACCTGCATCGGAGCCCCGAATGCCTGGAGCGCTTCGTCAAGTCGAAGGTCAGGCAGTGGAAGTCGCTGCGCAGCGGAATCGACAGGGATCAACGGATGCGAATCGCACAATCGATTCGCACGCGACTGGATAGAGAAGCATCGCTCGAATAGAATAGCCAAGATGGCGCGAAAGCGGATCAAGACTCTTGCTCTCGAATGGGGCGTTTCCGTTGAGGATGTGCTCCAAAGTAGCGTGCGGCTGCGCCTTGGGCATACGCACTCGGAATCGAGCCTGCTGGCTCCGGAAGAAGCAGACAAGATAAAGGCCGACCTCGACGAGCAGGCGCATCGCGCCGCGCTCCTGCGGCGCGAAACCGTGGTCGAGACCAGCGCCGGAAAAATCTTCGAAAAGCGGCTGAACGCCACCGTGATGCGCCGGCGGCATTCGGAGACCGGACCCGGAGCCACGCCGCAGGATCAGCCTTTCAGTTTCGAAGTCGATAACCGATCCGAAGACACCTTCGTCGCGCCGTTTATCGAAGAAGCGCCTGCGCCGATCGTCGAAACTCCGGCACTGTTCGATACCGAGCCCGAGCCCGCGGGTGTCGCGGCCGACATACCCGCGGTGGAAGTCGGCGCGATGGCCGACGAGCACGCGACCGAAGACGACAGCCAGCAATCACTCGCGCCCATTTCGCAAGCTGAAGAGACTCAGCAGGAGTTCAAACCCGGGACTCCGGCCAGGACCGAGCCGCCGCCGAAAGTCGAGCCACCTCGAGCGCCGATCGCCGAGACTCGTCCCGGAAGAAACGGCGGTCCGACCGTGGTGGTGACCCGGCCCTCGACCCAGGTCGGCGATCGCGGCGCGATCAATCTGACCAAAGGCGTTCAGGGCGGCCCGACCCTCGACGACGGACAGCGCGGACCCAAGGTGCTGGGCAAGATCGATCTGCGGCCCAAGGTTCCCGTGCGTCCGGCCTCGCCGCCGATGCGCCCTGGACAGCCTCCGCGTCCCGGATCGCCGAGCCGCTTTGGCGCGACTCCTCAGCAGCCCCCGCCTCCGGACCCCGGCGCTCAGCCGGGAGATACCGGCAAGCCGGGAGCGCGCGGAGTCAAGAAACGAAAGGTCGTCAAGAAGGGTACCGTCGATTTCACGGCCGAGCGCGAGATGCGCGGCCTGCGCGTACCGAAAAAGCGGCGCGCACTGCCTGGCAAGGAACAACGCAAGACCGAAATCACGACGCCGAAAGCCTCCAAGCGCGTGGTCCGGATTACCGAAGGCGTCACCGTCGGCGATCTCGGGCGCAACATGGGCGTCAAGGCGGGCGAACTGATCAAGAAGCTGATGGAGATGGGCCAGATGGCCACGCTCAATCAGACCCTCGATGTCGATACCGCGACGCTGCTGGCCGGCGAATTCGGCTACAGCGTAGAGAACGTCGCATTCGACGTCGAACAGGCGATCGAAGATGTCGAAGAGACCGAGCCGGGCGAAGCGCTGCCGCGTCCTCCCGTCGTCACCGTGATGGGCCACGTCGATCACGGCAAGACCTCGCTGCTCGACGCGATCCGACATACCAGCGTCACTGCAAAAGAATTCGGCGGAATCACGCAGCATATCGGCGCGTACATGGTTACCGCCAATGGCCGCGCGATCACGTTCGTCGATACCCCCGGCCATGAGGCGTTCACCTCGATGCGCGCGCGTGGCGCCAAGGTCACCGATATCGTCGTGCTGGTGGTCGCAGCCAACGAAGGCGTGATGCCGCAGACGATCGAAGCGATCAACCACGCCAAGGCCGCCAAGGTTCCGATAATCGTCGCGATCAATAAGATCGATTTGCCCGACGCCAACCTGGACCGCACCAAGCAGCGCCTGACCGAGCAGGGCCTCATCCCGGAAGACTACGGCGGTGAGACGATCACCGTGCCGGTTTCCGCCCGCACGGGTGAAGGAATCGAAAAACTGCTCGAGATGATTCTATTGCAGGCCGACGTAATGGAGCTGAAGGCGACTCGCGATCGCGCGGCGCGCGGCACCGTGGTCGAATCCGAGCTCGACCGCGGCCGCGGTCCGGTCGCAACCGTGTTGATCCAGGAAGGCACTCTGCATCAGGGCGACGCCTTCGTGTGCGGCGTCAGCTTCGGCCGCGTGCGCGCGATGCTCGATCATCAGGGGCAGCGCCTTACGGAAGCCGGCCCCTCGACGCCGGTCGAAATCTTCGGACTCTCGAGCGTGCCGGAACCCGGCACCGCATTCGTCGCCGTGACCGAGGAAGCCAAGGCGCGCCAGGTCGCCGAGTATCGCCGCTCCAAGCAGCGCGAAGGCGAGCTCGCCAAGACCAGCCGTATCTCGCTCGAGGATTTGAGCCAGCGGATGGCGGCCGGCGAAGTCAAAGAACTTAAGGTAATCGTCAAGGGCGACGTACAAGGCTCGGTCGAAGCAGTCACCGACGCGCTAACCCGCATGTCCACCGGCGAGGTCAAGCTCGAAGTCATTCACAGCTCCGCCGGTGCGATCTCGGAAACTGATATCACGCTGGCCTCGGCGTCCAGGGCGGTCGTGATCGGATTCAATATCCGTCCCGAGCCCAAGGCCGCGCAGCTCGCCGAGAAAGAGGGCGTCGATGTCCGCCTCTACACCGTGATCTACGAGGCGATCAACGACATGCGCGAAGCGATGGAAGGATTGCTCGCGCCGACTTATCGCGAGAAATCGCTCGGCCGCGCCGAAGTGCGCAAGACTTTCACCGTCCCCGGCGCAACGATTGCCGGCTCGATGGTGGTCGACGGCAAGATCACCCGCAGCGGGCGCGCGCGTCTGGTGCGCGACGGCCGCGTGGTCTGGGAAGGCAGAATCTCCTCGCTCAAGCGCTTCAAGGACGACGCTCGAGAAGTTCTGACCGGCTACGAATGCGGTATCGGGCTCGAGAATTTCAACGACGTGAAGCCGGGCGACGTGATCGAAGCCTTCGAGATGGAAGCGGTCCTGCGCAAGCTCGCTCCGGTCGCGCCTGCCGCGCGTGGACAGGCGGGAGCCGAGAAACAGCTTCAGCCCTGAGGCCGGATCGTTCGTCTTGCGCGTGTGCGAACGCGGACCAATGGGCCGCGCGTGATGCGGGGAGGGGGCGACGCTTATGGTAGTCGGAGTTTTGCGCCTCACGCTCTTTCTGCCTGAGAATCATTCGCTCAAGGGCAAGCGGCAGGTGCTCCGCGCGATCAAGGCTCGCGTGCACAACAAGTTCAACGTCTCGATCGCGGAATCCGACAGCCACGACCTCTGGCAGCGCGCCGAACTCGGCATCTGCCAGGTCGGCAGCGACCGTCCGTTCGTCGATCACGCGCTGCGCGAGGTGGTGAACTTTATCGATTCGCTGGGACTTGCGCCGCTCGGCGAAGAGCAGCTCGAAATTATCAATTGCTAGGAATCCGCCGGGAGAGACTCAAGTGAGCGAAGCACGACGGCCCGAACGGGTGGCGGAGATGATTCTGCGCGAGCTCTCCGCCTTGCTGATGCGCGATCTGCGCGACCCGCGCCTGCGCGGCGTGACGCTCACGCAGGTCACGATGGCCGACGACCTGCGCCACGGACGGGTGTACTTCTCGCATCTGGAAGGCTCGGCGCGCGCGGCCGCCGCGATCGCCGGCTTCAAGAGCGCCAGCGGATTTATCCGCCGCGAGATGGGCCGCGTGCTGGGCCTTCGCTATACGCCCGAACTCGATTTCGAATTCGACCCCGGCATGGAACGCGCCGCGCGAATCGAGGTCCTGCTGCGCGAATCCCGCTCCCGCCAATAGAACTCGCGCCGATCTCGATCGTCGCCCGCCGTATCTGATTTCTCTCCCTTGCAGGGCGAGGAATCAGACATGGACGAGGCCTTGTGTTTTTCCGGCAAAAGTTCTAATCCATTCGACGTAGCCTACTAAACGGTCGGTTTGTTTGAACGATCGTTTAGCGCGAGCGTCTTTCGGCCGCGGATGAATTTCGGAAGACGCCCGAGTTCTCAGAAGCGCGGGCGGATCACGGCAGGAATACCGTGTCCTCCCGTCGCCGGGTTTCCCCCACCCCCAACCCAGCGGGGGAGCCGGTTGCGATGCGTGCGTGGCCGGCTCCCCACTCTCCTGGCGATGCTCCCCGCTCTTACGCGGCTTCGATTCGTTCGCTATCCTCGATACTTCCCCATGGAAATGGATGCGGTAATTCTTCTCGACAAGCCCGCCGGAATCACCTCGGCTGAGGCGGTGCGCCGGATCAAACGATTCGTGAAGCCCGCGCGCGTCGGGCATCTCGGCACGCTTGATCCATTCGCGACCGGTCTTCTGCCGATCATGATCGGCGAAGCGACCAAACTCGCCCCATTCCTCGAAGGCGGGGACAAGGAGTATCTCGGCACGATCAAGCTCGGCGTCGAAACCGACACGCTCGACCGCGACGGCCAGGTCATCCGCACCGCGCCAGTCCCCGCGCTGACTCCCGAACGATTAGGCGAAGTAGCGGCGGGGTTCGTCGGCATGATTACGCAGACGCCGCCGATTTTCTCCGCGATCAAGCGCGAGGGCGTGCCGATGTACAAGCTCGCGCGCAGGAATATCGATATTGCACCGCCGCCCCCGCGCGAGGTCGAGATAAAATCGCTCACGCTCGAGGCTTCCGGATTCGACCGGATCAAATTCGTCGCGGTATGCTCCCCCGGCACCTACATCCGCTCGCTCGCGCGCGATATCGGCGCGGCCCTCGGCACCGCGGCGTATCTCGACGAGTTGCGGCGCATCCGCACCAGCCATTTCCAGATCGCCGACGCGTTCGCGCTCGAGACCGTCGTCGCCACGCTCGAGGCGGGCGATGCTTCCGCACTCAGGACGCTTTCCACGCGCGATGCTGTCGCTGCGCTGCCCGAAATCGCGGTTGGCGCCGTCGCCGAGCGCCGCCTGCGCAACGGCGATTCCAGCGTGCTCGACATGATGGCCCCGGTAGCTTCGGGCCATTTCAGGGTGATTTCCGAATCAGGCGCGCTCGTCGCAATCGCCCGCGCGACTTCTCGCGTCACCGCAGTAATCGAGCGAATCTTCAACTCGTGATGGGCTCTTGTCATTCCAGCGCGTGGCTGCCGCGCGAGGAACGTCTGAGCAAAGGCCGCTGCATGAAGCGCGGACCCGGAGCATGGACGCCTCTGGATTTCTCGCGTATGGCTCGGAGTGACGGATGTGGGTTTGGTGCAAGAGTGCGGTAGCCTCAGACGATCCCCCAATCGCGCGGCGACCTCACGCGGAGGGCGATTGAATCGCGCCGGGCTTTCGCCAATACTTCTTGATTCGCCCGGGGGTTTGGACGCCGTTTAGGAAGAGCCCTCATCTGGATACTATCATGTCGATGCAGTCATCAGCGGTAATTGATTTCGATAAAAACGGCGGCGTGATTCCTGTGATCGCGCAGGATTACCGCAACCATCGCGTGCTGATGCTGGCGTATATGAATCGTGAGGCGTTCGAGGAAACGGTGGCGACGCGGCGCGCATGTTACTTCTCGCGCTCGCGCAACAAGCTGTGGCGCAAGGGCGAGGAGTCGGGCAATTTCCAGATCGTGCACGAAATCCGCCTCGACTGCGACGAGGACGCCGTCCTCCTGATGGTCGAGCAGGCGGGCGACGGCGCTGCCTGTCACGATGGCTATGAGTCCGACTATTACCGCGTCCTTGACGGCGAGGATTGGCGCGTCGTGGATAAGCGGCTGGTCGATCCTGCCAAGTACGGCCCGAATTACGGCCATCAGAAGAAGCCGGTAGCGTGACGATACCCCCCGACGATAAATCAATGGCCGGCAAGACGCTCAAATTCGGAATCCCCAAGGGCAGCCTCGAGCAGAAGACGCTTGATCTGATGCGCAAATCAGGCTGGCGCATCCAGGTGGACGCTCGCTCCTATATTCCGACGATCGACGACCCAGGCCTCGCCTGCCGCATCCTGCGTCCGCAGGAGATACCGCGTTACATCGCCGACGGCTCGCTCGATGCGGGAATCGCCGGCAGCGACTGGGTGGCGGAGAACAACGTCAGCCTGGAGCAGGTCGAGAGCTTCATCTACTCGAAAGTCTCGATGCAGCCCGCGAAGTGGGTTCTGTACGTGGCGCAGAACTCGCCGATCAAGCGGCTTGAAGACCTGGCGGGCAAGCGCGTCGCGACTGAGATCGTCCAGTTCGTCAAGCGGACTTTCGCCGAACGAAAAGTTAAAGTAGAAGTTGAATTTTCATGGGGCGCGACCGAGGCCAAAGTCGCCGAGGGAATCGTTGACGCCGCGGTGGACGTGACCGAAACCGGTTCGTCGATCCGCGCCAACGGCCTGCGGATCGTCGAAGAACTGCTGGTCTCGAATCCGGTGCTGGTGGCTAATCCGGCGGCGTGGGCCGACGAATGGAAACGCGCCAAGATCCGCCAGATCGGCGTGCTGATGCGCGCGGCGCTGGACGCCGAAAATCGCGTGATGATCAAAATGAACGTGCTGCGGGCCAACGTCGAAAAAGTGATTGCGCTTTTGCCCGCTCTCACCGCGCCGACGATTTCGCATCTGTACGCCTCGCCGGTGCTGAAGGGCGAGGAATGGCTCGCGGTCGAGACCGTAATTGCGGAGCAGACCGTGCGCGAGTTGTTTCCGAAGCTGCTGGAAGCGGGCGCGGTCGGTATCGTCGAGTTCTCGCTCAACAAGATTATTTGATCGTGTCGGCATGACGACCCACGACATCACCTTTCCCGCGACCGGTGGCCATCCGATGCGCGCAGCGATCGCCGGCGGCGATGACGGCGGGAAGCATCCGGGCGTGATCGTTATCCACGAGATCTTCGGCCTCAACGACGATATTCGCCGAATCACCGCGCGCGTCGCAGGACTTGGCTACGTCGCGATGGCGCCCGACCTTTACGACGGTTCAGGCGCGCGCGCGATTTGTATTGCCCGCACCCTGATGGCGCTGAACCGGGGCTCGGGGCAGCCGTTCGAGGACTTGGAGTCCGCGCGCGAGTTCCTGGCGGAACAGCCGGGCGTCGATAGCTCGCGAATCGGGGTAATTGGATTCTGCATGGGCGGCGGCTTCGCGCTTTTATACGCAGTGCGCGCGCCGATGAACGCCTGCGCGACATTTTACGGCGACGTGCCGAAGACCGCCGAAAAAATTCGCGGCGTATGCCCCGTGCTCGGCGGCTACGGCGCCGACGACAAGCTGTTCGCGTCGCAGGGGCGCAGGCTCGAGAAGCTCCTCACGGAAAATAGCGTCGAGCACGACGTGAAGCTCTACGACGGCGCCGGGCACAGCTTCATGAGCCGTCACGAGGGCACGCTCGCAAAGCTCGCGGCCTACGGACCGATGAAGGTCGGTTATAGTCACGACGCCGCCGAGGATAGCTGGAAGAGAATCGACGCGTTCTTCGCGCGTCATCTCGGCCGTTGAACAGAGAGCCGAAGCCGGTGCCTGCCGCGAAAAAAGAGAGCACGACCGATCTCGAAAAGCGCGCGGCGCGGATTAGCCGCACGCTCGCGCGGCTCTATCCGAAGGCGCGGATCAGCCTGGATTTCTCGACGCCGTGGCAATGCCTTGCCGCCACGATTTTGTCCGCGCAATGCACCGACGAGCGCGTCAACAAAGTCACGCCGGCGCTGTTCAAGGAATTTCCCGACGCGCGCGCAACCGCCTCGGCGCGACCCGAGCGGTTGGAGGAGCTGATCGCGTCCACCGGATTTTTTCGTCAGAAGACGAAATCCCTGATGAACACGGCGCGGCTACTGGTCGAGCGTCACGGCGGCGAGGTTCCCGAGGCGATGGAGGATCTGGTTGCGCTGCACGGAGTCGGGCGCAAGACCGCCAACGTGATTCGCGGCCACGTCTTTGGCCTGCCCGGGTTCGTAGTCGATACGCACGTACGGCGGGTCTCGAATCGGCTCGGGCTGTCGCGAAGTTCCGATCCGGTGAAGATCGAGAGCGAAACATCCGCGCTGTTGCCGCCGAAGGATTGGACCCCGTTCTCGATGCGCCTGATCCTGCATGGCCGCAAAGTCTGTTCGGCGCGGGCTCCCAGGTGCGAAGCCTGCGCGCTGTCGCCGGATTGCCCGAAGATCGGCGTGAAGTCGCCGGTATCCTGAAACTCCACACCTCGAGTGCGGGGAGATCTGAAGTCTGCGATATCGTCGGCCCCTGGCGGGTCACGCTAGATTCCCACGAATGGGATCAGCATCGCGGTCTTGCCCGCATAGGCGTCATAGGCGTTTTCGCTCAACTCTACGCGCAAGAAGCGTTCCTCCCGTCGTGCTTTTGTGTAAAAGGCGAGGGTTATTACAGCGGCGCCAAACAGCGCGAATGAGGTTCCTTTGTCGATCGCGGTCGCGAATGCGGCAAGGATGAGGCCCAAATAAATCGGATGGCGTACGAGGCGATAAGGACCTGTATCGACGACATGATGACCAGTCTTCTTCGTCACCCCCCAGTCCGACCAAAGACGGCCCAGGTGAATGCGCGCCCACCATGCGAACAAAAATCCGGCGATCGTCAGCGCGACCAATATCCAGTTCAGCGCATCGCCAAGCTGCCAAAGCCGAACCTGCGCGTAGTAGTGGTGGCTCGATGGGACCGCGAACAGCAGGATCACGCCGACGCCAAGAAGAACGCGAAAAAAAAGCTCGGCACCTATGCCGGCCCTTTTTTCGGTGCGGCCGGTCCAAAGCGCCGCGAGGGTCCAAGACACAAACCACGCACCCCACAGCACATAAATCGCCAATTCCGGCGTTATCGAAATTCCTCCACAGTCGCGCCGCTCGCCGCCCTGGTTCTTAGAGGTGGACTACATGATTTCGCATCAAAACTTCGCATAGAGCGAACACCGAGGGCAAATCAAACTGACCCGGCCCGCGTATTTGAACATCGGCGGCGAAATGCAATAATCTTGTATCGCGTGCCCGGTTACCGGGGCCCATTTCCGTGAAACTTCGGCTGGACGACATAACCGCCGAGGCGAGGGAGATTTCCTTTGCCGAGCCGGAATCTGAAATTAACCGCATTTTGGGGCAGGGGCCAGTGCGCGAGTACCAGGTGGAAGGACCGATTGCGGTGGATGTTTCGTACTATCGAGCGGGCGTTGACCTGTTCTTCGCCGGGCAGATCCAGGCGCGAACAGGGGCCGCATGCGCACGATGCGCCGAGGAATTCGACGCCTCGTCGTCGAGCCCGTTTCGATTCGTTCTGTCGCCCCGGTCGATTGGCCTGGCGAACGAACATAATCTTAAGGTCGATGACCTCGAGTTCTCGACCTATGATGGAGCTGAGATTGATCTGAGTCCGCTGATTCGCGAGCAGTTGATGCTCTCGCTGCCGACGCGTCCGCTGTGCCGCGAGGATTGCCGGGGGCTCTGCCCGCGTTGCGGGATCAACCTGAACCGGGAATCGTGCGGATGCCGCGAAGAGCGGCTCGATTCGCGTCTGGCCGCGCTGCGCTCGATCAAGCTCTCGCGCCAGTAGTATTTATCCAATTCAAATCGCAGGAAGAAACTGACATGCAAGCACCCAAACGCCGAACCTCTCACTCGAAAAAAAATCAGCGCCGCTCCCACGACGCTTTGCGCGCCGTAAATCCCGGTACCTGCGCGAGTTGCGGCGAGCCCGCGCTGCCGCATCACATTTGCAGGCATTGCGGCTCTTACCGCGGGCGTGAAGTTGCCGCGGTAAAGGAATAGCGGGCGCAGGGTTATCCGCTTGAAGATCGCGCTCGACGCGATGGGGGGCGACCTCGCACCCAAGGCTGCGGTCGAGGGTGGCGTGCTCGCCGCACGCGATTTCGATATCGAGATCGTGCTGGTGGGCGACCGCGAGGTCGTTGCCAAAGAACTCGCCGAACACGACACCAAGGGCCTCAGCATCCGGATCGAGCACGCGCCCGAAGTCGTGCTGATGGACGATTCGCCGCTCGAATCGATCTTGAGCAAGCCGGGTTCGTCGCTGCATCTCGGATTTCATCTGGTCAAAGATCTAAAGGCCGACGCCTTTGTCAGCGCCGGAAATTCCGGTGCGATGATGGTCGCCGCGTCGGTGATCCTGGGAAATCTTCCCCACGTCGATCGCCCCGCGATCGGGACAATCGTGCCGACCACGGAAGGGCAGGCGCTGCTTATCGACGCCGGCGCCAACACCGAGGTCAAGCCGCTCAACCTCGCGCAGTTCGCGGTGATGGGCGCGGTTTACTGGCGGCGCGTGCGCAACGTTTCGGTTCCGCGCGTCGGGATCCTGTCCAACGGCGAAGAAGCTTCCAAGGGCACCGATCTCACGCGCGGCGCGGCCGCGATGCTCGGGCAGATGTCCTCGTACGTCAACTACATCGGCTATGTCGAAGGCCGCGATATCAACCGCGCCAAAGCCGACGTGATCGTGACCGACGGCTTTACCGGCAACGTCGCGCTCAAGACGATGGAGGGTTTGTCGGCGCTGATTCGCGGCAACCTGCGCGAGCTTCTGAGCGGTAGCTGGGCCGGAAGAATCGCTTATTTGCTGATCCGCAAGCGGCTTGGCGGGATGATCGAGAAGCTCGATCCGCATGAAGTCGGCGGCGCTCCGCTTTTGGGCGTCAACGGGGTTGCGATTATCGCGCATGGATCGTCCAACGCGCGCGCGATTCGCAACGCCATCCGCGCAGCGGCGAACGAATCGCTCATCCGGCACGTCAATCCCGAGATCGTCGAAATTCTCGCGCGCACGCAGAGTGCAGGCACCACCGGCAAGCCTGCCGGCAAAGGTATCCGCGCGCTGTTCAGCAAGATGCGCGAGCGCCTACAGCGGCATCCGAAGGACGGCGCGGCGCCGTCGCAGGGTGATTCGCAAGGGATTCCAAAAGACAGCGGCGCCGAGGTCGTCTATCCGGGCAGCGCATCGACACCGGCTAAATCCGCAAATCCGACCGGCGAACTTGCCGGTTTTGAAACCAAACATATCGAACCGCAGCCGGCGGAGAATCACAATCCCGCCACGCGCGAGAGTTCCGCGATGTCTCAGCCCCCAGCCTCGACTAACGGAACCACCGCTTTATCGGGCGGTCACGCCGATGCGGCGAAACCAGCGCCGGAAGTATCGAAAGACCCCGCCAACCGCGAATCCAACTGACGATTCGGATCGGATTTGAAATGAAACTTGCCTACCTGTTCGATGGACAAGGCTCGCAGCGCGTCGGCATGGGCGCGGAGCTGGCCGCGAATTTTCCGGTCGCGCGCGCGGCCTTTGACGAAGCCGACGCCGCGCTTGGCTTCAAGCTTTCGCGGCTGTGCTTTGAAGGCCCGGAAGACGAGCTCCGGCTGACTGCCAACACGCAACCCGCGATCGTTGCGGCGTCGATCGCGGCATTTCGGGTCTTCGAGCAGGAGGTCGGCGCGCGCGCCGAAGTCGCCGCGGGCCACAGCCTGGGCGAATACAGCGCGCTCGTCGCGGCCGGCGCTTTGGCTTACGCCGACGCACTGGTCGCGGTGCGTGAGCGCGGCAGGCTGATGCAGGAGGCGTGCCCGCAAGGGCAGGGCGCGATGGCGGCGCTCATCGGCCTCGAGCTTGCGGTCGTGCAGGAGATTTGCGCGCAAGTTTCTTCGGACGCACAAATCGCGGTGCCGGCAAATCTCAACGCCTCCGGGCAGATCGTTATCGCGGGTCACGCCGCTCCGGTTCGCCGTGCGCTCGAAATCGCAAAGGAACGCGGCGCAACGATGTCGCAGGAGCTAAAGGTCAGCGCCCCGTTCCATTGCCCGCTGATGGAACCGGCGCGGCGCGGGATGGTGCAGGTGCTCGGGAACATTTCAGTTGCGGCGCCGAAGATCGGCGTGATCGCGAACGTCACCGCCGATGTCAATCACGACCCGGCGCGCGTGGTTCCACTGTTGCTCGAACAGATAACCGCACCGGTAAGATGGGAAGAATCGATGAAGCAGCTCGCGGCGGCTGGCGTCACTGACGCGGTCGAGTTCGGCGGCCGCGTGCTGATGGGATTGCTGCGGCGAATCGATCGCAATATCAAGGTGAAGCCGATGGAAGATATGGCGGGCCTCAAGACGATCAAGGAATCCTTCGGTGGCTGACGCGCCGCGCGTAGCTGCCGCGCGCGAAGAGTCCTCTGCATCGCCTTTGGCACTTGCGCAACTCGGGGGTCCGAGCATGAGCGCCGCGGGATTCCTCGCCCAAGGCTCGGAATAACGGACGCGAGCCTGGCGCATCAGCATCGTATCCTTAGCCGAACCCACAATCGTCATTCCGAGGCCCTTCGACGTTGCTCAGGGCAGGCTCCGGCGAGGAATCCCGGGGCGTCCATGCTCCTGGCCCACGCCTCATGCGGAGGCCTCTCGTGCGTCCTTGCGCGGCTGACAGAAGCGGAGACCTGCGGCAACAATGGCACGCGGAGAAAGAAGCGGACAGCGGGGGCGGAATCAGAAAAGGACAATCCTCCCTTATCGCGGAACCGTAGGGGAATCAGAAAAAGGACTAATATCCAACTTGCCTGATCGGCCTCAAGTCCTTATGCTGCGCAGATAACTGGCGAAGGCGATGCGACCCTTGTGTCGCGGCTTAAGTCCGGCGGTCGATTCCGCCGCCCAGCGCGCGCAATCCCGCCGGCCAGGCAAATAGAATCGCATTTTCAGGAGCCGCCCCGGACGGCGCGCGGCCAGGAGGAACCAGAGCACGATGGCATCAGATATTGAAACCAAGGTTCGCGAAAAAATCAGCGAACAACTGGGCGTGGCCGCCGACGAAGTGAAACCCGAGTCGTCGTTTATCGAGGATCTCGGCGCCGACTCACTCGATATCGTCGAGCTCGTGATGGCGCTCGAAGAGGAGTTCAATATCGAGATCTCCGACGAAGACGCTGAAAAAATTCGCACGGTAAAGGACGTCGTCAGCTATATCGAGGCGCACAAGAGCTGAACCTCCTTACTCCATCGCAATTCCCTGACGCCGCCGCCGAGAGCGCGTTCGCTTTCCGCGGCGGACGCACGATCACGGCGCGATAAGGAACCCGGAGAGACAAGCGATGCGCTGTCCGTTCTGCAAGCATCGCGGCAACCGCGTCATCGATTCGCGTCTGGCAACGGACGCATCGACGATCCGCAGGCGCCGGGTCTGTTCCGCCTGCAAGCGGCGTTTCACCACCCGCGAGCGGGTCGAGGAATCGGCGCCGATGGTGGTGAAGAAGGACGGGCGGCGCGAGCCGTTCGATCGCGCGAAAATTATCGGCGGGCTCAAACGCGCGTGCGAGAAGCGTCCGGTCTCGATGGAGACGATCGAGGAGATCGCGAATCGAATCGAGACCCAGGCCGGCGAGACCGGCGGCAAGGAGATTCCGAGCTCGGAAGTCGGCTCCGCGGTGATGAACGAGCTGCATCGGATCGATCAGGTCGCTTACGTGCGCTTCGCTTCCGTGTACCGCTCGTTCAAGGATATCGACGAGTTCATGCACGAGCTCGAAGACCTGATCCGCGTCCGCAAGGAGACGCTGAGCGCGCTCGGCGACACGCGGCCGGCGAGCAAAAAGAGTGATAGCTGACGCCGCTTCCGGCGCGCCGCGCTCGCGCGACCGCCGCTTCATGGCGATTGCCCTTTCCCTTGCCCGATCGCAGCTTGGACTGACCTCGCCCAATCCGTCGGTAGGATGCGTTATCGTCCGCGCGGACAAGCGCGCGAGTGAGATTGTCGGACGCGGCGCGACCGCGGCGGGCGGGCGTCCGCATGCCGAAGCGGTTGCGCTTGCCGACGCGGGCGTTCGGGCTCGCGGCGCGACCGCGTACGTATCGCTCGAGCCGTGCGCGCATCAAGGGAAGACTCCGCCATGCGCCCGCGCCCTGGTTCAGGCGGGAGTCGCGCGGGTGGTTATCGGATGCGTCGATCGTTACCCGGCGGTGCGTGGGCGCGGCGTCGCGATCTTGCGCCGCGCTGGCATCGAGGTCACCGTCGGCGTGCGCGAGGACGAATGCTTGGTCCTGAACGAAGGCTTCTTCACCCGAGTCGCGCGCAGGCGTCCGTTCGGTTTGCTCAAACTCGCGATGTCGCTCGACGGACGAATCGCGGCGGCCTCGGGCGACTCGAAATGGATCAGCTCCCAAGAGTCGCGCGCGATGGTGCATCGATGGCGCCGCGAGTGCGACGCGGTTGTTGTTGGCGCGGGAACCGTGATCGCCGACAATCCGCGCCTGACGTGCAGGATTGTGGGCGGCCGCGACCCGGTCCGCGTGATCGTCGATGCGCGCCTGCGGATTTCGCCCGCCGCGCTCGCGCTGACCGAAGCTTCGATGGCGAGCGCGATTATTGTGACGACGCGGGCAAACCTTGCGCGCGCGCGCCTGCGCTATGGTGGTCCGCGCGTCGAGATTTTAGCGATCGCGCGCAAAGGCTCGGGAGTTGATCTGGCCTTGATGGCGCGCGAGTTTGGACGGCGCGGATGGAACAAAATTCTGTTCGAGGGCGGAGCGCATCTTGCTGGCGCGGCGTTGGCCGCCGGGATTATCGATCGCGCCGCGTTCTTTGTTGCGCCGAAAATTGTCGGCGCGGGACTGGGGGCGATCGAAGGCCTCGCGACGGCGCGAATCAGCCAATCGATCGCGCTGGAAAATCTGTCGATCGTCAAAGTAGGCTCCGACCTGCTTCTCGAAGGCCGCCCACAAGCTCGAAAGGCAATCCGCGCCCATAACCCGCGCTAGTCGCGTAGGTAGCGTGATGATAACATCTGAGGCTCGTGAGCTAATCTGATGTCCGCCACTTCGCTCGAAAACGTTTTCAGCCGAATCCGCGCCGCAAAAATGGCCGTGATGATCGCCGAGGAGCGCGACGACGCCGAAGGCGACCTGGTCATGGCGGCGGAAAAAGTCACTCCCAGCCATGTGAACTTCATGGCGCGCGAAGCGCGTGGAATCGTCTCGATCGCGATCACCGACCGCCGGATGCGTGAGCTCGGAATCCCGCTGGCGACCTCTTCGGACCGCGACGATCTGCCGGAGCAGGCCGGCGTGCTGGTCGAAGCGCGCGAGGGCGTCACCACCGGAATCTCGACCAGCGATCGCGCGCGCACAATCCAGGTGGTCGCATCAAAAACCACCGGACCGGAGGATATCGTGATGCCGGGGCATGTGCTGCCGCTGATGGCGTTGGCGGGCGGCGTCATGATGCGGACCGGGCGCGCCGAAGGCGCGGTGGATCTGGTGCGCTGCGCAGGGCTTGGGCCGGCTGCGGCACTGTGCACGATCCTGCGCGACGACGGCGAGGCGGCGCGGCTGGCCGACTTGAAGGAATTTGCGCAGCGGCATGAGCTGCCAATCGTATTTGTCCGCGAGCTGGTGTCGTATCGTCTGACCAACGAGACTCTGGTGCGGCGCGTCTCGGAGGTTCCGTTCTCGCTGCTCGAAGGATCATTCAAGGCAGTGATTTTCCGCAACATCGTCGATGGCCGCGAGCATATGGCGCTGGTGAAGGGCAACGTCGGCGGCGGTCGTCCCGCGCTGGTGCGGCTGCATTCGGAGTGCCTGACCGGAGACGTGTTCGAGTCGCGGCGATGCGACTGCGGCGAGCAATTGCAGGAATCGGTAAACCGGATTCTGGAAGCCGACGCCGGCGTGATCATTTATCTGCATCAGGAAGGGCGTGGAATCGGGCTCGGAAACAAAATCCGCGCGTACGCGCTGCAGGACGGCGGGTTGGATACGGTCGAAGCAAACCTCGAGCTCGGCTTCGACGACGACCTGCGCGACTACGGAATCGGCGCGCAGATTTTGCGCGACCTTGGCGTCGGCGAAGTAAAGCTTCTGACCAATAATCCGCACAAGATCGACAGCCTGCGGCGCTACGGCGTAACCGTCACCCGGGTGGCGCTCGAAGTTGCGCCGCACGACAGCAATATCGGATACCTGCGCACCAAAAAAGAAAAACTCGGCCATCTGTTCTCCGAGCTCAAACTCCTGACCTGAGCGCAGGCGCAAATACCCATGGGAATCCGGCACGAGGGGCGCGAGCTTGCGCTCAAGGCGCTTTATCGAATCGATATCTGCGGCGGCGCGTCGAATGAAGACCTGTTGCTGTTCTTCGACAGCTTTCCCGCCGATCCTCGAGTGCGCAGTTTTGCGATGCGCATAGTGGACGGCGTTTGCGGCGAGATTCCCGCGCTGGACAAATCGGTCGGCGACGCGCTCGAGCATTGGAAGATTCGCCGCCTGTCGCGGGTCGATCACAATATCCTGCGGATGGCGCTCTACGAGCTCATGCGGATCGACGACATTCCCGCGCGCGTCACGATCGACGAAGCGATCGAGCTGGCTAAATGCTACGGCGACCAGGACTCGGGCCGCTTCGTCAACGGAGTTCTCGATCAGCTCGCGTCGCGCCTGAATCTCAAGCAGAAGGGCGAACCCGCGGGCGAACCTGCGCATGATGCGCCCAAGCCGCAGTAGAATCGCGCCGCGCGGAGTTCGCGATGCCGCTTGAATCCGCGCTCGCGTTTCTAAAATCCGCCGACGCGCGAAAATCGCTTCCGCCCGCGATCGTGATTTTCGGGCCGCATCCGTTTTTGCGCGAAGCGGTGCTCGGCTCGATCATCAACGGATTGCTCGAATCCGGCTACCAGTACCGCTCGTTTCATATTTCCTCGAATGCCGATTTCGATCGCGCGCTGGAAGAGGCACGCGCTCCCGATCTGTTCGTCTCCAAGCGCGTAGTCGTGTGCCGCGTGCTTAAAGCGCTGCGCGAACGTTCCGGCGACGCTGATACCGGCCCTGGCGATGACGACGACGCCGAGCGCCGCGGCGGACCCTCGCGCGGCGGCGAGGCGGAAGTCGCCCAGGCTCTGGAATCCGCGCGCGGGCCAAATCATCTGGTGCTGGTGTATGAGCGCGACAATGCGCCGGCCAAAATTCGCAAGGCCGCGGAAAAATCGGCGCTGTTCATTGGATGCGGCCGTCCATACGACAACCAAATTCCCGAATATACCGACGCGATCGCGCGCGCCCGGAAAATCCGGCTCGGGCCCGGTGCGGCTGCCGCGCTCGCCCAGCGCCACGCCGGAGATTTGGCCGCAATCGCGAATGCGATCGCCAAGGCGGCAATTTTCGCCGAAGCAGGGCAGCCGATCGGCGTCGATGATCTGAACGATCCGGGAACCCGCCGCATGCCCGACGTATTCGAGATAGCCGATAGCCTGGCGCGCGGGCGCGCTGCCGTGGCGATAGCGCAGATCGATCGTGCGGTCGCGCTCGGACGCGACTCGATCGAGATTCTGGCGGTCGAAATCATTCCAGTGATGCGGCGGATGATGACCGCGGCGGCGATGCTGTCGCGTCGTCGCAGTCCGAACGAAATCGCCGCGGCGCTGGGCGTGTCTCCGATGAGCGGGCTCGCGACTCGCGCGATCGAAGGCGCGCGGCGCTTCGGTCCGCGCCGCCTCGAGCGCGCTTATCGGCGCGCCGCGGAACTGGACGAAGGCTTCAAGAACGGAACCATCAAAGAGCGCGCGCAGGCGATCGGCGCGCTACTGATCGAATTGATGGGCGCGCAGGATTCCGCGCACGAAGCCTCGCGCGCGTGACGCTCAACTAGACGCGGAAGCTCGGGCAGCGCGAATCTATTCGGCTTTGGCTTTAGCAGGCTCGGCTTTGCCGTGCGCTTTGTGAAGGCGCGCGCTCAGCCGTGCGATCTGCCGCCGCGCCGTATTGCGATGCAGTGTGCCCTTGCTTTGGGCCTTTTGCAGCGCTCGCGTGGCGGCCTTGAGCTTTGCGGCGCCATCGGCGGCGTCAGCGCCGGCAATCGCCTCGACCGCGAGCTTCACGGTATTGCGCACCTGCGATTTGATCGCGTGGTTGCGCTCGGCGCGTTTAAGGTTTTGGCGGTGGCGCTTCTTGGCCGACGGATGAACTGGAATATGCGGCATGACCCCGAATAGCTAACAGTGCCCGCCGCACGGGTCAACCACCGTCGCCCGGATGTTCGGGTCGTTTGGGCCCGGCCACGCGGCGGTTAATGACACAGCGCAGGCGTCTGGCCTATCGTGAGGAGATGCTGAACGGTTCCTGCGCCTGCGGGCGCGTCCGTTATGAAATCCGCGGAGAGCTCCTCGGACCGATCACATATTGCCATTGCTGGCGATGCCGCAAGCATTCGGGCTCGAGCTTTGGAACGACCGCGGGAGTGAGGGCGTCCGAATTTCTGATCGTATCCGGAAAAGAACTCCTGTCGAGCTGGGAATCGAGTCCCGGCTTCCACCGATTCTTTGCTAGCTGTTGCGGCTCGGCGATCTACAAACGCAACGACGCCGCTCCTGCGGTGCTGGGGTTTCGGCTCGGGACGCTCGACAGCGATCCGTTGCGAACCGGAGAAGTACATTACATGGTCGGCTCCAAAGCTCCTTGGGTGGAGATCAAAGACCATCTCCCACAAGACCCAGCCGGCATCCCCTTCGGCCAACGCGACTAGGGCTCCGACGGTTGCGTGAGCGCATGTAACTGCCTATAGTTACGCGGTGAGAACGGAGAAACTTTTCGCAAAGGCGATTAGCAATCCGGCTGGACTTTCCTTCAAAGAGTTCGAGGCGCTGATGAGCTCCAAGGGGTGGATGTTCAGACGCCAGAAGGCGAGTCATCGCGTGTGGGCCTCGCCGCTGGGCTATCTGCTTCCGATCCAGAAAACAGGTAAGCACGCGAAGCATTACCAGGTAAGACAGTTTCTGGCGCGGCTCGAAAGCGAAAACCAATAGGAGAAGCCGACAATGCCAACTACGACCAGCAGAACGAGGGGTGTGCGCGATTCTTTTGATGGGTTTGCGGTAGAGATGTTTCTTGACGATCAGGGCGACTACGTCGCACATTTTGCGGAATTGCCCAACGTCTCGGCTTTTGGGCGCACTCCCGCCAAGGCGCTGGCCGAACTCGCCGTTGCGTGGGACCTCGTCAAGGAAGTGTATGTCCATGATCGCAAGCCCGTTCCGGTCGCGCCTGCGCGGCGGCGCTTTGGCGGAGTCTTCAATGTGCGAATCGATAAGCGGGTGCATCGCGCGCTCGCGATCGAGGCGGAACGCGCGGGCCTCAGTCTGAACGCTCTGGTCGCGCAGAAGCTCGCGCGCAGCGTCATGGGCGTTAACTGATTTTCGAGTGATCTTGGTCGTCGTGACTGACGAGCTTCTTGGCTTCCTGCCATAGCGAGTCTACTTGCTCCGGCGCCATCGCTTTCAGGTCGAGGCCGCGGGCGGCGGCTATGCGCTCGACGTTTGCGAACCTTGCGATGAACTTGTCGCAGGCGCGGCGTAGAACCTCTTCCGGGTTGGTGCCGATGAAGCGCGGCAGGTTCGCGGCCGCGAGCATCAGGTCGCCGAGTTCTTCCGACAGCATCGCAAGGTCGCCGCGCGCGAGCGCGCTCTCGGCCTCTTCGAGTTCCTCGCGAACCTTGGCGAGCACCGCGCGCGCGTCCTTCCAGTCCATCCCGAGACGTCGCGCTTTCTCGCCGAGCTTCTCCGCGCGCATCAGCGCGGGCAGCCCGCGTCCGGCGTCAGCCAGCGACGACACGCTCGCGCCGCGCTTGCCGGCCTTTTCCTGCGCCTTGATTTTGTCCCATTGGAGCAGCACCTGCGCGGAGGTTTCCGCCTTCACGTCGCCGTACACGTGCGGATGACGGCGGATCAGCTTGTCCGCTGCACGTGTCAGCAAAGTCGCTAGTTCGGGTGCGCCCGCTTCCGCGGCGATGGTGCAGGAGAAGATCACCTGGACGATCAGATCGCCTAGTTCTTCAGTAATTTCCGCGCTATCACCCGACGCGATCGCATCCGCCGATTCGTAGGCTTCTTCAATCAGATGGCGCGACGATCCCGCCAGCGTCTGCTCGCGATCCCACGCGCATTTCTGGCGCAGCTCGCGCACCACCGCCGCCAGCCGCGCGAATTCCTGTCCGTCGCTCATGCCGTCAGGATCGGCGAAATTACTTTCGAGTTCAGGAACTCGCTCAGGTCTTCCAGCCCGTCCGCCGTGATTTCGTGACCGCAGTCATATTCTTTGTACACCAGCGGCACGCGCAGCTCGCGCAGGTTCTCGACCGAGGTGCGTGCGCGCGCAATTTCGATCATCTCGTCGCCGCGCCCATGCTGGACCATCGTCGGCAGCCGCTCGAGCGCGGCGCGGTCCGTCACCGCGTCTTTCAGGTCGGGAGGAAACCAGGTCGAGAGCGCGACCAGCGCCGCGTAGCGTGCCGGATTGGTCAGCGCCAGCGTGTAGGCCATGAATCCGCCCTGGCTGAAGCCCAGGACCACGAGTTTGCGCCGATCGATCGGATAGCGCTCGAGCGCGGAATCGACAAAGCGCGCCGCCGCCTTGCCTGCGATCTCGATCGCGTCGCGATCCGGCGCTCCGCCCATCCGAATCGGGAACCATCCGTAGCCCCGCGTCGGTCCGACCGGAACTTCAATTGCGCCCTGCGGACAGATGACCATGAACTTTCCGCCGCCGATGTACGGCGCCAGCCCGATCAGGTCAAGCGCGCTCGCGCCCCATCCGTGCATCGCGATAATCGCCGGATGCGGTCCTGTGCCGGCGGGTTCGTAAACGGTATGAATCAAATCCATACGGCGAAAACCTCCAGAAGCGGCCTTAGCGGCATCATAGGATGCGCCTAAACCTGTGCGCCAGCACCCCTGTTCATCAGGCTGTCCATCTCCGGTATGGTAGCGGGCGGCGCCAACACGCGCGCAACTGCTTGAGTGGTGGACTGATCTTGAGCAACCCTGACGATCTGGCGGCGACGAATAGGCGGCGATGAAAAGGGGGGATACGCGCGCGCGGAGCGCATCGAATCAGGGCTGGACGCGAATCGCGATTGCCGCGATCGCGCTGGTCACGCTGGGCGCGTCTCCGGCGGATACCGGCGGCCCGAGCGGCAAGCTTATTGGCGTTATCGCGGCGATCGTGCTGCTCGGGATCGTTGCGTATGCGTTCGCGCTCAGCGTCGGTTCCCTTCGCGGCGACGACGAGGCGGGCCTCGACTCCGCGCTTATCGGGCTTGCGGCGCTGGCGGTGATCAAGACCGCGATGCTGCCGTTCTTTCCGGGGTTCGGCCCCGACGTCGGCAGTTACCAGGCGTGGGCGTTGCAGATTTCGAGCCTTGGCCCCGCGCATACTTATCAGCAGGGTTACTTTCTCGATTATCCACCCGGCTACATCTACGCGCTGTGGGTCGCGGGACTGATCGCGGGCCTGGTGCATGCGACCGGCGACACGCTGCGCGTGATCGTCGAGAGTCCGGCGATCGTCGCGGACTTTTTTCTCGCCTTTACGATCTTTGCGTTCGTGCGCCGCACCTCGCGCCCCGCGATCGCATACGCCGCGATGCTGATGGTCGCGCTCAATCCGGCGCTCCTGTTCGACACTGTGGTCTGGGGCCAGAGCGATTCGGTGCTGACCTTTACGATGTGGCTCAGCATAATCGCGATTCTTGGTGAGCAGTACGAAGTCGGATGGGCGATGGCCGCAATCTCGGTACTGGTCAAGCCGCAAGGCCTGATGCTGCTGCCGCCGCTGGCGTGGTGGACGATGCTCGAGACGCCGGTGTGGCGATGGGCGCGGGTCGGCGCGGTCGGGTTCGCGGTGTTTATCATCGGAATCGCGCCGTTCCAGATCGGCCATCCGTGGAACTGGATTCTCGACCTCTATACTTCGACCGCGGCGTATTATCACGAGACTTCTGTCAACGCATTCAATCTGATCGCGCTGCTCGGCGGGCTCAGGCAGCAGGATTCGGGCACCGTCCTGGGAATTTCGTGGTTCGGATTAGGGATGTCTCTGTTGGCTCCCCTGTACGGATTCGTCGCGTGGATTTTGTGGCGCAAACGCAGCGCGCAAACGATGGTGTACGCGGCGTTCATCACCGTGTTCGGATTTTTCATGGTCGCGCCGCGGATGCACGAGCGCTACCTCTACCCGGCACTGGTCTTCTCGATTCCG
This sequence comes from Binataceae bacterium (SeqCode), assembly GCA_035531855.1. GTDB lineage: Bacteria > Desulfobacterota > Binatia > Binatales > Binataceae > JBARDN01. Next base: position 22,532 of record DATKSB010000121.1, read on the forward strand.
CTCGCGCTCGAATCCACCGAGATGCTGGCGGTGTTCGTGGTTCTCTCGCTCACGACGCTGTTCAATCTCGCGTACATTCTGCACACGCTGCAGACCGTCGTGTTTCTCGATTCGCGCGACACCCTGGCGATGGTGGCGTCGGCGGCCAACGTGCTGATTCTCGGCGCGTCGGTCTATTACGGCGCGGTCAAACTCGACGGCGCGTCGGCGGGAGGGTCCACGAGCGCGCGCGAGATTTTCCTGCGCATCTTTCCGCCGCGACCCGCCGAGGCTCGCGTCGAGCCGCGCGGCGAACCACTTCCGTGGATCAATCTCGACACGCTTGTCGTCGCCGGTTTGCTCGCGGTAGCGATCGTGACGCGCTTCTGGCATCTGGGTCATCCGAACGAAATTGTTTTCGACGAGGTTCATTTCGTCGGACAGGCGCGCAACTATCTGCACGGCGAGCGGTTCCTCGATCCGCATCCTCCGCTGGCGAAACTCGTGATCGCGATTGGCATCTGGCTCTTCGGAGATCACTCGTGGAGCTGGCGCGTCGGCAACGCTTGTATTGGAACGATCCTGATCGCCGTGACTTACCTGCTTGGCCGCCGGATGACGCGATCACGGCTGGCAGGCGCTCTGGGAGCCGGTGCGGTGCTTCTCGACGGGATGTTCCTGGTCGATTCGCGGATCGCCGTGATCGATATCACCTACCTGACGCTGGCTGCGGTGTCGTATTTGATATTTTTTCGTATCGTCGATACTCCCGCAGTCTCCGCGCGGCGCAGACTGCTCGTGCTGCTGGGTGCGGCTCTCGGACTGTGCGTCGGCAGCAAGCTTCTCATCCCGGCGATCACGTTTCTGCTCGTGATGGGGTTTCTCGTCTGGGTACTGGCGACCGAGCCGTCGCTGACCCGGCGGGACAAGCGAATCACCGGCGCGGTTCTGCTGACCGGCGGAGTCGCGTCGATCTTCTATATCGCCACCTTCCTGCCGCATTACTATCTCGGATGGTGGGGCGGAATTCAGGATCTGTTTCAGTACTACAAAGATATCGTCGGCTACGAGAAAAGCGTCTCGACCGCGACTCATCCGTACTCTTCCAAGTGGTGGAGCTGGCCGATGATGCTGCGGCCGATTGCCTATTGGCAAAACTTTCCCAAAGTAGGCAAGGTCGAGACCATCTGGGGCGGCGGAAATCCGATTCTATGGTGGGGCGCGTTAACCGCAATCACAATCACCGCCGTCGATGCGTTCGAGCGTCCGCGGCTTGAGCGCAGCTTCCTGGTGATTGGCTATCTCGGGTATCTCGCGATCTGGATTCCGATCGGCCGCACCCTGTTCCTGTACCATTACATGGGTTCGGTGTATTTGGGTTACGTCGCGCTCGGATGGCTATTGGCGCAATGCTGGAACGACTATGCCGAGCCGTGGGTGCATCTGGCGCTGCTCTTCACGCTGGTGCCGGCATTTATTCTGGGGCTTGGATGGGGAGTGGGAGCGCCTGCCGTGCTGGTTTTGTTCGCGGGTTATGCGCTGCTCTCGTATTACTCCGCTCTCAAACGGATCGGTGCGGCGTATCCGGGGCAATTTGTCTGCGCGGCCTTTTGTGCGGTCGCGATTATATTGTTCATCTACTATTTCCCGATTTGGACCGGGATGCCTATTGAACGCGCGAGTTACTATTCGCGGATGTGGCTGCAAGAAGCCGGCACAGTCCGGAACTGGATATAGTCGCGATGCAACCGAGTAGCTATAGCCGGAATTGTTGCGCGCAATTTGTCGCGGCATTGGCGATTATGCTTTCGATCATCGTTTTATCGCTGCCCGCGCGCGCGGCCGCCGCTAACCTGCTCGTCAACGGCGATCTCGCCAAGGGTTCGGAGCATCAGCCCGACGACTGGCGCACCGAGGCATGGCTCAACGATCCCGATGCGTTCGTCTATGACTGGACCCATCCCGCGGCCGGCGGCCCGGGCGAGCTCAAGGTTACCGCGCTCAAGGCCAATGACGCGCGCT
>DATKSB010000122.1:0-11650 GCA_035531855.1 Binataceae bacterium (SeqCode)
TGCGACGATATCGTTTCGTTCGTAAAGAAATCGCAAAGCACCCGCTTCAGCATCGAGTACCAGACCGGGGCCGGCGGAATCGCAAATTACTTTCCGGATTTTCTGGTCAAAGAGACTGCGAAGGATTTCTGGATTGTCTAGACCAAGGGCCGTGAGGATCTCGAAGACCCGCTCAAATGGCAGCGGTTGCGGCAGTGGTGTGCGGATGCCTCAGCCAAGTATCGCGAACGTAAGTTCCGCGCGATGTTCGTGCGTCAGGAAAACTGGGAAAAATATCATCCGAGGAACTTCAAGGCGCTATGCGCGGCGGCCATCGAGAACGGAAGCTAAGCTCAGTTGATCGGCGCCCACCTTCCCCGGGATTTCCTTCGGCTCCGCTCAGGACAAGCACTCGCGCGGCGGCCACGCGCGGGAATGACACAGCTCTCCTATGGCAGCGCGCTTTTCACTTCGCGGCGGGCAGTGTTACGATCGGCGCGCCTCGGGGCTTTTGGAATTTTTGCGCGACGGAGTTATGCCGATATGAAACTCGATACCGGATTAGTTACCCGTAATCTCAAAGATGTTCCCGCCGCCGCTAAAGCCGCTGAAGACGCAGGCTTCGATGCGCTGTGGACTATCGAGGCCGGCAGCGATCCGTTTCTGCCCGCGGCGATCGCGGCGGAACATACGAAAAAAGTGAAAATCGGCACCGCGGTCGCGATCGCGTTTCCGCGCAGTCCGATGGTCACCGCGGGGACCGCGTGGGATCTCGCCGCGCTGTCCGACGGCCGCTTCATCCTAGGCCTCGGCACGCAGGTCAAAGGCCACAACGAGCGCCGCTACAGCGTCAGGTGGGAGCCTCCTGTTCCGCGGCTGCGCGAATATATCGGGTCGCTGCGCGCGATATTCAAATGCTGGGCGGAAGGCGGCGCGAAGCTCAGCTTCACCGGCAAGTACTACAACTTCTCGCTGATGACGCCGTTTTTCACGCCCGCCAAACACGCGCATCCTGATATCCCGATCTGGATCGCCGGCGTAAACGAGCACATCCTGCGCCTGGCCGGCGAGACCTGCGACGGCCTGCACGCGCATCCGTTCAACTCGCCCAAGTACCTGCGCGAGTATGTGCTGCCGAATGTCGAACGCGGTCTCGCCAAAGGCGGACGCGCGCGCAAGGATTTTACGATCGCGACCACGGCGTTCGTGATCGTCGGGCGCAACCGCGAGGAGATTGAGCGCGCGAAAGCGGGAGTGCGCCAGCAGATTGCGTTTTACGCCTCGACCCGCACTTACAAGATCGTGCTCGATATGCACGGATGGGGCGACGTGTCGCCGCGTCTCAGCGAGAAGGCGGCCAAGGGCGACTGGCGCGGGATGGCCGGCGAGATCACCGACGAGATGCTCGAGACCTATGCGGTGACCGGAACTTTCGACGATATCGCGGAGAAAGTGAAAGAGCGCTACGACGGCCTGCTCGATCGGGTCGCGTTCTACATTCCGTACCAGGCGGGAATCGACGACGCCGAATGGAAAAAGCTCACGCGCAAGTTCAACGGGTGACAGGATGAAAATCAGCTCGAAGCTTCCGTTTTTCTTAGCGATATTGGCGCTCGCGATCGTCGCCGGTGCGCCGCGTGCTCTCGCCGATGACACCGCGAAGGCGGCGCCGATGCACAGTGACGCGCCGCAGGCGGGCGTGCAGAAATTTATGGTCGTCGCGGTGCAAATCGGCACGACCAAGTTCTGGCTGCCGAGCACGATCATCGTGCATCAGGGAGAGAAGGTCGTGCTCACGCTGAAGAACGATATCCCCGGCGCGGAAGACCGCCACGGATTTTCGCTGCCGGCGTACAACATCACCGAAGTCATCAAGCGCGGAGAGCCAAAGACGGTCTCGTTCGTCGCCTCGCGCGCGGGCACGTTCCCGTACCTGTGCCAGCTCCACGCGGCGCACGTCGGCGGGCAATTGATCGTCGAACCGAATCTGTAGGTTTCCAATCGCGCCGTCGGCTCCGAAAGGTTAGGCTCTCAAGTCGGATGCGAACGCGGGTCCTCTATGCGCGAACGCCACAATGGCGAAGCTTGGTCGAACGCGCCGATGAACTTATCGCGGGCTCTGGATTTCGTGCGCTGAAAGCCGAAGGGCGCACCTTGGCCGGAGTGCTTGAGGTTCCTGGCTGCGCGCCGGTGTTCCTCAAGCGCACGCGCGAGCGATCTTGGGCAAAGGGGATTGCGGCGCGTGGCGCCGGCTCGCGCGCGGCGCGCGCAATCGCGGGTGCGGGGATTCTCGCGTCCGCGAAGATCGCGCATCCGGCTCCGCTGGCCGCGATGGACATGATCAGCGCCGGCGCGGTGCGCGCGTCGTACCTGATTTCCGAGGCGCTGCTCGAGGCCGACAGCCTGTCGCGGTTCGCGCTCGGCCCCGGCGAGGTCAAAGGACGCGACGCGCGGCGGCGGCGGAGGATCCTGGCCACCGTCGCTCGCGAGGTAAAGCGGATGCACGACGCCGGCATCTACACCCGCGATCTGCAGGAGACCAACGTGATGGTGGCCGACGACGGCGCGGGCGGCTTTCGGGTATGGTTTATCGACCTGGAAGATTTCCGCCGCGTGCGCGGAGCCGGCGGCGTTTCGCGCGAACGCCGCATCCGCAACCTGGTCCATCTGGACCGCAGTATCGGACGCTTTTTGTGCCGTGCGGCGCGGCTGGCATTTCTCTATGATTATATTGGCGCGCGGCCCGGCCGCGCCGCGATACGCCGGATGGTGGGGGACGTACTTGCGATGCGCACGCGGATCGGTCGCAACCGCAAGCGGCCCGCGCCGGGCGAAGGCGCCTTGAACAGGCCGGTGGAACGGAATTCGTAGATGGCAATCGCAATCCGCAGACGCGAATACGATCACCACACCGAGCAGGTACACGCCGCCGGCGGAACCTGGGTGCGTGACCTGATGCTCGGGCTCAACGACGGGCTGGTCGCGTCGTTCGCAGTGACCTCTGGTGTCGCGGGTGCGTTTTCGATCGCGGGAATAGTCGCGATGGCGGGGCTGGCGGAGATGCTCGGCGGCGCGGTCTCGATGGGACTGGCGGCGTTTATTTCGGCGCGCTCGCAATTGGAATTTTACGAAAGCGAAATCGAACGCGAGCGGGAAGAAATTCGCAAATGGCCCGAGCGCGAGCGCGACGAGGTCGGCGCCATCTACCGCGCCAAGGGCTTTTCGGGCGAGCTGCTGGAAAAAATCGTCGCGCATATCACCGCCGATCCCGAAAGATGGTCAAACGTGATGATGCGCGAGGAGCTTGGCTTCGCAGTCGAGTCGTTCGATCCGCCGCTGCGCTCGGCATTTACGGTGGGTCTGTCGTACCTGTTCGGCGCGGCGGTCCCGGTGGTGCCGTACCTGTTCGTCGCGCCGGCGCACGGTGGGGTGCTCTTCTCGGCCTGCGCAACGGTGCTGGTGCTGTTCGGAGTCGGCGCGGCGAAGACGGTGATAACCAGCCGTTCGTGGTGGCGCAGCGGTCTGGAGAGCATGTTGACGGGGATCGCGGCCGCCGCGGTAACCTACGGTGCGGGCCGCCTGTTCGCCGCGCGCTAGAAAATCCACGATCGAGCAAGGCCGCCCTCACCCGCGCGTCACGATGCTTGTGAAAAAAAAGCGCAAGCATCGCGCCGCTTGCCTGCGTGCCAGTGGCACCTCCCGGAGGGAGAGGGTATCAGCAGGCGCGCCGCCGATGACCCAGTGATGTCATGCGTCGATCAGGATGTCGTCGCCGTCGATCTTCACCGGGTAGCATCCGAGCTTCACGTTGGGATCGTCCAGGTTCGCGCCGGTCGTGATGTCGTACTCCCATCCGTGCCACGGACAGGTGACGGTGGTGCCGTCCACGTCGCCCTCGGCGAGCGGGCCGCCGCGATGCTTGCAGGTATTATCGATCGCATAGAACGCGCCGCCGGCGTTGAACAGCGCGATCTGCTTGCCCGCGGCCTCGACCAGTTTGGCTGCGCCGGCGGGAAGCTCGGAGCGCGCCGCGACTTTAACCAGTGCCACGATAGAATCACCTCCGCGAAGGACGATGCGCGATCATATTGAGCAGGCATCGCGGCGCGCAACCGGGTCAGGTGGTGTACTCGGCGTTGATCCGCACGTAGTCGTAGCTGAGATCGCAGGTGAGGATGGTCGCGCGCGCGGCGCCGATACGCAGGTCGAGTGTGACGGAAAATTCGCGTGCGCGCATCTTTTCCTGCGCCGCGCCCAGCGCCGCGGTAATAAGCGCGCCGCGCGCCGCGACTCTCACTGCGCCGATCGACAACACCAGCTTGTCAGACTCGACCGCCGCGCCCGACGACCCCGCCGCCATCAGGATTCGTCCGACGTTCGGGTCGCATCCGAAAAACGCGGTCTTTACCAGCGGAGAGTTCGCGATCTGCCGCGCGCATCGCTCGGCGTCGGCGGCGGTGCGCGCGCCGCGCACTTGAACCTCGACCAGCTTGGTCGCACCTTCGCCGTCGCGCACCAGCTCGCGCGCGAGCGCGGCGCAGACCGCGGCGATCGCCTGGTTGAACGCGGCCAGGTCACGCCCGCGAAGAGGGGAATTGCCGGCTACGCCGCTCGCCATCACGATCACGGTGTCGTTGGTGGACATGTCGCCATCGACGGTGATTGCGTTGAAGCTCGACGGCAGTGCGAGCTTGAGCGCCGTGCGAAGCTGCGCGGCGCTGGCGGCGGCGTCGGTCATCACGTATCCGAGCATCGTCGCCATATGCGGCGAGATCATCCCGACGCCTTTGACCGCCCCTGCGATCGTGACGTTTGCGCCGCCGAGGCGAAGTGAGGCTGACGCGGTCTTGGAGCGGGTGTCGGTGGTCATGATCGCGCGCGCGAAATCCGCCAATCCGTCTTCGCTGAGCGCGGCCGCAGCCTCGCGCACGCCCGCGCTGAATTTCGCGAGGTCGTAAAGATGTCCGATGACGCCGGTCGAAGACGGCGCCACCAGGCTCGGAGCGCATCCGAGTTCCCGCGCGGTGACGGCGCACGAATCCTCGGCGAGTTTCAGGCCCGGCTTGCCGGTGAAGCTGTTAGCGCATCCGGAGTTGGCGACGATCGCCTGCAGGCGTCCGGCGCGGATCCGGTCGATCGTGGCGTACACCGGAGCCGCTTTGACTTTGTTGGCGCTGAAGACCGCGGCGGCGGGGCACGGACGGTCGGCCGCGATCAGGCCCAGGTCTTTGGCGCCGGCCTGGGTCTTGAGTCCGGCGCTGACGCCGGCGAAACGGAAGCCGCGCACGCGCGCGGGAGCGAGCTCAACCTTCATCGGCAACCTCTGTGCGCCGCACTATACGCGCGCGCGGCGGCGGAGAAAATGAATTCGCGCACGCCAGCCGCAGGTCGTTCTTGCACACGATTGCCGCGCCATCCGGGTGTCATTCCCGCGCGTGGCTGCCGCGCGAGGAATCCTGGGACGTAAGGGCACTGCAGGTGGCGTTGACGTGGAGCACGGACGCCTCGGGATTTCTCGCCTATGGCTCGAAATGACGGTCGAGAGCGTCGCTGACCACATCGGAATGGATAATCACTGATGGCATTTTCGCGGCAGATGGGGCCACGCTATTTACTGGCGCGCGTAAATCCTCCGCGCGCGGATCACTTCCCGTGGCAGCGTTTGTATTTCTTGCCTGAGCCGCAGGGGCAGGGGTCGTTGCGCCCGACTTTGTCGGCTTCGCGTTTGGTGGGTTGCGCCGCTTCCTGCTCGGTCTCACCGCCGTGGCTCATCACGACTTTCTGCGGCTTGGGCTGCTGCTGGATCTGCTGGACGTCTTCCTCTTTGCGCACTTGCACGGAAAAACATTTCTCGACGACGTCCTTCTGCATCACCGACATCAGCGCCTCGAACATCGTGAACCCTTCCTTCTGGTACTCGACCAGCGGGTTCAACTGTCCGTAGCCGCGCAGCCCGATGCCCTCCTTCAAATGGTCCATCGCGAGCAGATGATCTTTCCACAGCGAATCGAGCGTTTGGAGCATCACGATCTTTTCGATCTGCCGCATGACCGGGACGGTGAACTCGGTCTCGCGCGATTCATACAGCGCGTGGACGCGTTCCTGCGCGACTTCGATCAGATCTTCGGCCGAGTCGATCGGGTTGCCCTCGGGCCCGCTCTCGAGCGTGAAGCCCGGACGGAATTTGAACTGCTGAAAGAACGCGTCGTCGATCGCTTTCCAGTCCCAGTCCTTGGGATCCTTGTCGGTGTCGCAGTGCGCGGCGGCGATGTCCTCGACCAGTTGGTCGCACATGTCGAGGATGTCTTCCTTGAGCGGCGTGCCCGACAGCAGCTCCTTGCGGCGTCCGTAGATCACCTCGCGCTGCTTGTTCATCACGTCGTCGTATTCGAGCAGATGCTTGCGGATGTCGAAGTTGTGGCCCTCGACTTTTTCCTGCGCGTTGGCGATCGCGCGGGAGATCCATCGATGCTCGATCGGGACGCCGTCGTCCATGCCGATTCGGCTCATCAGGCCCTTTAGGCGATCGGCACCGAAGATGCGCAGAAGGTCGTCTTCGAGCGACATGTAGAAGCGCGAGGAGCCGGGGTCGCCCTGGCGGCCGGAACGTCCGCGCAACTGATTGTCGATCCGGCGCGATTCATGGCGCTCGGTGCCGAGAATATGCAGTCCTCCGGCGGCGAGAACCTGTTCGCGCTCGCCGGCGCATTGCTCTTTGTACTTTGCGAGCGCGTCAGAAAATTTCGGATCGTTCGGATCGCGAGTGCCGGTTTCCGCCGCCGCCATGAACTCGGGATTTCCGCCGAGAACAATATCGGTGCCGCGGCCCGCCATGTTGGTGGAAATCGTCACGCCGCCGAAACGTCCCGCCTGCGCGACGATCTCGGCTTCGCGTTCGTGATTCTTGGCGTTGAGCACGAAATGCTTGACCGCGGTCTTTTTGAGCTTCTCGGCGACGCGCTCGGACTTTTCGATCGACACGGTGCCGACCAGCACCGGCTGTCCGCGCCCATTAAGCTCCTTGATTTCCTCGATCACGGCGTCGAACTTCTCGTCCTCGGTCTTGTACACGACGTCGTGATTGTCCTTGCGGATCATCGGCATGTTGGTCGGCACGACCACGACTTCGAGCCCGTAGATTTCGCGGAACTCGACCGACTCGGTGTCGGCCGTCCCGGTCATCCCCGAGAGCTTTTTGTACATGCGGAAATAATTCTGGAAGGTGATGGTCGCGAGGGTCTGGTTCTCGGACTCGATCTTGACGTTTTCCTTGGCCTCGACCGCCTGATGCAGCCCGTCGCTCCATCGCCGCCCCGGCATCAGGCGTCCGGTGAATTCATCGACGATAGTCACTTCGCCGTCTTTCACCACGTAGTCGACGTCGCGTTTGAACAGGGTATGCGCGCGCAGGCCCTGGTTGCAGTGATGCAGCATCAGGATGTTGCGCGGGTCGTACAGGTTCTCGACTCCGAGCAACTGCTCGACGCGGGTGACGCCTTCCTCGGTCAGCGACACGGTGCGCATCTTTTCGTCGATCGTGTAGTGCTCTTCGGCCTTGAGGCGCGGGATTACGCGATCGACGATGTAATATGTGTCGGTCGATTCCTCGGACGCGCCCGAGATGATCAGCGGCGTGCGCGCTTCATCGATCAGGATCGAGTCAACCTCGTCCACGATCGCGAAATTGTGCGCGCGCTGGACATATTCCTCGAGGTTGAACTTCATGTTGTCGCGCAGGTAGTCGAAGCCGAACTCGTTGTTCTGGCCGTAGGTGATATCGGCCATGTAGGCGAGTTTGCGCTCCTGGTCGGTGACGCCATGCACGATCACGCCGACGCTCAGGCCCAGATAGCCGAATATGCGGCCCATCCATTCGGAGTCGCGCCGGGCCAGGTAATCGTTGACGGTCACGACGTGGACCCCACGTCCGCTGAGCGCGTTGAGCACGGCGGGAAGCGTGGCGACCAGGGTCTTGCCCTCGCCGGTCTTCATCTCGGCGATGCGGCCCGAGTGCAGGACCATGCCGCCGATCAACTGCACGTCGAAATGGCGCTGGCCGAGCACGCGCTTGGCGGCCTCGCGCACGATGGCGAAGACTTCCGGCAGGACGTCGTCCATGCGGTCGGCGCGCGGCTCGGCTTCCTCGATCGCGCTGATCTCGGCCTTAAGCTCGGCGATTCGCGCGCACAGTTGGTCCTGGCTCCTGGTTTCGATCTCGGGTTCGAGGCGATTGACTGCCTCGACGTCGGGTCTGAGCCGTTTGATTTCGCGGTCGTTCCTCGAGCCGAAGAACTTCCGCCCAATTCCAGTAAGAGCTGATGCCATCTTGAATGTGCTGTATCCGGGAATCCGCGAACGCCATTGTGCGCGGCGCGGTGAGAGTCTCCGTTAGGTTTATATCCGTCCTATTCTACTCTGATTCGGGGGTTTGGGGGGAGATGTGCCCAAGGAAAGATGAAGATAACTTTTCGGGTTAGCGTTCGATGCGGACCGCGGACTCGACCTCGGGACCGAAGAAGCCGCGTCCCACGCGGATAAAGCGCTCGGGAGATTCGGTTACGAAAAAACTTTGGCGGCCCGCGCCGCGCCCGCGCGCAAGTCCGAGCGTATCGAGCCGCGCCGTGACCGCCTCTGCGGTGGCCAACGCCGAATCGACCACGCGCACCCCGCGTCCCAGCACTCGCTCGAACATCGGCAGCAGAAGAGGATAGTGGGTGCATCCGAGCAGCAGCGTATCGATACCGCTGCGCTTCAGGCTTTCCAGATAGAAGGCGACCGTGCGTTCCGCGATCTCGTTATCGACCCATCCTTCTTCCGCCAGCGGCACCAGCAGCGGGCAGGCGCGGGTGTAGATTTCAGCGTCGGGACGAAGCCGCTGGATCGTGCGCGTGTACGCGCCCGACGCGATCGTCGCCTCGGTGCCGATTACGCCGATCTTGCCCGAGCGCGAGGCGCGGACCACGGCGCGCGCGCCCGGCTCGATCACGCCGACCACGGGAATCATTGTGGCGCCGGCAATCTGCTCGAGCGCGACGGCGCTCGAGGTATTGCACGCGACCACCAGCAGCTTGATTCCCTTGGCGAGCAGAAATTCGCTGTTCTCGCGCGAGTAGCGCTTGATCACTTCATTCGATTTGGTCCCGTACGGCAGCCGCGCCGTGTCACCGAGATAGATGAATTCCTCCGACGGCATCGCGTTCACCAGCGCCCGCAGCACCGTCAGACCGCCGATCCCCGAATCGAAAACTCCGATCGGACGATCCGCCGTGCCGCGGCCATTGCGGCCATTGGATGACGCGCGTTTCGCGCGGGATTTTGGAGACCTCGGCGCAGGCATCAGCGAAGGTCCTGTCCGAGCGCAAGGCGCTCGCCGGTTGCCGCGGGATTCGCCGGCGCGACGCCGAAGACGCGCTCGTGAACGCTGGCCGATTCCATGCACAAGTAGCCGGGAACCTTCGCGCCCGCGCGCGCGAAACGCTCGGCCAGAATGCGATAGAGCTTGAGCCGTAGAGGCGTGAATGCGCGCAGGCGGCCGTCGTTTGCGAGAACGTCCTCGCCGAGCAGCATCGGATCGGCGGGCCATCGGCGGCGCGCGGCGGCGCGCAACGCGGGCGTCATCCGCAGCCCGCCGATACTGAAAAATCCGATTTGCGCCGCCGGAATCACGTCCAAAACATTGTCGATCAGCTCGGCGTAATCATGCTCGGCGCCGTCGTACGCGATCATCGGATCGAAATGAAACGCGACCCGGTAGCCAGCATCCAGGACGCGGCGCGCCGCCGCGATTCGCGCCGCCGGAGACGCGGTGCGATGCTCGCAAGTGCGCCAGACTTTTTCGGGCGACAGCGTCCATGAGACGAGCACGCGACCGCGCGGATCGAGTGCGAGCAGGTTTTCGATTTCGTCGGTCTTGGTCTTGAGTTCCAGCGTCAGCGTGTCGCGGGCGGCGAAAAAGCCGACCAGATCGCGGGTGAGTCCGGTAAGGGTGTCGAAGGCGAGCGAGTCGGCCAGCTCGCCGGTGCCGATCCGGAAGTGGCGCTCGGGCGTCGAATGAATCATCCGCTCGAGTTCCTCGAACGAATCGGTGTAGTTGGAAAACACCTGGAAGCCGGGGTTGCCGGCGACGAATTCCTGCAGGAAGCAGTAGCTGCAATCCATCGGGCAGTTCGACGCCAGCACCATCACCAGGTATCCGCAGCACGCGAAGCGCGCCGAGCCCGCGGGGCAACTCATCAGAAAGGGAGCGCGCCGGCGCATCAGGACCATCCGGCGCTTTCCCGCGTCAAACGGATCCGCGCCGACACGTGCGCGCGCCGCTTCGCGGCCGTCGGCAATGTACTCGACCGGCACGCGTTCCGGCAGTGCGGCGACCACGCGCCGCGCGAGCGCGGATTCGCGTTCGCCTTGTTCGATAAACACCGCGTCGAGATCAAACTTCATCGCTTCCGCCGAGCATCGCGAGGATCCGCGCAATCGCCGCGCGCCGCTCCGTAACCACACCCATCGCGCGATCGAGGTCGCTTGCGCGCGATAGCTCGAACTTGATCGTCAGCACATCAGAGCCCAGTTCCCTGGGCAAGACTATGGAAATTCCACGTGGCAGGCGAAGCTCGCCGATGGCATCTTCGAGCCGGGCCGTCGCCTCGCCCAGGCGCGGAAAGCGTAGCGCGCGCAATGCCTCGATAAACGCACGCGCGCGACTGGGCGCGGAGCCCGCGCGCTGCGCGATTCGCGCGAGAGCAGGCGAGGTGAGAATATCGGCGGCGGATTTATTTTCGCGAACCGCGATCTCGCCGAGCAGGTCGAGCGCGATGACAATTTGCCCGGTGCGCAGGCGCAGCGACTCCGCCAATTCCAGAAATGCGCCGCGCGAGCGCGGCTCCAGCGCAAGCCATCGCTCGCGATGCGAGTCCGGCAGATGGCGCGCGGCGGCCAGCGCGCGGATAGCGTCATCGCGATTCGATGCAACCCGCGTCACGCCACGGCCTCGGCTTGCGAGACGAGCAAGCGCCGAATCGCCTCGGCGGCGATCGCGATCGATTCGGTCGGCGCCGAGCGCCAATCGCCGAGCGCCTGTCCTGCTATGCGCTCGATGCAATCCGCGGCGCGGTCGCGTTCACGGCAGCGCAGGCCCTTGGCGTAGATCGCGCACTTCTCGGCGAGCACCAGAGCCACCGCCTCGCGCCGCGGGGCGCTCAGGCGCGAATCCGCGAGTAACTTCGTCAACGACAAAATGCGATATCGATCGAGCGCCGGAACCGTTGCGGAAAGCTGATCAGGATGCCCGCCGCGGCGCTCGGCCAGCTCGTCGTCGAGCAGGCCGATCTCGCGCGTGACGAGGACGCGGAGCCACAGGTCGTAGTCCTCGCACGCGCGCATGCTTTCGTCGAAGCCGCCGAGCGCGCGAAACAGCTCGGTGCGGATCATCACAGCCGACGAGCTGACCAGACACGTGCGCAGCGATTCGAGGAAGAAATCGCCGCCGCGTTTGCGATGACGCCGCGCTGGATTCACGCGCCGTCCGCCGCGAATCCATCGCTCCTGGCATTGCGAGATTTCGCACTCCGGATGCGCGCGCATGAAATCAAGCTGGCGCTCGAGCTTCTGCGGCATCCAGATGTCGTCGGAATCAAGAAACGCGATAAGCGGTGCGTGCGCGAGCGCGACTCCG
>DATKSB010000123.1:0-4157 GCA_035531855.1 Binataceae bacterium (SeqCode)
CACGTGTGCCGATCGCTCGCAGTCATCTACTCCCAACTGAAGCCACTGTGCGTGGCCGGCAACAAGGTCGCGTGCGCCGACCTGCAAGCGCCGTGGCCGGACCCCGGCTTTTGGCGCGTGGACTCGCAGCTCGCCGCGGCACAGGCCGCGTGCAAGTCGGGCGATACGTCATCCTGCCAGGCGCTCGGCACGACGGTGCATTCTGCTGGCGGCCGCCTCATCTGGCTGCAGGACTACGTCGGACCGGCCGCAACCTCGCCGGCGAGCGCACCCACTGAGTAAACCGCGCGCGATTCAGACGGTTTCGCGGCGCTTGTCGAATTCGATCGCGACGCGTTCGTCCTCCGCGCTCAGCGCCGCCGAATCAATTTCGGCAAACGACAGCACGTTCATATCCGCGTACGCCTTCCGCACCTTGGGGCCCCATAGCCCGATATCCTTGATCGCTGGAACGATCCGGGTGAACAGTCCCGCGCGAAACTGCTGCATCCCTTCGGAATTCTCCTCCCACTCGATACATTCCTTGACCGGCAGACCCAGGCGCTCATAAACGTCCCGCGAATTGAACCGATCGCGCATCGTGTAGCACGCCTCGACCACGAACTCTTCGCGCTCATCGCGCTCTTTCTGGCTGAGATGCGGATAATACTCGCGCAGCGCAAGGCGTCCGAAAGCAACGTGGCGCGCTTCGTCCTGCATCACATAGGCATTGACCGCGGCGGCGAGCGGATTCTTCGCCATGTCGCGAATTCCCGCGAAGGCGGCCAGCGCAAGACCCTCGATCAGCACCTGCATCCCGAGGTAGGTCATGTCCCAGCGCGAATCGCTGATGATTCCTTCGAGCAGCGACTTAAGCGGCGGCGTGATCGGATAGACGATATCGAATTTTTCGTGAAGCAGGCGCGAATAGACCTCGACGTGGCGCGCCTCATCGATCACCTGGGTCGCGGCGTAAAACTTCGCGTCGATATTGGGCACTTGCTGGACGATTTTCGCGGTGCAGATTAGCGCGCCCTGCTCTCCGTGCAGAAACTGCGACAGGTTATTGGCCTGATCATGGCGGCGCAGCTCCGCGCGCTCTTTGGCGTTCATCCGGTTCCAGACTTCGGAACCGAAAATCGACAGCGCCTCGTCCGGCATCTCTTCGGGATTCTCGGGGTCGAGATTCTGCGACCAGTCGATCCGGTTGCTCGCGTTCCATTGCAGGTTCTTGCCCTTCTCGTACAGGCGGCGCAGCGGCTCGCTGCCGTCCTGGTACTCCCACCTGAAGGCGGAATCGAATTTGCCGGGCACCATCCATTCCAGGCCGTCGATCGGCAGTTGATAGCGTTCCTGTGTACTCATTAGATACTCCTGTTATGGTAAGTTACTATTGTATTTCATCCGATGACATCGGCCGCGTTTGCGCGCGCGATTCGGCCCAGATACTCCGCGCTTGGACGCACGATTCGCCGCTGCGTCGCGCGCTCGACCGCGATCAGGCCGAAAGTCGGCCGGTAACCCAATAGCCATTCATAGTTATCCAGCATCGACCAGTAGAAGAATCCGCGTACGTCGATTCCGTCGCGGATACATCCGAGAACACCGCCAAGCGCGCCTTCGATAAACGCAACCCGCCGCGCGTCGTCGGCCGCCGCGATTCCGCTCTCGGTCACGATTATCGGAACCCGCGGCGCCGCCGCCGCCGCGCGCCGAATCGCCGCCGAGAGCGCCTGCGGCCGAAATTCGTAGCCCATCAGGGTCAGCTCGGCGCCCGCTTCCGGCGAGAGCCGCCCTTTCGGCCCAAGGCGCTGCCGGGTGTAGTTTTGCACTCCGATAAAATCGTCGCTGCGGGCGGCTTCGAGAAATGGCTTCTCGGCCGCGAGCGCCGCGTCGCGCAGCGCCTCTCCACCGGGCGCCGCCTCGTATTCTTCCATCGCGATCGTCATCCCGACCGGAAACTTGCCGCGGCCCGAACGCAGCGCCTGCGCGCCCAGCCGATGCGCCCGCAGCATCACGCCGAGGCAAATCGAGCGGGTGCAGAATGGGAACGCGGAAAATTCCTCGGGCGCGACTCCCGCCACGCGCGCCGCGGCGGTGCGCCATCGCGAATGCGCGATCTTCTCGTCCGGCGGGATAAGCCCGGTCGTCTGCAGCATCTGCACCGAGTTGAGCTCGTTGATCGTGCACGCGGACGAGATCAAATCGCCCAAATCCCGTGCGACACGCTCGCAGTATCGTGCAAAAAGGTCCGCAGTGCCTGCTGCCTCCCATCCGCCCTGCGCCGCGATCCAGCGCGGGCTGGTAAAGTGATGCAGCGTCACCATCGGCGCGATGCGATGCTCATGGCAGGCGGCGAGGACGCGGCGGTAATGCTCGAGCGCGGCGGCCGAGAATTCGCCCGGCTCGGGCTCGACCCGCGCCCACTCGATACTAAAGCGGTACGAATTGAAGCCGAGCCCCGCCAGCAGCGCGATATCGTCGCGGTAGAGATGATACTGGTCGCACGCGTCGCCCGAAGGTTCGACGAACGGAGTCGGCTTCACGTGTTCGAGCAGCCAGCAATCGCTGTTCGAGTTGCCGCCTTCGACCTGATGGGCGGCGGTAGCGGCACCCCACAAAAAGTTTTCCGGAAATTTATTCATCGTCTCGATGGCTCCGCTTCAATTCCTGCCGCGCGGGCGGCCCCATCGTCGCGATGCTGCAGCCCAGCGCGGCGAGCTTTTTCTCGAGCGCGCGTCGCGTATCGATTACGCTCAGGAGCCGATGCGCGCGATAGGTCTTCACCTCGGCAGCAGTGTAGGGCTTGAAATTGGGCGGCAGCTCGGCGTGGCTGAACGTATCGAGCATCCAGTTAAGGATGGTCGCGGTCTGCGCGTCATCGAGCGCTGAATTTTCGACGCCGGGCACCTGCACCAGATAGGCGCGCCCCTGTGGAATCCGTGGAAAATAACCCATCGAATGCGCCAGGCGCGGAACGGTTCCAGGAATTCCCTTGGCGCCCGCGCCATGGCATCCCCAGCAGTTGAGCGTGTACAGCTCCGCCGGCGACTCCGCCCGTGACGCGAGCGGCGCCGCAAAGGCGAGCGCAAGCGCGGCGGTAAGCATCGCAAGCGCGCGGCGCATCGCTAGTGCGCCTTCATCGCGGACGGCGCGCTCGCGACGGCCCCGGCAGGCTTCATGATCGCGTCGCGTTCGGCGCGCACCTGATCGAAGCTCAGATGCGTCGCGCGCAGATACTTCACTTCGGCGGCGGTGTAGGGTTTGAAATCGGCCGGCAGAATCTTCGCATTGAACCGGTCCAGAATATAATTCAGCACCGCCGAGATATCCGCGTCGCTGAGCTGCGTCCACGGTTGCATGAATCCGTTGTACTCCGCGCCGCGCGACACGATCGCTCCGTTCATCCCGAACGACACGACCTGCACCAGGTACGCGCGTCCCGACTTCGAACGAACGTAGCTGCCTACGGTGCCAGCCAGCGAAGGATAGGTTCCCGGCACACCCTGTCCGTGGTTCTGGTGACAAACCGCGCAGTTGGCGGCAAACACTCTCGCGCCGGAGCTGTGGGCCGTCCCACCTAACGCCAGTATCAGCATCGCCGCGATGAGAATTGACCATCGATCTTTCCGGCGCTTCATCTGGGCGGCGTGGATGGCGGATTCGCGTGGCGATGCGCCGCGTGCAGATATTCCTGGATTGACGCGACTCCGCGTTCTTTGGCTTCGAGCAGGCTTTCAAGATGCTCGCGCGTATTGATGAGCCCCTTGGCGCGCACGATTCCGGCTTCGTCGATCAGCACGGCGTAGGGAAGCTTGGCGACCCGATAGGTCATGCCGAGTTCCTGGGAAAGTACGTAAGGAAAATCGCTGAGGCCGTACGCCGCGACAAAGCGTTGGTGTTCTTCGGGATCGCCGTCGCTGGCGAGAACAATCTGCAAAGCTTGTTCTCCGGAGGCGCGGAACGACTTCAGAATCGGCAGCATCTTCTTGCACACCGGACAGCTCGGCGAAAGAAAGAACAGCAGCGTGCCCTGTCCGCGTTCGTTGACGCCACCGATCAGCGTCGGGTGGCGGCGCAGATCGGTAAGCTCGAACATCGGCGCGGCTTCGCCTTCCTTGGGGCCCTTGTCGATCGTGAGCGCGCCCATCGGCGCGATCCGTTCGTGCAATACGCCG
>DATKSB010000124.1:0-2727 GCA_035531855.1 Binataceae bacterium (SeqCode)
TCGCTTGCGGCGGACGCGAGCCGCGCCGCTTCGTCGGGCCATCCGCGGGACTCCACTTCGACTTCGATCTTGTCACGCGAGATTTCCGCTTTCAGGATTTTTACCTTCGCGCCCAGGTAGGCGCGCACGCGCGCGAGGATCTCCTGGCCGGCGCTTTCCGGCGCTTCCAGGAATGCGAGCCCCAGCGGATCACCGATATGGTCCTCGCGCCGCAGCACCAGAGTTCGCACCCGCCGGTTCGCGCCGCGCGAATGAGTGCCGTCAGACGCGTTCATCTGGATCGAACAGCTTGCGATATTCGTCGAGCGCGAACCGATCCGTCATCCCGGCGATATAGTCGGCGACGACGCGCGGAATCGGTTCGCCGTCATGTTCGGCGCGCGCCAGCACGTGCGCCGGCATCTGGCGCGGCTCGGCCATGTAGGTTTCGAACAGGCGCGCGAGCACCCTGCCCGCTTTCTGCGTCATCCGGCTGACGCGATAATGACGGTAAAGCCGCTCGCGCATGATCTCCTTCATTTCATCGACCCGCGGCGCCATCGCGGGCGAGAACGTGGCGAGCGCCCTGCCCGCTTTGCGGACATCGGCCACGCTTTCGATTCGTTCGCGCTCGAGCTCGGCCCCAAGATTCGTCATCAGGTCGGTGGACATCGCGTCGATCATCCTGATCACGGTCTGATAGCGAGTCACGCGTGCGTCGGCCCGAGGATTCGCCGCACGCGCGCCCGCGGCGGCGTCGGCATAGAGCGAGGACTCGTTCAGGTTCTCGACCGTGAGCATCCCGGACTTGAGCCCGTCGTCAACGTCGTGGGCGAGGTACGCGATCTCGTCGGCCAGATCGACGATCTGCGCCTCGAGGCATGGATAGGTTGCTGGGTCGAACTCCTGCGCCGACGGACGATCCTGAAAATGAGAATGCTTGATAATGCCCTCGCGCACCTCGAAGCTGAGATTCAGTCCGCGGAAAGTCGGATAACGCACCTCGATCCAATCGACGGTGCGAAGGCTCTGCGCGTTGTGATCGAACCCGCCGTACGGTTCCATCAGTTCGTTCAGCCATCGCTCTCCGGCGTGGCCGAAGGGTGTATGACCGAGATCGTGCGCAAGCGCGACAGCCTCCGCCAGCTCGCCATTTAAGCCTAGAGCCTTGGCGACGGTCCGCGTGACCTGCGCGGCTTCGAGGGTGTGGGTCAGGCGGGTGCGGTAATAATCGCCCTCGTGATTGACGAACACCTGGGTTTTGTATTCGAGGCGGCGGAACGCGGCCGAATGGATCACGCGGTCGCGATCACGCTGGAACACCGTGCGCATCGGATGCTCGGGCTCGGCGACGCGGCGTCCGCGGCTGCGCCGCGAAAGCATCGCATAGGGCGCGAGCGTGCGCGCTTCGATTTCCTCGAGGTCGAGCCTGGTTCGCAACATATTCCGCGACATATTCTCTCTTTCGGTGACACCTCGGATGCTACCATGAGCAGACGTGGCTTCTAAGTCCCGGCAATTGATTCATCAACAAGACGCGCGTAAGCAAGACGCTTATGCACGCACGCTTGAAAACCTATAATCGACCGGGGGGAAGCGAGGTCACGGAAGTGGGCGCAATCGGAATCCGCAGATGGATTTTACGCGGGGGCGCCGCGCTCGCGATGGGCTTCACGCTCGCCGCATGCGCGACGACAACCTATCAGCCGCCGCCTCCCCCGCCGCCTCCTGTCCCTGCTCCGGTGGTGGAGGTTCCCGCAAAAGTACGCCCCGCGCCGCAGTATGGAGTGGCGTCGTGGTACGGGCCGGGGTTCAATGGGCATCGAACCTCGACCGGCGAGATTTATAATCAGAACGATTTGACCGCCGCGTCGATGATCTATCCGCTGGGCAGCCACGTGATGGTGACCAATCTGAACACGGGGCGCTCGGTCGAGGTCTTGATCAACGATCACGGTCCGTTGAAAAAGGGTCGCAAGATTGACCTGTCGCACAAAGCGGCGACGATGATCGGGATGCTCGATAAGGGAACCGCGCATGTGAAGATCGAGCTGCTTTCGGCGCCGCCGGGTTCGCGCGCGGCCGGAACTCAGCCGCGCTTTTACGTGCAGGTTGGGTCGTTCAACAGCTCCGAGCATGCGCATGAGCTGCGCAATCAGTTGAAGCAGTACTATGACGACGTGCGAATCGAAGAAGTCGGCGCCGAGAGCAATCACTATTATCGCGTTCGGATGGGCCCGTTCGAGACTCGCTCGGCTGCCCAGGCGCGCGCCAACCAGGCCGCCAAAATCGGCTATCCGCTGATAGTCAGCGATTGAGGCCGGAAAGCGGCGAATGATCGTGCGCGAAATCCGTCCGCACAGAGCCGCGTACCGCGCGATCGTTCTGTTCGGGCTCGCGATCGCAGCGGCGGGATGCGCATACGCGCTGGTGAATGGCGGCAAGGTAAACGACGCCAAAGCCGACCAGGTCGAACAGGGGATCCAGGCGCTGCGGCAGTTGAAATTCAAAGCTCCGGTGCCGCTGGTCGTCGAAACGAAAGACGACGCCGAGGCGCAGATGGAGCGCGAGCTGGAACGCGACAACACCGACGCCGAGATGGCGTCCGAGGGCACGGCCGGAGCGCTGCTCGGACTGTTTCCCGCCGGGATCGATCTTAAGGCCGAGGAGCTTAAGCTGCTGCGCAGCCAGGTGGCGGGATTCTACGATCCGCACGCACACCAGATGGTGCTGGTTGAGGGGGCGGAA
>DATKSB010000125.1:0-3559 GCA_035531855.1 Binataceae bacterium (SeqCode)
ACAGTAGCCTGTTGCGCGGCACAGCCGTATGCGAGAACCGCCAGAGCGAGCGCGGATCCTCGGAGCAGCGAGCGGCGAATGTGCCTGAGCATGATCATGCGGCGCTCGGGCGTCTTGGTACTAATGCGCCGCCGGACGAAATAGCTATTGACCGCTCCATACGAGCCGCTCAGCGCGATACGGATCGTCCTCGACCCGGCACTCATTATCGAAAATCATTGTCGCGCGGCGCTCGGACGAGTAGTGCGGCCAATCCGGCAAACCGTCATGATTTGGACTTCCGCTGCGTGCGAACGCGATCCACGCCTTGCTCATCTTTTCGCCCAGCGCGAAACGGGTGGGCGCCTGTCCGGCCAGATTCGGGGTATGCAGTGTGTCGAACACGAATGGAATCTCGAGCGCATGCGGCGATTTGAGTCTGCCGCCTAGCACCGGAGTCTCCCAGGTGAACATATAGACGAAGACCGGCGCGGCGTTCTGCGCGACCTTGCGATCCGCGATAACCAGCGACGGTGCGCGCATCGATTGGTCGGTCGCGATCGCCAGCACGATATCGCGCGGCGAGTCCGCCGGTCGCGCACTCCTGTACGAGGCGATAATCGCGTCGGCGCGCTCACCCACGAACATTGCGACACGCGCGCGCATCGCAGCGTCGTCCATCCCGTCGAGCCACAGCGCCATTCCGAAGAACAGCGTCATTTCATCCTTGTTGGTTCCGATCATCAACGGAACGCGTGCGGAAATTTCCGGCGCGGACGGCGTGAATGGACCACCCGGCAGATGCTTTCCATCGACGACCGGATTGAATCCGACGCGGCGCCGATTCGCGAACGACATCATGCTCACGCGCTTCAAGACCGCCGCCTGCGCCTTCGCGATTCGCTCGGCCGGAATCTCGCGCAGCTCCGCGGCTTGCGCGGGCGCGAGGCCGAGCTCGGCCAGAAGCTGGCGCGCGGTTTCGCTCGCGTCGTTGCGGCTCGCCATCTCGACCGCCGGGCCGCTTTGGATAATGGCTTTGTGAAACAGTCCGTGCGCTTCCGGCATCGCCATCAGCACGCAGACTTTGGCGCCGCCGCCCGACTCACCGAAGATAGTGACGTTGCCGGAGTCGCCGCCGAAGTTCGCGATATTGTCGCGCACCCAATTCAGTGCCGCAACGATATCGAGCATCCCGGCGCTGCCCGAAGAATCGAAATCGGCGCCCGCGATATCGGCCAGATGCGTATAGCCGAACGCGCCCAGGCGATGGTTGATCGTCACGACGACCACGTCTCCCTTGCGCGCCAGATTGGTGCCGTCGTACCACGGCGCGGAACCCGAACCCGCGATGAACGCGCCGCCGTGGCACCAGAACATCACCGGACGTTTGGGTCCATCGGCAATCGCGGGCGTCCACACATTGAGGAACAGGCAGTCCTCGCTCATCGGCTGTGGCTCGACCCCGCCAAAAAGCTCCCGCAGCGCCGCAGGCAATGCGAATGCGTTGTCGTCCTGCATTGCGCGCGCGCCATACCTCAGCGCGTCGCGCGTGCCCGTCCACGCGGCCGCTTTCAGCGGCGGCTTGAATCGGTTCGCGCCAATCGGCGGCGCGGCGTACGGGATCCCCTTGAAAATGTTGACGCCCTGATCGAGCGTCCCGCGAATTTTTCCCGAGGTCGTTTCAGCGGCAACCTGCTCTGCCATCGATGCATCTCCTTCGCGACGTTTCCAGCATAGCGAATTATCCCGCGCGAGCGTGAAGGCGCGCGCTCAGCCGCCCGAGGCTTTCAGCCGATCGCGCGCAAGCGCGAAAATATGCCAGTTGCCGGTGGTCCAGGTCAGCGTCAGCTTGCATCCGCAGATTTTCCATCCGGCGGCGGTGCGGACGAAGCGGTTCGTATAGTAGCCGCCCATCGTCTGCGTGCTATCGCCCTTGTCGTTGGGAAGATAGTGCTGCGCCTGCACATAGGCGACGCATAAGGCGCGGTCGCCTTCGACCGTGATGACGTGGTTCGTGATCATGTGCTGCGTCGCGGCCAGTCCACTGACTGTGCGGCGCGCCGACTCGGTCCATCTGTCGGCGCTAACCGTGCGCGGCGCGCCCGGGAAGAGCGAAGTGAAGTCCACCTCGACTTCATCGGCAAAGCACGAGCGGAACGCGGTCCAATCGCGAAAATCCAGTCCGGTCGCGTAGCGCAACTGAACGTCGCTGATTTCGGCTCGATCGAGCAGCAGTTTAAGCTTCGCGTCTTCCATACTTGCGGCCTCCGTTGGGTTCGTTATTCCAACTTACACCAGACGGCCGCGTTTGCGCGTGCGCTACCGGACCGGCGTTGCGAGCCCCAGCGCGGCGCGCAGCTTGGGTTTCAGCAGATGCACCAGCTCGGCTTCCCAGCAGATGTAATTGTCGGGGATGTCGAGAACGAGGACCTTGTCCGCATGCGCGGAGCCAAAGCGCTCAAGAATGAAGCGGCGATGAGCTTCCTCCATCACGCAGATCACGTCGGCCTCTTCGATCAATTCCGAATTGACCGGATTCTTGGCCCACGGCTCGGTGCCGGCCGACGTCACCCACATCGGCGCGCACATCTCTGCCAGCAGCATCGCGGCGGTCGGACTACGGTCCTTGTTGCCGGTGCAGATCATTAAAACTTTTTTCATGGCGATCGAAATCCTAGCAGATGGGTTGCGCCGCGAAAGTAGTCACTGCGATGGCGCGCGGTCCTTCCATTCGAGCGCGTACACACGATGCGCACCCGAAAGTCCTTTGAGCTCTATCTCGCGCCCCGCGTCGAAATTCAGATCGCCGGCGCTTTCAGTCAGCTCCTTGAGCGTGGCCGAAACCAGGATTTCTCCGCCGCGCGCGCGTGCGCCGATTCGCGACGCGACGATTACGGTCTTGCCGTAAAAATCGCCGGTTTCTTTGATCGCTTCGCCCGTATGCGCGCCGATCGACACGCGGATTGGCGCGTCGCGATGAGTTTCCGAGTAGGCCGCGCATGCGCGCTGAATCGCGATTGCGCAGTTGAGTGCGCGGCGTCCGCTCGGAAACGCGATCATGAATCCGTCGCCCATCGATTTCACCTCGAACCCCTGATGCTCCTTAATCTGGCCGCGGATGAGCGCGTTGTGCTCGCGCAGCCACGCTTGAGCGCGGACGTCGCCCAGGCGCTCGGTGGTGCCGGTGGAATCCTCGATATCGGTGAACATGATCGTGACGGTGCCGTCGGGACCGGCGTCGGCGCGAGGATCGAGACCGGTCAGTTCGCGCAGATTTTCCATGAGCGCGCGCATCCCGAGCGATTCGGCGCCGGCCATGGCAAGCTCCGCGAGCTCGTGCGCGCGTTCGCGGTCTTCGGGTTGGTCGCGTCCGAAGAGCATCGCGGCGAATTCATAACGCGTGCGCGCGATCCACGCGCTCGCGCCCATTTCCAAATTTAAGCGCAGCGCGGCGTTGAAGTGCCGCTCGGCCTGATCGAGTTCGCCAATCGTCGCCGCAAGCATCGCAAGGTAATGCGCGGCCGCGCCGTAGCAGACATGGATATCGAGCACGGCATTGCGCCCGGCGTACGGTTCGAGC
>DATKSB010000126.1:0-9959 GCA_035531855.1 Binataceae bacterium (SeqCode)
CAGAGGAGTGTTTTCGCCGATACCTCCGGCGAAAACCAGCGTGTCGATCCCGCCCAACGCGGCCGCATATGCGCCGATCCATTTCTTCGCCTGATAGCAGAAGATTGCCACCGCTTCGGCGGCGCGGACGTCCGTGGCCTCGCGCGCGAGCAATTCCCGCATGTCAGAACTGATCTCCGATATTCCCAAGAGACCCGATTCGTGATTCACCATCCGATCAAACTGAGCCGCGGTCATCTTTTCCGCGCGCGCCAGATAGAAAATCAATCCGGGATCGATGTCGCCAGACCGCGTGCTCATCACCAGGCCCGCCGCCGGCGTGAATGCCATCGACGTATCGATGCTCTTTCGGTCGCGCACCGCTGCGACGCTCGCGCCGCTGCCCAGGTGCGCAAGGATGACGCGGCCGCGAGCCGCTTTCGCACCCCCAATACGTTCGAGTTCCTGGATCAAATAGGAATACGACAAACCGTGAAAACCGTAGCGGCGAACTCCCTGCGCCTCGTAGCGGCGCGGAATCGCAAGCAGTTTCGCGACACGCGGCAAGTCGTGATGAAAGGCGGTGTCGAAACATGCAATCTGGGTCACGGCTGGAAACCGGCGCTGAAACGCCTCGGCCAGCATAATCTCTTCGGGCAGATGCTCGGGGTCAAAGGAACTTAGCTCGCGCAGCTCCTTAATCATCTCCGGCGTCACTCGCTGGGGTTCCCAATACTTGGGTCCGCCGTGGACGATGCGATGCCCCACTGCGGAGAGCTCGCTGCGATCGATTCGCTTTTCGATCCAATCCAGCAGCAGGTCCACAGCGGCCTGAAGGTCTGGCACCGCGACATCCTTCTCGATGTTGTCAGATTGATTCGAGTCCTTGACGCTGAAATTGCTCTTCGGGCCTCCCACTCCCGCAATCGATCCGTGCAGAACGCCTTCCAGCGACCCGTCCACTTTGAACAGCGCAAACTTGATACTCGACGAACCGCCATTGACAGTCAGAATGTGTGCGCCGGATGCTTTCATTGGTTACTCTCTCGTCGAATGGCGCCGCATCGCCGCGCGCATTTTACTTCGCGCTTTCAGCTTCTTTGACGGTCGCGTGATATTTGCGCCGAATTTCGGCGATGTTTACGCTCGGCTCTGGAAGCTTGATTTGCATCCGTCCCAGCGTCTCGACGATGATTTGCGCAATAGCCAGATCGCGAAACCATTTGCGATCCGCGGGAATCACGAACCACGGCGCATCTTCGGTGGTGCACTTGCTAATCGCGTCCTCGAAAGCCGTCTCGTAGCTGTCCCAGAGTTCGCGTTCCGAATAATCAGCTTCGCTGATCTTCCAGCGCCGGGCGGGATCGTCGAGCCGGCGTTTGAACCGCTGCAACTGCTCCTGCTTGCTGATGTGCAAAAAGAATTTCAGAATGTGCGTGCCGCTGGCGGCGAGGCGCCGCTCGAAGTCGTTGATCTGGTCGTAGCGTTTCGACCAGACGCTTTTCGCAACCAGATTATGAACCCGCACGATCAGCACATCCTCATAGTGCGAGCGGTTGAACGCCGCGACCTCGCCCCGCCGGGGAGTGTGCTGCTCGATCCTCCACAAAAAATCGTGCGCGAGTTCCACCGGCGACGGTGCTTTGAAACTGATCACGCGGCAGCCTTCCGGATTCATCGCTCCGATCACGTGCCGCACGACGCCATCCTTGCCACCCGCATCAATCGCCTGAAGGCAGATGAGCAGCGAGCGCTTCGATTCCGCGTAGAGCTGGTACTGCAACTGGTCCATCCGCTGCTGGAGCTTGGCTATCTTCGCCAATGCAGATTTTTTGTTTTCGCCGGGGTCTGAAAAATCCGGATCGAAATCCTTCAGCCGGACACGCGTCCCCGGCGCGATGCAAAATTTCTTGCGGTAGTTCATCTCTGTTGTTCCTTGGTGAATTCGGGTGGACCGCGCCCCATTTGCGCCACTACCATATTGCGCATGGCGTCCGGACAACGCGACGACTAAAATGCGCTTCGAGCGGCGTTTCAGCTCTGGACCGGAGTGTTGCTCCGATTCCCGCGCCGATGGTACCGTGAGCGGTCCAGGCGCGCGCTTCGCGCGCGTTTCTCGTTTTGTTGCGCGTCGTCCCCGTCGTCTAGCTCGGCCTAGGACACCGGCCTTTCACGTCGGTAACACGGGTTCAAATCCCGTCGGGGACGCCACTGGTAACCGCGCGCGTTACCTGCGGTTATTACCGGCGCTTGAAGCTCAGCAGGCCCACGATATCGGTTACCGAACGTTTGCCGTGTTCGGCCAGAAGCGCGTCGAGTTCGCGATCGATTCGGCCGAGCGCGCCCGCCCCTTCCTTGATCAGCGCTGAACCCACTTGCACCGCTTTCGCCCCGGTCAAATGCGCGACGTACGCTTCGCGGCCAGTGTTGATGCCGCCGACAGCGACGACGTCGAGCAGGCCTTCGTTTTCGCGATAGATCGAGTGCGCATGCGAGAGCGGGCGTTCGTTACCCGCGGCAATTCCGGTGGCTGTATCGACTTCGAGATCCTTGGGCAGATCGTTCTGGCAGACCGCGATCGCCACTCGCATCGACTTCAGCAGATCGGCGATCGCGCGGGCGCAGAAGTCGGTCGCGGGCGGAAGCTTCACCGCGAGCACGCATCCGGTTTCGCCGCGCACCCTTCCGATCAGCGACTTCGCGCGCTCGAACGACGCGAACGGCGCTAGCGCGCGCTGCACGTAGTCGTCGGCCAAGTTGAGTTCGAGGATCGCGACGCCCGCGCGATCCAGGCGCTTCGCGACCGCGACAAATTCCTCCTCGCTGGCACCGACGATGCTGGCGATGACTTTTTTTCCGCGCGGCGCAAGCTCGCCCGCAAGCGCGGCAAAGTGCTCGACGCCGGCATTCTTGAGATTGTCGGGAGTCTCGAGCCCCGCGAGGTTGCACGACTTGAAAACGATCGCGCCGCGATGCACCGCCGCGAGTTCGTAGATCTCGCCGCGCTCGGCCGAGCGCGGACCCGAAGCGTTCATGATCGAGCTCGAAAGCTCGACCCCGCCGAGCCGTACTGAAGTGCGTTCCATGCCCCGGTATGTAGCCGCATAAAAGCGCGCGCGGCAAGCGGCGCAAACCCCGCGGCCGCCGGATTGTTTGGCGCGCGAGCGGATCGTAACTTCACCACGATGGCTGCGCAGCGAATTCTTATAGCCGGGGCGGGCGCGATCGGCTCGATCGTTGGCGCGCGGCTGCATCTGGCGGGCAATCGCGTCACGATGCTGGGGCGCTCTGCTCATCTGGCCGCGATCGCGCGCAACGGATTGCACGTCACCGGACTGCTCGGCGAGTCGCGTGCGCACGGCCTCGAACTCGCTACTGATCCCGCCGAACTCGACGGCCGCTACGATCTTATTCTGTGCACGGTGAAGCCCTACGACACCGCGTCGATCGCCGACGCGATTTCGGATCGGCTCGCGGACGACGGATTGATCGTGTCGATGCAAAATGGGCTCGGAAATATCGAGGCGCTCGCCGAGCGCTTTTCGATTTCGCGAGTACTCGGCGCTCGGGTGATTTTCGGCGCCGAGATACCGCATCCGGGCGCCGCGCACGTGACCGTGTTCGCCGATCCGGTTGCGATCGGCCCCGACCCGCGGCAGCATCGCGAGTCGGCGCCTGCGCTCGAAATGCGCGCGAGAGAAATTGCCGCGATGATCAACGCGGCGGGAGTGCCGGCGCTCGGATGCGCCGATATCATGCCGATCATCTGGACCAAGCTCGTATATAATGTAGCGCTCAACCCGCTCGGCGCGTTGTTCGAGATGACTTACGGAGCGCTCGCGGCGGACCCCGACCTGCGCGCGATCATGGATGATCTGATCGAAGAGGCGTTCGCGGTCTCCGCGCGTACGGGAGTGCGGATGCCTTTTGCCGACACCGCTGCGTACCGCGCCGCGTTCTACGAGCGGCTGGTCCCGGCGACCGCGAGTCATCGGCCGACGATGCTCTCGGATTTGAAGCGGCGCGCGCGCACCGATATCGACGCACTGAACGGCAAGATCGTTGAGCTTGCCGGGCGGCACGGGATCGGCGTGCCGATGAACCGCGCGATGGTGCGGATGATTCATGGCGCGCAGCGCCGGCGCGCGGCCCAACTGGCAGCGGAGGAACCGTGAAGAAGGCGAGCATCACGCGCTCGAGTATCGACGCGATCATCGCGCAGGGCGAGCGCGAGTTTCCGAACGAATGCTGCGGCTTCATTATCGGCGACGCGGCGCTCGAGGAAGTGCGTCCGATCACGAACATCCAGAACCGCAAGCATGCCGAGGATCCGGCGGCGTTCGTGCGCGACGCGCGGACCGCGTTCCTGATGGAACCGCGGGAACATCTGGCGGTGATGAACGAGATCGATCGGCGAAAGATCGCGCTCAAGATTGTGTATCATTCGCATCCTGATCACGACGCATATTTTTCGCCGACCGATCGCGCGGCCGCGTGCTCGTTCGATCCGTCGGAGCCGGACTATCCGGAGACCGCGCACGTCGTGATGTCGATCCGCTCGGGCAAGTTCGTGCGCGCAGCGGCATTCGTATGGGACGACGCGAAAAAAGAATTCGCCGAGACCGCGCTCGAAATTGTTTGAACAGTCGGCATGCATGGCGAGCGTTGCAGGTCGCTCCACGCTTGGTAGTCGATTCGATCGGGATTTCTCCCTGCGGTCGAAATGACGATCGCGCTCTTCGTGCCACAACTTCATGGTCTCTGCATAGCCGACATTCGTCATTTCGAGCGCTGCGCGAGAAATCTCTGGGCGGCCATGCGCCAAGCCGCGCTTTATGCGGCGGCCGTCCGATCGGGATTTCCTTCGGCGTCGCTCAGGACAGGCTCTCGCGCGGCGGCCACGCGCGGGAATGACACGCACGCCGCGCGGGCCAGCGGATGCGCGAGGATCATTCGTCGGCGCGGAAGGCGGCTTCTTTCGCGGCGGCTTCCAGCGGCAGGCCGCGGGTCTCGTCGATCAATAGGCCAATCGCGATCGCGGCGGGAATTCCGAGCAGGCTTAACCATCCGGTGACGCCGGCGATTCCGCCGTGATGCCGCGCGAGGAGCGAGATCGTCGCCTCGGCCGCGAGCGCACCGCCGGCGCCGACCAGCGCGAACCATCCGATGATCGTGGCGCGCAGCGCGGTCGGAAAGAGTTCGGTGAAGGCCGCGTTGCCGCCAACGGTCAGTGCGTTCGCGCAGGTATTGAGGACCAGAAACGCGAACCCCAGCCATAGCGCGGGAAACGCAAAATGCGTCGGCGGTCCCCAGAAATAGCCTAGCGCCAGAATCGAAACGGCAACGCCCGAAACCACTATCGTCGGCACCCGCCCGAAGCGCTCCGCCGCCCACGCACCGATGGGAAACCCGAGCATCCCCAAGCCGCCGCTGATGAGTGTGAGCGTGCTGGCGATCGTAGGCGACAGTCCGACCGTCGAGACGGCATGGAAGTAGGCCCACGAGTTGACGCCCTCGCCCGAGATCGCGGCCACCAGCGCGCATACGATCAGCGTGATTGAGCGCTTGCGATAAAGCGGCGCGAAGACGTCATAGAAGCGGGTCCGGTCGGCGGCGCCCTCGCTTGCGACCAGCGCCCAGCGCTCGCTTTCTTTTATCCGCGAGACCATCGGCGCGAGCGCCAGCCCTGCTCCCGCCAGCACCAGGAGCCATCGCCACGAGATCCCGGTCGAAGTGACGACCGGCATCAGGAAAACGCAGAATCCGCTGCCCGCGGCACCCGCGATTCCCGCCCAGCTCTGGCCGCTGGCGCGCCGCGCGATCGGCAGAACCTCGGCCAGGATCACGATCGCGGAGGCGGCGGCCGCGCCAAGGAATGCATTCATCACGATCGCGCACGCGACGAACATCACCAGGCTGCTCGAGGCGGCTGCGCTAAGCGCGGCAAGCGGAATCGCGATCGAGGACCAGATCAGCACGCGGCGCCGACCGGTCCGATCAACCATCCGCGTTAGCAGCATCGAGCCTAAAGCCGCCAGCGCCAGCCACGCGAACACCCGCGCCAGGGCGGGCTCGCTGAGCGCAAAACTCTTCGCGATCCACGGCGAAGCAATCACGACGATCGACGCGCTGTAGCCCTGATACGCGAGCATCGCGACCAGGATCCAAACGGTCGAGCGGACGCGGTCGCGGTTCTCGGCGGTATCGAAGATTTCCGAAAGCGGCTCGGACAGCCGCTCGGGCGACAACGGCGGAAGAGCCTCGGGTGGAATACTCATCGCCGCGCGCGTGGCACTACGCGCTTAGCTCGAAGACCGGGTTGCCGGCGGCGACCGCGCGGAAGTCCTCGACCGGAGCGCCGGCGCGAATCGTGTAGAAGCGTTGGACCGAGGAGGCGAATCGATCGAGGAACTCCTTGATCACGGGCGGCCGGTCGGCCTCCGGAAGTTCGCGTACTGTGCAGGTCCACTGCTTGGCGCCCTTTTTTAAAATCACCGAGCCTGCCGCGCGCGCGTTGCGGACCCATCCGGTTTCGCCGCGGCTCGCGACCAGGTAGCGCCGTCCGTTTAGCTCGAGCACGTTGACGGGAGTCGAGTACTCGCGCCCGGTTTTGCGGCCCTTGGTGATGAGGAGGTAGTTGTGCGCGAAGCCGATTCCGAGGCGAATCAAAAATCCAAAGCTTTGGTTGAAGAATCGATCAAGCGGCGTTTCCTTGAGGAATTTGCCTGGAGCTGCGGGCATCAGCGGAGACCTCGAAGGTGGATCATAGCCGAGGCGCAGAATCGACGTAACCGTATGGATTGGGTTGGTTTAGGTAGCATTTTCGCCATTTGCGAAATTTCGAGATTCATTAGTAAATCATTGACTTTTTAGATGGTTCTAGGTGGGTTCGTTTGGTAAATTTTACGGTTATTTCGCCTTTATTTCGCGTCTTTTCTCTGAAGATAAACTTCCGGGCGGCGCGCGGATCTGCTGCCTTGAGAATGCGCGATCGGGCCGACAGTGGTTTGCCTGCGTAACGCATCGCAGGGCTATTTTCGCAGATCATTGAATTGAGCATAAGGCTGAACTGTTCAGCCTTATAATTTGGTTCGAGATCGCGGATCATGCGGCCACGATCAAGCGAGTCAATAGGGCCGCCGCTACTCAAATGCGTAGTTCTCTCTCCCTAAAAAAGATTGGGAGAGGAACAATCAAGGAGCGTGCGCGGCATAGGAGCTCGATAGGTTCACGTCGGCGAGGTTGCGGATGGGAGAGGCTGCGAGCCATCCGGCGGCGAGCAGGTTCGCGCTCGCACCGAGCGCGAGTGTCGCACGCAGTCCGATTATCTCGGCGAGAATCCCGCTGGCGAGAGTACCGGCGAGTTGGCAGGCGAGAACCAGAAATCGCATCGTCGCGTTCACGCGTCCGAGCATCGAGCCCGGCGGAATCGTCTGCCGCAGCGTGGTCAAGTTAATGTAATAGAGCATCCCGGCGCCGTCGCTTAGCTGCTGCGCGATCATCAGCGCGGCGCCGACGGTATTGGCGTGGCGGGCGATCGGAACGCAGAGTTCGCCCAGCCCCCACAGCACCAGGCCGGCGATCATCGTGGGACCTGCGCCAAAGCGATTCGAGATCCGCCCGACTATCAGCGCGCCGACCAGCGAGCCGATTCCCCCGATCGCGAAGATCACGCCGAGCAGCGCGGGTTTGAAGCCGAGTGCGCGCAGCGCGTAGAGCGAGTACTCAGTGCCGAACATGCTGTTGCCGAAAGTGCCAATCGCGATCGCGGGAACCAGAGCGCGAAGAATCGGATCGTTCAGCACGAAGCGCGCCCCTTCCGTCAGTTCGCGTCCAAGGCTCTCACGCGCGGCTTCGGTATGCGGAGACGGCTCGGCGGCGCTGATCGTCCATACGAACGCGGCCGAGAACAGGAACGATATCGCGTCGATCAGGATCGCGATGGGCGCGCTCAGCACCTGCACCATCCATCCCGCCAGGCTGAACGCGCCGACCTCCGCGACTGAGGCGCTCGCGCCGAGTTTGCTATTCGCCTCCGCGAGCTCCTCTTTGGCGACGATCGAGGGCAAGTAGGAGCGATACGCAACGTCGAAAAAAATTCCCAAAACCGCGGCCAGCAGCGTGACCGCGTAGAGCTGCGCCATCGTGAGAAGATGCGCGAACGCGGCGGCGGGAATGGTCGCGAGCAGAATCGCGCGGCCGAGGTCAGTTACGATCAGGATCGGACGGCGCTTCAGTCGATCGACCCAGACTCCAGCGATAAGCGCCATGATCAATGCGGGAATGATCTCGCTCGTGCGCAGCAGCGCCATCTGGAAGGGGCTGGCACCCAGCGCGAGGATCGCAGCGAAGGGCAGCGCGACGGCGATAACCAGCGAGCCGAACTGGGAGATGGTCGAGCCGCTCCAGAGCTTCAAGAAGTCCGGATTACGCCACAGCGGCGACCATCGCGTCGAGGATGCGTCTGCGGTACTCATGCGTGCCGGGTGATCATCAATCGATTGCGGGGCATTGCCCTTCGCACGTCGGCCCGCGCGACCGGAGTATAGAGATTTCGCTGAAAGGACGTAACAACATCGTGATAGGGTGCCCGGGCTCGAATACAAGGAGTGCCGCCTCGATGACTACTGGAACTAAAACGAGCGCCGCGACGGAAGCTGATCGAGTCACGCCATTTCTCGCTACGCCACTTGGCTCGGCGGTATGCATCGCGGTTTCGGCGATCTGTTATTTCATCGCGATCCGATTTATCGATCTGTGGCCGATCGCGCTGTTCGCGCCGATGCCGATGCTGGCGGCGGCGTTCGCGGCGCCGTCGCGAGCGCGCGCCGTGCTCTGCGCATTTATCCCCATATTCGTCGGATGCTTTGGACTGTGGAGCGCGGAATCATTTTTTCTTTCGACCGTCTTTTTCGTAACCGCATACGCCGCGTTGTCGCTGGTCGTCAGCGGACTGGTATTGATCGCACGCGCAGCGGCCCGGCGATGGAGCAACGCGGGGGCTGCGCTGGTTTTCCCGATCCTATACGCCGCGTTGAGCTTCGTCTTTTCGCGAACCACCTACGACGGAACCTGGGCAGACCCTTCCTACCGGATGGACGGGTTCCTGGCGATCCTGCAACTCGCGTCGATCACGGGAATATGGGGAATCGTATTCGCGATGACGCTGCCCGCATCGGGGATTGCGTTTGCGTGGTACCGACTGGAAAGCGGCAGGCCATGGCGCGCGCCGACGGCGGTCGCGCTCGGGATTTTTGGCGCGGTGCTGATTTTCGGATTTGCGCGGCTTGCGACCGCGCCGCATACACGGACGGTGCGCGTCGCGATGATCGCGAGCGATCATGAGATTCCATATTCGCGGACCACCGACGAGGCCAAGGCCGCGGACCTCCTCACCTTCTATGCGGCCCAAATCCCGAAAGCTGCGGCGCAAGGCGCGCAGGTGGTGGTGCTTCCGGAGAAGATCGTGGGCGTGACCGCCGAGGATCGAGCCGCGCTGCAAACTATACTTTCGGGCGCTGCGAGTTCGTCGCACGTATGGCTAATCGCGGGGGTCAACGAAATCGGAAGCGCGCCCAAAATCAATACAGTGAAGATCAACGCTGCCAAAATAAATGCGGCATGGATATTTTCACCCGACGGCGCATTCGTCGGCGAGTATCACAAGCATTATTTTGTGACTGGCTTCGAAGCGGGATATCAATCGGGCAAACGTATCGAGGTCCTTGACGCGCCGTGGGGCAAGACCGCCGTCGCGATCTGCAAGGATCTCGATTACCCGTGGTTCATCCGCGGATACGGGGCCAAGGACGCCACCCTGATGTTTGTTCCGGCATGGGATTGGGAAGGACCGAACGCCGTGATGCATGAGCGGATGGCGACAGTGCGCGGAGTCGAGAACGGCTTTGCGATGGCGCGCTCGGCGAAGACCGGGTTCGTCACCGCGCACGACGCCTACGGCCGCACCCTCGCCTCGAGCT
>DATKSB010000127.1:0-7933 GCA_035531855.1 Binataceae bacterium (SeqCode)
CATCAGCTCCGGCTTGGGCGCCACCACCGAGCCCACGCCTGCGGCGATGAGCCGCATGCATACGTCGCGCAGCTTGGCGCCGGGATCGACTTTCGTCGCCTCGACGTGATGACCCATCTCCTCGAAGACTTTGCCCGCGGCTTCGGTGGCGGCTTCGGACTCCGGGTCGCCGCGAGTGATTGCGCTGCGCGGCAGGATCGCGATTTTTAGATTGCGCGGCGCGATATCCACCGCGGATCGGAACGACGTGACCGGATCGGGCGCCCAGTACGGATCGCCTTCGACATGCCCCGCCATCACGTCCATAAACATCGCGACGTCGCCGACCGTGCGCGCCATCGGACCGAAAGTAGCAAATCCCGCCCACGCCTCTCCGGCCTGCGGCGCCAGCGTAACCCGCCCGCGCGAGGGCTTGAGCCCGACCACGCCGCAGCACGCCGACGGGATGCGAATCGAGCCTCCTCCGTCGCTGCCCTGCGCGATAGGTCCGAGGCCCGCGCCGAGCGCGCTGCCCGCGCCGCCGCTCGAGCCGCCGGCGGTGCGTTCGAGATTCCACGGATTTCGCGCGGGAGGGCAGAGCCCGCCTTCGGTCGTCGGACGTGCGCCGAATTCAGGCGTCGCGGTTTTGCCGAGCAGGATTCCGCCGTGATTGCGCATCTTCACCACAATCTCGTCGTCGAACGGCGGCTGAAAGTTTTCGTAATTCTTCGATCCCATCGAGGTGCGGATATCTTTGGTCGCGTTCAAATCCTTGATCGAGTACGGGATGCCGAACATCAGGGATCGGCGCCGCTCTGCGTCCGGCGTTTTTTCCAGGCGCTCGGCGTCGGCAATCGCGCGTTCCGGCGTCAGCGTCATAAACGCGCCGAGCTTCGGATTGAGCTTCTCGGCCCGCGCGATGAAGAACTCGGCAACCTCGCGCAGCTTGATTTCCTTTTTGAAGATCAGCTCGCGCAATTCGGCGGCATCGATATACGGATTCAGCATGGCATATCTCCTGGGCCGCGCATTCCATTGGCGCGCGCGGCCTCGCACTGTTGATGGTGTTAGCTCAAACCGGCGCGGAGCGCCAAACGAAGCGCGGGCAATGCTCGTCCAGCGACCTTCATACAACTCGCGGGTCGGTGCATGAGCGCCTCGTGATTTCTCCCGGAGCCTGCCCTGAGCAACGCCGAAGGGGTCCATATATGACAGGTGTCGGTTTGGTCGTCATCCTCGGACCGGCGCGCGATTGCGGAACACAGGCTAAAGCCTGTGCCACTTGGGAGAAGAGTGGACGCATAAGTACCGTAGTCTCAGCCGAGCCCCCGGCCGTCATTCCGAGCCTCTAGGGCGAGGAATCCCGAGGCGTTCATGCTCCCAGTCCACGTCTCGTGCGCCGCCCTCTCGCGCGGGAATTCTCGCGCGACCGGAGTTTCTGCGCGCTCGCACTGCGCGCTAGAATTGTTGATGAACCCACGGCCCTCGATGGAACTGCGCAACACGATTCTCTGGATTCACGCACTCGCCGGCGGCGCGTGGGTCACCGCCTGCGTATGCTTCGTAATCGCGGGACTCGCCATCGCGGCCGGCAGCGAAGAGCAAATGAACTTCGCGCTACGCGCCGCGCCCAGGATCGACGGCTTTAATGTCGCCGCCGCGATCATCGTGCTCGCAACCGGCGGCTTCAACCTGGCGCTTGCGGGTGTGGCGCGCGGTTTCAACTTCTCCGCCCAGTTCGGAATCATCCTCGCGGTCAAGGTGCTCCTCTTCATCGCGATGACGCTGGCGCTGGGCCGCGCGCTCTCGATCACCACGACGCTCCGCGCCGTCGCCGGCCACAGCCGCGCCGCTGCGGTTCCCGTCGCGACCACGCGCACCGTCAGATGGCACGGCGCGGTCGCCGCGATGGGCGCAATTGCGCTGCTGTGCGGACTTTGGCTGATGGGCTCATAATCGAACCATGAAGCGCAAACGCGGCAAGCTCGATCTGCGCGCGATGCTCGGCATCGCGGCAATTCTGATCGTGCTGTTCGCGCTCGGAATCGGCGGCGGAATCCTGTTCACCCGGATGCACGAGCAATCGGAGCTGCTCGCGCTGTCGCCGATGGCTGGTGCCGATCCGGCTTCGCCCTCGCCTTCGCCGCCAGAGCCGCCGGCGCCCGCGAAGGCGCGCGCCGCCAATCCTATTTCCGCCGCCGGCGCGGCCGACATGATGTCCGGAGGAGGTTTGCAGACGCAGCCCGCTCTCAAGCAGATTCCCGCCGCAAAACCTTCGGCACCGCCCACCCGCGCGCAGCAAAACGAATTGAGGATCCCACGCCAGGCGCCGCCCGCTTCGAGCGCGCTCACTCTCCCCACCGCCTCGATGCTCGATAGCGCGCGCTCACGCGACGCCACCGCCTATCTGAAAGCGCATCGCCTGCCCTTCGTCACCGCGCAGGTTTATCGAGACGCATCCGGCGCCCCGGCCTTTCTTATGCTCTCGGGAAAGGTCGCGACTGATTTCGGCAAGCAGGACGCAGAGCGCAAAACGACGCGCTTCCTGGGCACGCCGAACCTGGCGCTCGATAATCAGATTCAAGTCGATCCGGACGTGCAGACTGCCACCAATCCCGCGCCGAGCCAGACCGCCACGCTCAAGCTGCCGAGCGTGTTCAACGGATGCTGGGAACTCGTCAACGATCGTCAGGACGGTCCGGTCCGTCTGCTGCCGGGCGCCAGCGAAGGTTGCGTCTATACCCAGGACTCCGGACGATTTTGCTACCAGCGCACGGCAAGCGGCGATTTCGAGCCGACGTTTTCGTCGCTGCGCCTCAAGCGCGGTTTGTATGGAAATCAATCCGACCAGTGGTCGCGGGTCGAGCTGGTCTCGACCAACGGGGTAGATTCGATGCGGATGCGGTTTCTGCTGCATCATTCAGATTCCGGCAGCGTGCTTCCGTTTTTCTCGACGAGCGAGTCGATCGACGAAAATCACGAGCTCTCATGCACCGTCGCCGGCGCCACGATGCGCTGCGAAGACCAGGAGTACGGCCGCCTGGGCGGCCGGCCGTGGTGCGTGGCGCTGCATAACGACGAATTCCAAAGGGTCGCGAATTGAGTCCACCAAAAATCGAGATCGGATCCTTCACCGTCGCCTTCCTTACCGACGGGCTATGGCGCAACGACGGCGGATGCATGTTCGGCGTGGTGCCGCGCGAGCTGTGGAAGCGCGATCATCCGCCCGACGAGCAAAACCGTATCCGCCTCAACCTGACCTGTCCGCTGATCATCCGTGGCGCCGACGCGATCCTGGTCGATTGCGGAATCGGTAACCGGCTTAGCGAGGTCGAGCGCAAGATCTTCGATCATGGCGACGGATGGCTGCCCGATCATCTGCACGCCCTCGGGATGGAATTGGGCGATATCACCGCCGTCATCTGCTCGCATCTGCATTTCGACCACGCGGGCGGCCTGGTGCGCCGGCGCGGCTCCGGTGTGCTCGAGGCGGCGTTTCCTCGCGCGCGAATCTTTGTGCAGAAAGGCGAGCTCGATATCGCCCGCGAGCCGCGCAACGAGCGGCTGCGCGCCGCCTATCGCCATGCCGCGGAAATTCTCGCGCCCAACCTCGCGCGGATTGTGGCGCTCGACGGCCCGGCCGAAATCGTCCCCGGCGTGACCGCCGTCCCGACTGGAGGCCATACTCGAGATCATCAGGTATGCGTCGTCGCCGACGCCGCCGCGTCATTCGCCCATCTGGCGGATATCGTGCCCACGCGCTCACATCTGCGCGGCCCATGGAACCAGGCCTACGATCTCGACGCGCTCACCACGATGGAGCAGAAATCCCTCTATCTCGGCCGCGCGATCGCCGAGCGCACATGGGTCTCGTTTGCCCACGACGATCAGGTGTTCGCCGCGCGCGTCAGCAACGATCGCGGCCGCGTCGTGTTGACCGACAAAGTTATGGTGCCCGAGCGAAACTGAGCGCGCGCGGCTCGAAACCGCGCGGCGCGGAGGGTTACTTGTTGGATCGCGCCGGGTCCGTTATACTGTCATCCATGCTGAGCTTGAAAAATAGCACAGCCTTCCCTCTGACCGCCTCCTGTCACGCCGCCCCCCAAACGTCCGTAACTCGAGGAGCTGGCCGATGGCTGAAACCAATCACTTCGAACGCGTAATTAGAGAAGACCGCGCCGCCCGCGAATCTGAAAAGTGGAGCGGAACGCTGCTCGCATATCTCGAACTGATCAAGGCCGATCCGACTATCACCAAGCTCTCCCACGCGCGCATCTACGACATGATCACGGCGTCGGGTTCGCGCGGTATCCAGGAAAGCGACGATCCGCGCACCAAGCGGCTCTACAAAGACGAGCCCGTCAAAGTGTTCGGATTTTTCTCGGAGGAATTTTTCGGAATCGAGCGCACGATTTCGCAAATCGTACGCTACTTTCATTCCGCCTCGCTCAAGGGCGAGGAATCGCGCCAGGTCCTTTACCTGATGGGCCCCGTCGGCTCTGGCAAATCCTCGTTGGTCGAGCGCCTGCAGCGCGGTCTCGAACAGATGGGGACGATCTACAGTATCGAAGGATGCCCGATGCATGAGGAGCCGCTGCATCTGATCCCGCGCCATCTCCGGCGCGAATTCGAAAAAATGCTCGGCGTGCATATCGAGGGTGACCTCTGCCCGGTGTGCCGCTACCGCCTGAAGGTCGAGTTCAACCAGCGCTACGAAGAATTTCCTATCGAGACCAAGAGCTTCTCCAAGCGCAACCGCGTCGGCGTCGGCGTGGTTCCTCCGGTTGATCCGAACAACCAGGACACTTCAGTACTCATCGGCAGCGAAGATATATCGAAACTCGATCAATACTCCGAGGGCGACCCGCGCGTGCTTGAACTCAACGGCGCGCTCAACGTCGGCAACCGCGGCGTGGTCGAGTTTATCGAAGTCTTCAAGAACGAAACCGAATACCTGCACGCGATGATCACCGCAACGCAGGAAAAAGTCATCCCCGCACCCGGACGCCACGGGATGGTCTATGTCGATACGACTATCGTCGCGCATTCGAACGAAGCCGAATGGCAGAAGTTCAAGGCCGACCACACCAACGAGGCGATCCTCGACCGAATCGTGGTGGTCAAAGTCCCGTACAACCTGCGCCTGTCGGAAGAGGTGAAGATCTATCTCAAGATCATCCGCAATTCCGACTTCCGCGCGCACGTGGCGCCGCACACGCTCGAACTGGCCTCGATGTTCGCGATTCTGTCGCGGCTGGAACCGACCTCGAAATGCGATCTGATGACCAAGCTCCGGCTCTACAACGGAGAGGAAGTGGTCGAGAAGGGCCGCACCAAAAAGATCGACGTACAGGAGCTGAAGGAAGACACCAAACGCGAGGGCATGAACGGCATCTCGACCCGCTTCATCATGAAGGCGCTGGACAACGCGCTCAGCGACAACGTCAGCGGCAACTGCATCAATCCGATCAACGTGCGCGAGTCGCTCATCGCGATGACCAAGGAAGCCGACCTCCCCGACGATACGCGCAAGGCCTACCTCGAG
This sequence comes from Binataceae bacterium (SeqCode), assembly GCA_035531855.1. Lineage (GTDB taxonomy): Bacteria > Desulfobacterota > Binatia > Binatales > Binataceae > JBARDN01. The sequence continues at coordinate 5,525 of DATKSB010000127.1, forward strand.
CTGTTGCAGGACACCTTGCACAAGGAATATCTCGAACTGTTGGAAAAGGAGATCACGCGCGCGTTCGTGTACTCCTACCAGGAGCAGGCCGAATCGCTGTTCCAGAATTATCTCGACCACGCCGAGGCCTACGTCAACAAGACCAAGGTCCGCGATCGCAACACCAAGGAAGAGCTGTCGCCCGATGAGGGCTTCCTCAAATCGATCGAAGAGCAAATCGCGATTATCGGGTCGGCGGCCGACGGCTTCCGTCAGGAAGTGATCGCGTACCTGTGGGCAACCTCGCGCCGCGGCGAGAAGGTCAGCTACAAGAGCTACGAGCCGCTCAAGGAAGCAATCGAGAAAAAGCTGATGACCTCGGTCCGCGACATCTCGCGCATCATCACCAAGGCCCGCACCCGCGACGAGGAGCAAGGCGAGAAGTACAGCTCGATGGTAAAAAATCTTCTGGAGAACGGCTACTGCGAATCCTGCGTGGACGTGGTGTTAAAGTACGCCGCCAACAATCTCTGGAAAGATTAAAGAACCAATCATTTTCAAATCCTTCAAGTGTCCGGTGTGCCAAGAATGGATTGAAAAGCATCGCGGAGATTTCCGTTAGGCGACCGTTTCCGAGAACCGCGTCGTACGCGTCGAAGAAAAGCCACCGACGGAATGGCCAGCGCGAGCGAAAGTGTACGAGATTCACGAGCGGTGCCGCGAGGCGTTCGTATCGGCGCCGCGGTAAAAATCTCGGAAGTTCGCTGGATTCAGGCGTCAGAGAAAAAAGGAACCGACCTAACCCCCTACCCCTTCCCGCACGGGAAGGGGGGTCAGACACTCGCCGTGCACGGTTTAGGGAGTGATCTTGATGCGTCGCATACAAGTCGTATCGATCTATCGATCTTTCACACGGATCTCTAAGTCCCCTTCAGTCGGGTGCTCTCTGGTTCCCCTTCCCGTGCGGGAAGGGGTTAGGGGTTAGGTCGAGTGTCTGAGTTAAAGCCGCGAACACCGATCGTCCGCCGCCAATCGCGAGCAGCGGAGTCGTCGCGCAGAGGTTTAGGAGCGGCCTCGGACGACCGCCGCCGATTCACCGATCACTCGGGCAGTTCTCCACTCCATTCTCTCGCGCGTTCTCTTTGGACTTCCTCCAGTTTGCCAGCCACCGACATGCAATCCGGCAACTGCTCTCTGGTTCCCCTTCCCGTGCGGGAAGGGTTAGGGGTTAGTTCGAGTGTCTGCGTCGGTCGAGCGCCAGCTTTCAATCGGCTGTCTTCGTTACAACGGATACAGCAACCGTACCAATCGTGTGCCAATACGGCGACTTTCTGGTTCCCCTTCCCGTGCGGGAAGGGGTTAGGGGTTAGGTCGAGTGTCTGAGTTGAAGGCTCGAACACCCATTGTCCGAAATCAGTCCGTCACCCGCCAAAAACTCGCGCTTGCCAAATCTTTGCGGCGCCGCATGACCGAGCCCGAGGCAGCTCTGTGGAAGGCTCTGCGCGGCAACAAAATCAACGGACTTCACTTTCGCCGCCAACAAGTCGTCGGCAAATATATCGTCGATTTCTATTGCGAGGCTGCCCGTCTCGCGATCGAGCTCGACGGTCTCTCGCATGTATTGCGCTCAGACCTCGACACACGCCGCGACGCAGCCCTATCGGATCTCGGCATCAGAGTTCTGCGTATCCCGAACCACATCATTCTTGGCGATCTCGATCTCGTCGCCCGATGGATTGCAGACCAGGTCACAACCTTCAGTCGGGTTGTCTCTGATTCCCCTTCCCGTGCGGGAAGGGGTTAGGGGTTAGGTCGAGTGTCTGAGTTGAAGGCTCGAACACCAATCGTCCGAAATCAGCCGAGACGGCGACTGAAACGAACTCCTGATTTCGCAAAATTCCTCAGCATCTTCGGACACTCTGTCTCAACCCAATATCCGAAATCACTGGAACGAACCCACCGTCAAAAAAGCGTTCTAGTAACGAAGGACGCGGACGATGAAGGAGATAGGACGCGTTCAGGATCCCGGCTTCCTGCGCAAGTTAAACCGTGAGGTGAATTCTCATACCTGATGATCGCTCCGCCCGCGCTGCCCCCGATGCCCCGCGGGTGCGGACACGCTATACTTGAACCGCCCGCGAAGAGGAGTCCCGCAATGGCCACTGGCGACACTATCTTCCGCGAATACCGGCCCTCTGACGCCGAACGCTCGGACCGCTCCGCCGGCGACCGCCAGCGGCATCGGCAAAAAGTCCGCGAATCGATCCGCGAAAATATCGCCGATATCATCGCCGAGGAATCGATCATCGGCAAAGACAAAGACCGCGTCATCAAGGTCCCCCTGCGCGGCATCAAGGAGTATCGCTTCATCTACGGCGAAAACTCTCCCGGCGCTTCTCAGGGCAACGGCGACTCCAAGCCCGGCGACGT
>DATKSB010000128.1:0-12748 GCA_035531855.1 Binataceae bacterium (SeqCode)
GAGGCCGCGAATCACGCTGCCGTGGCGCTGTTCCATCTCGACGAAGCGCGGCGTCGTGGCCGCGATACTCAAGCGCGACGGATCGGCCGTGTAGATTCCGCCGGCGAGCGGCTGCGCGACGCGATCGAGCACCTCGCGTCCTAGCCGTCGCGTGACAAACGCGGCCAGACTTTCGTCGCGGCGATCTTTTCGTTTCGGCACCAACGGTTCGAGCGCGATTCGCAATTTGGCGGCCGGCGAGAACAGCTCGCTCCGCATCACCGGACCGAGCCGCGACGGCGCCATCAGCGAGAAGCCGTCGGGTATATCGACCAGGCGGCCGTTGAGAACCACTCGCGTGCGGCGAAATTCCTCACGAGTAGGAACGAGATCGTCGCCAAGACCGAGGCGCCGCGCGAGTTCGCCCGCCTGCGGCTTTTCCGTCAGGAAGGAATCCGCGCCGGTCTCGATTGTGAATCCGTCGCGGCGCACAGTCGCGAGCGGACCGCCGGTCTGCGTGGCGCGATCGAGCACGAGCACTTCGAGCGGAAATTCGCGCTCGGCCGCGAGCTCGCGTATCCGATGCGCGGCGGCCAGGCCGGTTATTCCGGCGCCGATTACAACTACGCGATGCATCGCGTTACGAGGCGCGCGCATGCTGGCGAACAATCTCCGCCATCATCGCGATAAACTCCGGATGGTCGCTGACGGTCGACGCGCGACACATCCGAACGTCGGCCTCGCGCGCAATCGCGGCGGCTTCGACATCCAGATCGTACAGCACCTCGACGTGGTCGCAGAGGAATCCGATCGGCACGACGATCGCGCTCGCGCCGCGGGCGAGCTTGCGTAGCGCGACGCCGATATCAGGTTCGAGCCAAGGATCGCGTGGGCTTCCGCTGCGGCTCTGAAACGCGAGCGTCCAATTTCCAAATCCGAGGTTCGCCGCGACCAGGCGCGAGGATTCCGTGAGCTGTTCAACATACGGCGACGCGGCCGCCATCGCGACCGGGATGCTGTGCGCGGTGAAGATGAGCTTCGCGCGTGCGCGATCGGCAGCATCGAGGTGCGCAAGTTTTTCGGTGACGCGCGCGGCGACCGCGGCGATAAACTTCGGATGCGCGAACCACGGCTCGGGATAGATTATTTCCGGTGCGCGGCGCGCGAGTTTTTCGACTGCCGCCGTGACAGTCTGCTGATAGCGCTCGAAACTGGCTTCGCTGCGATGCGCCGCCATGATGAACGCGAGGACGCGGCGCGCGCCGCCGTGCGCGAGACTCGCGAGCGCGTCATCAACGTAGGGTTGCCAGTTGCGCATCCCCACAGCGACCGGAATTTCAAGTCCGCCGCGCGCAAGCTCCGCGCGCAGCGCGTCCGCCTGGCGCATCGTCAGATCGTTATACGGCGAAACTCCGCCGAGCAGCTCGTAATGGTGCACGACAGCTTCGTAGCGCTCGCGCGGGATGGAGCGTCCGCGCAGAACATTATCCAGGAAGGGACGGATTTCTTCGGCGCGAGTGGGTCCGCCAAAACCGACGATCAAAACCGCGTCGCAGCCGCGCGGCTGGTTCACTTATCTCTCCGGCTGAGCTCGTGGACCGCGTCGACCAGCGCGATTACGTGATCGACCGGAGTGTCGGGCAGGATTCCGTGGCCGAGATTGAAGATATGTCCCGGACGCCCTGCGGCGCGATCGAGAATCGCGCGCGCACGCGTGCGAATCTCCGGCACCGGGGCGAACAGCGCGATCGGATCGAGATTTCCCTGCACCGCGACATCGTAGCCGAGCCGCTTCCACGCCTCGGCCAGATCGACGCGCCAATCCAGGCCGATCACGTCGCCACCCGCCTCACGCATCAGCTCGAGGAGGTTTCCCGTGATGGTTCCGAAGTGGATGACAGGCACGCCCGGCTTCACACCCTCGATTATCGACGCGGTATGCGGCAGCACGAAGCGGCGATAGTCGTCGGGGCCGAGGCTGCCCACCCAGCTATCGAAAAGCTGGACGATACTGGCGCCTGCCGCGACCTGCATATTCAGGTAATCGATCGTGACGCGCGCGAGCAGATCCATCAGGCGATGCCACGTATCGGGGTCGTTGTACATCAGGGTTTTGGTCGCCTGATATTGGCGCGACGTGCCGCCTTCGATCACATACGACGCGAGCGTGAACGGCGCGCCGGCGAATCCGATGATCGGAGTCTCTGCTCCAATCGCGCGATCGACCAGCTTGATCGATTCCGCGACGAAACCGAGTGCGCTCGCGTCCAAAGGCGGCACGCGGTCGAGGTCGGCTGCCGTGCGGATCGGCCGGTCGATGATTGGGCCATCACCTTTTTCGTAATGCAGTCCGACGTCCATCGGGATGAGCGGCAGCAAAATATCCGCGAAGATGATCGCGGCGTCCACGCCAAGCCGCTCGACCGTCGTCACTGTTATTTCGGCGGCGAGCTGCGGACGCATGCAGAGCTCTAGAAAATCGTGCTGGTCGCGGACGCGGCGATACTCGGGCATGTAGCGGCCGGCCTGGCGCATCAGCCACACGGGAGTGTAATCGGCAGGCTCGCGGCGGCATGCGCGCAACATAGGATGATCCCAATGCCGCAGATGCTGTGCGTTCTCGGTGAGGCGCGAAATTCTGGGCGCGGCTGAAACCTCGGCGTGGGTTGCGCTGCGGCGCTTTTCCGCGACGATTACGGGTGCGCGCGTGAGGGCATCTTTCACCAGATGCCCGAGCCTCGGATGCGCGGGTTCGAAATCGACCGCAATGCCATGCGCGCGCAGCTCTTCGCTGCAGACCGGGCCTATCGATCCAACCGCCATCGCGGCCAGTCCGTGCCGGACCTCCGCGTCGATTCCGCCGGCCTGCGCGATCTGCATCACGTTGGTGACCTGGTGCGAGCTGGTGAAAATCGCGGCGTCGGCGCGGCCGTCCACGATCGCACGCAGCGCCGCGCGAAGCGGCTCGAGGTCGGTGGGCATCGTCCATCGATAAACCGGCACGACCGAAACCTGAGCGCCACGCGCTTCCAGTCCCGCGATCAGATCGCGATTGGAGACGCCGTATTCCTGCACTGCGACTCGCGCGCCGCGAAGATCCCGGTACGCGGCCAGCGCCGCCAGAAGCTCGCGCGAGGTATTGGGCTCGGGCGTGGCGACGGTGGGTTCGATTCCCAGATCGCGCAGCGCGCGGGCGGGCTTGGGTCCGCGGACCACGGTCACGGTTCGGCCCAACGCGGCAACCAGATCGGCGCGCGGACGGCGGGATTCCATCACCTGGAAGAGCGCGCGGGTGCCGACGCCGGTTAAGAAAATCGCAACGTCGATTTCACCTGCGAGCAGGCGTTCGGCGAAATCCAACCCCGCGGGATTTTCGCCGAGCGGAACCTCGCGCATTGCCGGTGCGACGATCGCGACCCCGCCGCCGCGCGTGATAAGCGCGGCCGCCTCTGCCGCCATCCTGCTCTCGAACGCGACGATGCGCATGCGCAGCGCTTCGGCGGCAGGAGAATTGTCAGCGGGATTCGGTTGCGAGGGAGATTCCATTCATACCTGGCGCGCCGCAGCGCGGCCTTAAGTTTATCTTGCCGCGTGCGCCGCGCCCAAGTCCACCGGGCGCTCAGCGACGGGGCCGACGGGCAGAGCGCCGCTCTTTCGATTTTTCGTGCGCCGCTTCCTGATGCTCTCGCATCAGCTCGATGCGTCCTTCGGACATCGCGACCTGCCGCGCGTCGACCTCGACATGCAGCGCGGCCGCCGCGACTTTGGAGTTAGGATCGTGTTGCAGGCGCTTGGCCGCTTTTCTCAGTCGATAGAAAGCCTCCCAGGGCATCCGGCAAGGACAGATCTCGCGCACTGCTCTGGCGCGAGTTTCGTCGTCCGAAGATTTCATCTCCAGCAGGATACGTTCGACCTCGCCGTCCCAGTTCGACCGGGACCTTTCGCTTTCGACGGTCGCGACGAAATGCTCGAGGTGAGCGATTTCGTAACGCGAACGGAGCGGATTTCTCGTGAGCGCGATTGCGTCTATCTGACGCCGGGATTTTCCAGCCATCTCATGAACCTCGTGAATCAAGCAGGTCAAAAGGAAATGGCGATCAACCGGCAGGCCGCGGGCTTTGCGCACGGCCTCCAGGCCTAAAGGGATGGGGAAGACTCAGAGAGAGGACGGGCGAAGAGATGCGGTCCGCCAGTTTTTCGCGGAATTGTTCTGATATCGCTGTTCCATTGGACTGACCTCCTCGTTCGAAATCGAGAGCACCTAAAACCTAACAGACGAAATCGAGTCACGCCAGATGAGTTTCCGATTTTGCGCCGCGCTTTTCGCACGCCGGCGCGCGTGCTACCAATCGCGAGTTGAGTTCACGATTCTGAACTGTCGCAAGTCGCGCCGCACGGCGCGGGGAGAATCTGTCGATGAAGATCCGATTCCTGGCGTTGGCGATTGCGTTCAGCACGATTGCCATGGGCGCGTCCCTTTCGGTCGCGGACGCGCAGCAGAATCCTGCGCTGATGGCGAAGATCAATCAGACCGCGCCGATTCCCGAAGCGAGAATTCCCGCTTACATCAAGGCCGCCGTCAACTCTCCCGACCGTCCTGCCGACGACAAGGCGCTCGACGAGGGCCGCAAGCCCGAGCAGATGCTGGCGTTCTTCGGAATCAAGCCGGGAATGCAGGTCGCGGATATCTGGGCGGGAGGCGGATGGACCACGGAACTTTTGTCGCTGGTGGTCGGACCGAATGGCAAAGTCTATTCACAGAACATTCCGAAATTTCCCGCCAAGTACCAGAAGATCGCCGATCAATGGCACGCGCGCATTCACGGACTTCCGAACGTGGTCGAAGTGGCGACACCTTTTGACGCGCCGGAGCTGTTGCCGGTTGCGCCGAACAGCCTCGACGCAGTGCTGATCAACATGAACTATCACGACATGGTGGGGCTCAAGCTGGATCGCGCGAAGATCAACCAGCAGATCTTCACCGCGCTCAAGCCCGGCGGGGTTTATGGGATCGTCGATCACAGCGCACAAGCCGGATCGGGCGATCGCGACACGACTACGCTGCATCGCATCGACGAAAATTTCGTCATCACCGAGATTGAGAAGTCGGGATTCAAGCTGGCGGCGTCGTCGAGCGCGCTTCGGCATTCAGAGGACGACCGCACCTGGTTCGTGTTCAAGAAGCGCGGCCAGACTGATCGCTTCATGCTCAAGTTCATAAAACCGCGGTGACCGTTCGATCAATGGAGGATTGCGATGAAAGTTGGACTGTTTTCAATCGGGATCGGGACCGCGGTTCATCCGGAGATAATCCGCGGCGCCGCCGCGCACGCCGAGCGCGTCGGCTTTGCGACCTTGTGGGTCGGAGAGCATGTGGTGCTCTTCGATCGCCAGGACTCGAAGTATCCGTACTCGGCCGAGGGCGATTTCCCGTTGCCCGGCAGTGCCGATTGGCTCGATCCATTTCTCGCGCTGACTTTTGCCGCCGCGGCCACCAGCAAGATTCGCCTCGCGACCGGAATCTGCCTGGTGCCGGAGCATAACCCCGTCGTGCTGGCGAAGCAGGCCGCGACACTCGATCGGCTTGCGGGCGCGCGTTTCGTTCTGGGAGTTGGAATCGGATGGTCGGCCGAGGAATTTGCCGCACTGGGCATTCCATTCGAGCGTCGCGCTCAACGCACGCGCGAATATATCGCCGCGATGCGCGCGCTGTGGAGCGACGGCGCGGCGACGTATCACGGCGAGTTCGTCAACTTCGACGCTGCGCAGAGTTTTCCCAAACCCGCCCGCGGCGCGAAGCTGCCGGTAATGTTCGGCGGCGAGAGTGCGCCGGCGCTGAAGCGCGTCGCCGAGTATGGCGACGGATGGTTCGGGTTCAACTGCGACCCGAAGGATGCGAAGGAAAAGATCGCGAAGCTGCAATCCCTGATGCGCGAGCGCGGGCGCGACCCGCGCGAGATCGAGTACATCGTGTCGCCGTACACCAAGAAGATCACTGGCGACGACATGAAGCGCTATCGCGACGCGGGCGTGCAGGAGGTCGTGATTCTTTCGAATCCGCCAACCGATGCCGCGCGGATTCCCGAATGGGCCGACCGCCTGGCGCAGGATTGGATAGCTCCCGCGCGCGCCGCCGGCTGATGGCGCGATCGCGGAGCGCGAAAAGGACATCAGGCGCTGGCGAGGATTTCTTTTGCGCGCGCGAGGTCCAGCGCGATCTGATTCTTCAGTGCTTCGGCGGAGTCGAACTTTTTTTCGGGGCGGATTCGCTCGATGAGCTCGAGTTTGATGCGCTGGCCGTAGATGTCGCGATTGAAATCGAAGATGTGCGCCTCGATCGAGCGCGCGGTCTCGGCGAACGTCGGGCGCATCCCGATATTGGTGATCGATCCGAATGCGCCGTCGCCGAGAATCACGCGGGTCGCATAGACGCCGTCGGGCGGGAGGCATTCGGTTTCGCTGTCGAGATTCGCGGTGGGAAAACCGATCGTGCGCCCGCGCTCGCGCCCGCGAACTACCCGACCATGCAGGAAGTGATAGCGGCCGAGCAGCTTGGCGGCGGCGCGAACCTCTCCCGCTGTGATCAGCTCGCGCACCTTGGTCGAGCTGACTTCGATTCCGGCGACCTTCACCGGTCCGACGACCGTAGTGTCGAAGCCGAACTCGCGCCCGAGCTCGACCATCACCGGTGCATTGCCGGCGCGGTTGTGGCCGAAGTTCACGCTATGGCCGATGACCACTTCGCGCGCGCCGATTCGTCCGAGGAAATAATCGCGCACGAAATCGCGCGGCTCGATCAGGCTTAGCTCGCGCGTGAAGTTGACGACGATCACGCCGTCGAGGCCCGAGAGCCGCAAAAGCTCGAGCTTGTCCTCAGGCACCAGGATAAGCCGCGGCGCGCGGTCGGGAACCAGCAGCTTGGCGGGCAGCGGATCATAGGTGAGGGCGAATGCGGTGCCGCCCGCTGCGCGCGCGCGATCGATCGCGGCCTTGAGAATCGCGCGATGGCCCAGATGGACGCCGTCGAAGTTGCCCGGCGTTACGACTGGGTAAGGATGACGCGACATCGCGTCGAGATCGCGGATTATTTCCATCGCCGCTACGCGCGGACCCGCGAATACGTGTGCGTCATTCGCTGACGAGACTCGCCATCACGGTCTTGGCCGCAGCCGCTTGCGGTGTTCCGTCGTGATCGGCCATCAGTTTTTGCAGGGTCAGCCGCGCGTCGATTCGGTCGTTCATCTTTACAAACGCTTCGCCCTGTCGCAGCAGCGCTTGCGCGGCGAAACGGCCCTTGGGATAGCGCATAACCAGATCGTTGAATTGCAGGATCGCCTGATCGTACTTGCCGGTTTCGTACAGGGCGTTGGCTGCGAAGTAATCCGCCGGCTCGACCAGCGGCGATTTGGGATACTGATGCTGCAAGCGCGTGAAATTTGCGACCGCGAGCGGATATTTCCCATCCTTCATTGCCTGCAACCCAGCGCGATAGACCTTGACACCGGGCTCGCTCGAACTCTCGGCGTTCGAGATTTCTTGGTCGAGTTCGTCGGGCCACGTCGCCGCGGGAAACGCCGGCTCGGCCGATGCGCCCGGCTCGACCGCCCCCGGTGTTCCGGCCGCAGGGGCGCCGCCTACCGCCTCGCCCGGCGTGGTGCCGAGCGCGACAGTGCCCGGCTGTGCCGCCATCCCGGCCTGCAGCGCGCTGACTTCGGATTGAAGCTTGGCGATACGATCATTGGCCTGCGCAAGCTGATCGGGTCCGCCCGGGGTTGCGCCGTGCTGAACCTCGGTGACCTGATCGCGCAATTGCTGGACCTGCTGGTTGAGCGCCTGGATCTGCTGGCGATCGCTCGCGATCATGCCGCGCAGCGTGAACTGATTCTGGTTGAGCTGCTGCATGTCGTTCTGATTGGAGCATCCCGCCGTCAGCAAGCCGGCGGCAAGGAGCGTTGCCACGGCCGCACGCCCGAGCGCGCTGGTCAGCGGAAGCGGGAAGAGTTCGAGTCGAAGCACGCGCACGGGTTTGGCTCCTATTGCTGGACCACAAAGTGATCGCGCCGGTTTTGCGCCCAGCAGCTATCGTCATGGTCCTGGCACAGCGGCAGCTCTTTGCCGTAGCTGATCGTTGAGATGCGCTCGGACGGGATGCCGAGCGTCACCAGATAATCTTTCGCCGACTGCGCGCGTTTGGCACCGAGCGCCATATTGTATTCCTCGGAACCGCGCTCGTCGCAATGACCTTCCACCTGTACGTGGGTGTTCGGATGCCCCTCCAGCCACGAGGCGTTCGCCTTTAGCACCGAGCCGTCCTGCGGCTCGATATTGTAGGTGTTGTATCCGAAGTGGATGTCGCTGAGCGGTCCGCCAGTCCCTCCCATCGTTCCGTTCTTCAGATCCTGAAGCGAAGTCGAACTTCCGTTGGAGTTGGTCTCGCCGAGGTTCGCGCCGTTCGCGCCGGGAACTTCCTTGGCCTTGGACGAACATCCCGCCGCAAAAATTACGCCCAACACGATGAGCGCGCCCATCTGCAGGGCAGTCCTAGTCACCCAACCACCACGACCACGCTGGACAAGTGTCATTACCTTTTCCCTCCGTCAATGCGGAAATGATTTTGCCGGTCTGAACCATCAGTAGATAGATCCGCGCGCGTCCGCCGCGAGTCGAGCTGAACGCCAGGTAGCGACCGTCGGGCGACCACGAAGGCGATTCGTTGGAGCCGTTCCCGTCGGTCACTTCGGTCGGGTCACCGCCCGCCTGCGGGATTACGAATATATCGAAACGGCCGCCGGTGCGGCTCTGATAGGCGATCCGATCTCCCTTCGGCGACCATGCCGGCGTCGTATTGTAGTTTCCCTTATAGGTTATCCGGCGCGCCTCACCGCCCGCCAGCGGCATCAGGTAGATTTGCGGCGAGCCCGAGCGATCAGAAGTGAAGGCGAGCGTCGAGCCGTCGGGCGAAAACGCCGGGCTCACGTTGATTCCGCTGGTATGGGTCAGCGCGCGAAGCTCGGAACCGTCGCGAGTGAGCAAATAAAGATTGGTCGCTCCGCCATGCTCGACCGCGGCCGCGATCTGCTGCCCGTCGGGAGAAATCTCGCCGCCGATCACCATTCCGTGCCTGCTCGTGATCTTGGACTCGACCTTTTGCTTCAGGTCGGCCAGATAGAGCGCGGGCTCCATGCTCTTGTACGAGAGGTAGAGAAGATAGCGCGCGCTTTTGTCGAACGAGGGGAACAAATTGATAGTCGGATTATCGGTGCGGCGGAACAGATCCTCGCCGTCGATCGTCTGGGTGTAGATTTCCTTGAAGCGGCCGCCGCCGGTCGAGACGAATGCGAGCTCGGAATCGAACGGACCCCTTTGCCCGGTGGTCGCTTCGAGGATCGCGTCGGCGAATCGGCGCGCCATCCGCGGCACGTCGGCAGTCGAGCCGGTGAAATTCTTGCCCATCATGCGGCGCTGCTGCGCGACATCGTAAAGCATCGCGGTCACCTGCACGCTCTGTCCGGTGATCGTGACGGCGCCCTTGACCAGGAAGTCGGCGTTGATCGATCGCCAGTCGGCGAAATTGAACTGGCCCAGCTCATAGCCCGATTGTTGCGGATCTTCGATATAAGCGTGCGGCGAAATGAGCCTGAAGTATCCCGAGAGCTCGAGGTCCCGGTTCACGATCGCGACGAATGCGCCCGAGACCTGATGGTTGTCGTCGCCGGACAGACTTTTCAGGCCGGAGACCGCGATCGACGAAAGCTGCGAGTTCGGGCCCACGATATTCATCCTGATCTGCGCGTGGGCCGTGGTCGCAACGCTGATCACGGCTGCGAATATCGCAGCGAAAAAAATCGGGAGCAGTGGTTTCTTCATCGCTATCGGCGCGCTGTTGGATTGACGGTAAGACAAATTGGGGCCGTTCGAGTTCCGCACCGCATCATCCGCACCTTCATAACCTTACCGATCTCTGCGACCGCGGACTATGACTTCAAATCGCCGAGCCTGAACGTCGCTTCGACTCCGCCGGCCCACTGATCGCGGTATTTTTCCGGCGGAGGTGGAAACGGCGCCGCGCGTCTTATCGCGCGCAGGACTGAATCGTCGAACGCGGCGTCATTGGAACTCTTCGCGATTTTCACCTCGGTCAGCGCGCCGTCCGGGCCGATCGCGTAATCGACGACCGCGGTCAGATCCGACGATCCGCTGGTAAAGTTCCACGCCTTCTTAATCTTATCCTGCACGGTTGAAAAGTAGAGCAGAAATTCCGGGTCCTGTTGAATGCCCATGCTGCCGGTGCCGGGACCAACTCCGTAGCCGAGGCCCGAACGCGCGCTGCTGGCCGCGACCGGGCCGCCTCCTGCCGGACCGCCGCGGACGGGAGGAGTGGTGTCGTCGCCGTCATCTTCGTCGGGATTACTTGCCAATGCGGCCAGATGCTGCTTCAGCAACTGCTCGCGAATTTTTTGCATCCGCGCGCTGACGCTGGCCGCGGCGTCCGCCTTCGCGACCGTCACCGGCGTCGCATGCGGCTTGGGCTGGCGCTTGTTGTGCGCTTTCGATTCCGCCGGCGTCGGCGCGGGAGTCGGACGCGGAGGGCGGCGCGGATGCGGAGTGCGCGTCGGCGTGGGCGCGGCTTCGCTCGGCTCGGGCGTGGGTTCGGGAGTCGGTTCGGGCGTATCGGTAGGCGTGGGTTCGGGCTTCCTGGTATTGAGCGCGATCGCGTTGGCGTCGTCGGCGGGCGCGAGCTTGGGCTCGGCCGGCTTGGCTTCCTCTGGCTTCGGAGTATCAGCCTTCTCTTCGCGTGGGGGCTTGGGCGCGGCGAGGCGCGGCAAATGCGTCCCGAGATCTCCGGCCGGAATATTATCGACGATTTTCACCGTGTAGGCCGGGACCGGTTGATCGACTTCGGCGAAGAGCCTGGGCGCGATGAAGATCACGAAGGCGAATATGCCCGCGTGGCCGAGCGCAGCCACCAGGATTGCCGCGATATAGCCGGCGCGCGATGGCCCGTCGTCGCCGCCGTTATGGGGCGGGCTTGCCACGGTTGTGCCTGTCCGCCTCCGCATCCGCGTCGAGCGGCAGCTCGGTGACCATCCCGACGTTCTCGATTCCCGCGGCTTTGATCGCCGCCATCGTGCGAATCACTTCGCCGTAGGGCACCTGCTCGTCGGCGCGGATAAATACCTCGCGGTCGGGGCGCTCGCGCGAGATCGCGGCGAGCTTGTCGGTCAAATCGCTCGCGCTGAGCTTGGTGTCGTTGAGATAGATTTCGTTGGCGCGTGTGATCGAGACGACGAATTGCTCTTCCTTGCCCGACAGCGCCTCGGCTTTGACTTTCGGCAACGTGACCTGCACGCCCTGCTGGATGATCGGCGCGGTGACCATGAAGATCACCAGCAGTACCAGCATCACGTCCACCAGCGGAGTGACGTTGATCTGCGAGACCATCTGTCCGCGCTGCCCTGAATCAAAAGCCATCGTGCAAACCCGTTACGAAAGAAAATGACGTTCGGCGATATTCAAAAATTCGGAGGTGAAGTTTTCCATCTCGGTTGCCAGCACCCGGATACGCGCGGTGAAGAAGTTGAAAAACATCACGGCCGGAATCGCCGCGACCAGTCCGACCGCGGTTGCGATCAGCGCCTCGGCGATACCGGGCGCAACCGCCTGGATACTCGAGGAATGCGCCGTCGATAAGCCCATGAATGCGGTGATGATGCCGCAGACGGTGCCGAACAGCCCGATAAATGGCGCGGCCGAGCCGGTAGTTGCAAGGAACGTGGTGCCGTATTCGAGCTTGGTCAGCTCGACGTTGGCCTGGCGCTTCATCGCGCGAGTGACGTTTTCGATTCCGCCGAGATCGGTCGAGAATTCCGATTGCGCGCCCACCGCCTGGCGCTTCGCACGGGTCAGCTGCAGCAGCTCCTGGTAGCCCGCGCGGAAGACCTGCGCGACGGGGCTGCGCGTGAATCCGACGCTGGCAGTATGGATCGCGTTTAAGTTCTTAGATTCCCAGAAAATCGTGATGAAGCGTTCCGACTCGCGCCGCGCCCGCGAAATCTGGACCAGCTTGTAAAGGCTGATTCCCCAGCATCCGATGGAAAACCCCACCAACGTCCACAACACGGCCGCGACCACCGGACCCGTGCCCAGCATCAACTGCACCACGCCCAACTGCCCCGCCGCACCTACCTGATGGAGCATACTACCGCCCTGAAACCCAAGATGAGCATTATTATATGGGTTTCCCACGAGCGAAGACCAGTTGCCCCGCGTGAGGTCTGCCGCTGCGCGCGAATAGTCGCACGCTATCCGAGTGTTCCGTCGTTTCCGCGTGTCGGTGCAGTCCGCTTGGGGATTTCTCGCCCAGGGCTCGAAATGACGGTGCCCGTTTTGCGATTATCCCGATACTCATAATGCCCAGCCCACGTCCGTCATTTTGACCGAACGGAGAAATCCCGAGGGGTCCATGCACTCACCGGCGAGTGGCAGTGTCCACCATGAAAGACGGGATTCTTCGCGCGGCGGCGACACGCGAGAATGACAATTCTGGAGCGCGCACGGAGCATCGACCCGGGGTGTTCCTTTGCGAGTCCCGATTTGAACACGCCTGATTTATGCGATTGCGCCGCAAGCGCGTGAAGTGGCCGAGCGCGGGCCGCGAATGCCCGTTGCCGATAATCGCCGCACGCCTCGGGTCGCTCGGCGCGGAAATCTCTAAACGTATCGAAACGGAACGAATTTTACGGGATCGAACCTTGCACTCGCGTACCGA
>DATKSB010000129.1:0-5783 GCA_035531855.1 Binataceae bacterium (SeqCode)
TCGATCCGATCGCGCGGCGCCGCTTGCGCGGGCGGTGTAGCCTCGCGCTCGAGGCGATAAAAAGTGAAGCCCGCCTGAGTCAGGTTGTCGGCCACAAACGCGATTGCGCATCGCGCAACATTGGTCGCGCGAATTAGGATCATCGCGGCGTCGGGAATCTGCGTGCGAATCGCCTGGCGAAATTCCTCGAGGTCAAGCGCGCTCGTCGCCGCGCGGCTCAGCGTCAGCAAAAGTTCGACCCGGCCCGCGCCCGCCTGTCTGAGCTCGTATCCATTGACGGTCCGGCCCATCAAGGTCGGATGACTCAGCGCCGCGACCATCGGCTTAAACTCCGAGGCGCGCAGTTCTACCTCGAACGCGCGCGCGGCGCGGGCGACTTCAACCGTGATCGGAATTGGCGCACCGCCTGGTCCGCGCACCAGGTAGCTCGCTGCGGCATCGGGAAGCTCGAGCTCTCCCGTGACCAACGCGTGGCGCGCAAAGCTCGGGTTAAACACCGCGATCGCGGCGTCCTGCGTGCCCTCGCCGCGCTCTAGAACCTCCGCCGCGGCGGCGCGCACCACGTTCTCCGCGATTATCGCGGCCTGATCGAAGCGGTAGCGCATGTCGGTATGCACCTGATCGACCGAGCATCCGCAAATCGAATCGTGGGGATGATTCTGCAGCTCGAGACGCCATGCGAGTTCGAGGAATTCGCGATGCTTTTGTGTCTCGCCGAGTGCCGAAGCGAGCGCCGCGAGCGGATCGGCCAGGCGCTCGAGCGCGTAGCAGTTGGCGAAGTCACGCTGCTTGATCCAGGTGCGCGCCGATGTGACTCCCGGCAGCAAATGCGCGCGCAGTGGCGAGCGCAACTCGCCATGATGATGCACCAGTCCGTTCGGCGCGAGCGCGTCGGCGCGGTTCACGAAGCCCTCGAGCGGACCGAGTTCGAAGCTTAAGTCGGAGGTCTCGCGCGCTTCACGAATCCGCGCGGCCAAATGCGGGTCGGGCTCCGTGTGATCGGTACCGGTCATTACGAGGATCGGGCCGCCGTCGGCAAATGCGCGTTCGCGCGAGACGATTTGATTGGCGCGGACGATAAAACTCTCGACCGACTCGAGCGGAAGGCTTGCTCCGTTCGAGTAGCCGAAGGGCAGGTACACGGTGCTGATCCCCGAGCCGTCGAGCGCTTCCCACATGAAGCGATTCGCGGCGACGTCGGCGCCGACACCGCGCCATAGCACGGCGGTACGAAATCCGAATCCCGCCAGAATTTGCGGGAGCTGCGCGATATGCCCGAACTGATCGGGCAGATAGCCAACGTCGAGCGGACGTCCGAAGCGGCGCGCGGTCTCGATTCCGATCTCGAGATTGCGAATCAGCGATTCGCCGCTCACCAGAAAGCTGTCGGCCAGCACGTACCACGGACCGACCTGGATTTGGCCCGCGCGGATAAGCGCGCGCAGCCGCGGCGCCATCGCGGGCCGCACCTCCAAATAGTCGTCGAGCACGATCGTCTGTCCGTCGAAGTGGAAGAACGGAATTTCGCCCCTCTCGACCAGCGGGATCATCCGATCCGCCATCGCGACCAGCCGCGCGCGCATCTGCTGGAACGGTTGATACCATTCGCGGTCCCAGTGGGTGTGAACGACGAAGTAGAGTTGATCCATCGGAATAATATTGGCCTCGCGCGCATTCAGGCCGGGCGGCGCGGAATCAGCACCCGGCGGCGCAGGATCATCACCTGCTCTCCGTTCTGATTAAGCCCGCGCGTCTCGACGTACACGATTCCGCGGTCGGCTTTGCTTCGCGAGGGAGTAGTTTCCAGGACCGTGGTCTCGGCGTAAAGCGTGTCGCCGGCGAAAGTGGGCGCGCTGTGCCGCGCCGATTCGTACTCGAGATTCGCGATCGCGTTCTCGCTGATATCCTTCACGCTCATTCCGACCACGGTCGAAAGCACCAGCAGTCCGTTGACGAGGCATCGCCCGTGCTGCGACTTCGCCGCATACGCCGCGTCGAAGTGGATCGGGTTGGTGTTCATCGTCATCAGGGTGAACCAGGTGTTGTCGAACTCGGTGATCGTGCGGCCGGGCCAATGCTTGAAAAGCTGGCCGGAGGAGAAATCGTCGAAGTAATGCGGCATCGTAGTGCGTGCTCTAGATCGCGCGCGTTATCGCCGGATTATCTCAGGCGGGCGGCAGTTGCAATCTCGGCGACGCGCGCTTGAGGCGCGGCGGCTATATGGTAGGCTCCGGGCTTCGATGGCGGTACGAAAGCTAAAGGTGTTGCTGGTCGCCAATCGCGGCGAGATTGCGCTGCGGATTATCCGCACCGCGCGCGCGATGGGGTTAAGAACCGTCGCGGTTTATTCCGAGCCAGACGCAAACAGCGCTCATGTCGCGGCCGCCGATGATGCGCGCCTGATCGGTCCGGCGGAGGCGGCGAAGAGCTATCTCAATATCGCGGCGATCATCGAAGCCGCGCGCGAAACCGGCGCCGACGCGATTCATCCGGGCTACGGATTTCTGTCCGAACGGCCGGATTTCGCGCGCGCTGTCGATGCCTCCGGAATTATTTTCGTCGGACCGCGGGCCGCGGCGATGGCGCAGCTTGGCGACAAAGTCGCCGCGCGCAAACTCGCGATCGCCGCAGGCGTGCCTGTGGTTCCCGGAATCGAAACCGCGGAACCCGCCGCCGCACGCGCTTTCGCGGCGCGCGAGGGTTATCCGATCCTGGTCAAGGCGGCGGCCGGCGGTGGCGGCCGCGGGATGCGCGTGGTCGAAGCGGAAGCAGGACTCGACGCCGCGCTCGAGGCCGCATCACGTGAGGCGCTGGCGGCGTTCGGCGATGGGCGCGTGTTCGTGGAAAAATATCTCGCGCGGCCACGCCACATCGAAGTCCAGTTTCTGGGCGACGAGCATGGAACCGTCATTACGATGGGCGAGCGCGATTGCTCGATCCAGCGGCGGCATCAGAAGATCGTCGAGGAATCGCCCGCGCCCGGCCTTGGCGCCGCGACGCGCGACGCGATGCTCGCGGCCGCGACGCGGCTTGCGCAAGCAGTGGGATATACCAACGCCGGCACCGCCGAATTTTTGCTCGATCGTGACCAAGCGGGCGAGAAATTTTATTTCCTTGAAGTGAATGCGCGCTTGCAGGTGGAGCATCCGATTACCGAGATTCGTTTCGGATGCGATCTGGTTGCCGAGCAGATCAAAATCGCACGCGGCGAAAAACTAGCCGCGCCCGGCGTGCCGCGCGGACACGCGATCGAATGCCGCATCAATGCGGAGGACGCGGCCGCCGGGTTTCGTCCTGCGACCGGCAGCGTTCTGGAGCTGCGCGTCCCAGCCGGTCCGGGCGTGCGCTTCGATAGTTACCTCACGCGTGGAAGCGAGGTTGGCGCATTTTACGACGGCCTGCTCGGCAAGCTCATCACGCATGGCGCCGACCGCGAGCAGGCGCGGGCGCGGATGCTTGGCGCGCTCGACGAGATTGCGATTCTGGGCGTGACCACCACGGCGGGTTTCCTGCGCGACGTGATCGCGAGCGAGGCGTTTGCCGACGCGGATCTATCGACGAGATTTATCGAGGAGCATTGTTCGGGTTGGCCGAGCGAGGACCGCGCGATGTCCGAAGCCGCGCTGATCGCGGCGGCGCTCACCGCGGCGGGCGCTCTGGGAGCCGGTTCCGGCCAAAGAGCAATCTCAAATTCCTCCGGCGAAACAACCGATCGCTCGCCGTGGAGGGCGCTGCGGGGTTTCGAGCTATGGAGACGCCCGTGAAACTCAAAAGCGGCGCGAGAGAATACGAGGTCGAGATTGTATCGCGAGACGGCCGCACGCTTCGCGCGCGCGTTGACGGACGCGAAGTGTCTGCCACGATCGAGGAGCTTGGCGACGCGAGCGCGATCCTGTCCATCGGCGAGCGGCGGTTTCGGCTTCTGGGTGCAAGGCGAAAAGACGCCATCCTGGTCGCGGTCGGGCCGCGCACTTTCGATTTTGTTCCCGCAGAATCCGGCGCGCGCCGCGCGCGTGGCGGACTGGCCGCATCGGAGGTGACGGCGCCAATGCCGGGCAAAGTGCTGAAGGTGCTGGTCAAGGACGGAGACCGGGTCTCGGCCGGGCAACCGCTGGTCGTGATCGAGGCGATGAAGATGGAGACTGCGCTTGCGGCTGAGAGCGACGCGATGATCAAGCGGGTGCGCGTCGCGCCGGGCGACAATATCGACCATGGCGCGGTGCTGGTTGAGCTCAGTCCCGTGCCGGATTCATCAGCGAATCAATCTGAGCGCGGAGCCCGCTGACCCACTGCTCGAAGTCGCCGTCGCGTTCGACGATGATTTCGAGCTTGCCGTCCTTGACAATCGACACGCGGCCGGGATGGTCGGGGCGCAGCGGGATGACGACCGCCTCGCGCGAGATGTTCATCGCGTCGAGAACTTCAAAGATCCGCTCGATTTCCTTAAGGGTGACGGCTTTCAGCATATTTTAATTTTCCGGCGGCGCGGGATTCCCTTTACATACGGTGACGGCGCCGTAAGCTCAACAATAGCGGTTGCGAAAGCATCTTCGGAGGACAGGAAAGTGTTTGGCACGATCAAGAAAGTCGTCAAGGACAAGGGGTTTGGATTTATCGAGCCTGACGACGGCGGCGACGAAGTATTTTTCCATCGGTCGCGGCTGTCGCCCAAAGTATATTTCGAGGATCTGCGCGAAGGCGCTGAGGTGCAGTTCGAGGTCCGTCCCGGCGATAAGGGCCGGCAAGCGTTCAACCTGCGCCTGCGCTGAAAGCCGGACCATCCACAGATTACACGGATTTCACGGTAGGGAATTTCTGGAAAATCTGTGGAATCTGCGAAATCTGTGGATTGATTTTGCGCTTAGCGCGTCCACGCGAACCATCGCTTGAACAGCTTCGCCGCAAGAGGCGTCAGGCGCGTGCGCGCGTATTGATTCGCGACCTTCCGAATCGCCTCGGCTTGAGTCGGGTAGGGATGAATCACCTCGCCGAGTTTGCCGAGCCCAACACCGGCGGTGATCGCGAGCGTGATTTCGGAAATCATTTCGCCCGCGTGCGCCGCGACGATCGTCGCGCCGACGATCCGATCGGTTCCTGCGCGGACGTGGATCTTTACGAAGCCCTGGGTCTGACCGTCCAGGATCGCGCGATCAACCTCGGCCATCGGCTGCGTAAAGGTGGTGAGCTCGATTCCACGCTTGCGGGCTTCTTCTTCGCCCAGGCCGACATGAGCGATTTCCGGATCGGTGTAGGTGCACCAGGGGATTGTGAGCGCGCTCACCCGCTGGCGTCCGCGGAACAGCGCGTTGCGTAACACGATTCGCGCGTGCGCGTCCGACAGATGAGTAAACTTCAGCGCCGACGCGCAATCTCCGGCCGCGTAGATGCGCGAATTGCTGGTGCGCAGGTAGTCATCGACATGGATTCCCGCGACGCTATCGTACTTGACGTTCGCGGCTTCGAGTCCAAGGCCTTCTACGGCGGGAGCGCGGCCGGCGCCGACGATAATTTCGTCAACCGCGATTTCCGACTGCGCGCGGCCCGATTCGATGCGCAAAATCTTGTCGCCGCCGCGGCGCTCGACCCGCAGGATCGCGCAGCCGTCGGCGATCGCAACGCCGTCGCGTCTGAGCGCGGCTTCGACCGCTTCGGCTGCGTCGCGATCCTCACGAGCCAGTACGTGTGGCAACGCTTCGAGGAGCGTGACCTCCGCGCCAAGACGCCGAAGCGCCTGCGCTAGCTCGCACCCGATCGGACCACCGCCGATTATTGCAATCCGCGCC
>DATKSB010000130.1:0-8640 GCA_035531855.1 Binataceae bacterium (SeqCode)
TCGAACGCAAACGCGCGCCGCGACGCAACCTTGCGATCTCACTCGCCCTGTTCATCGGAGGCCTGCTGAGCCACGAGCTGGCCGTGATGATGCCCGGGTTGCTGATGGCGTATGTGTTCATCCTCGAAGACGCGCCGCCCAATGGCGCTGAGACCAGGCGCAAGCCCGAGCTTCGCGAGCTCGTCGAGCGTGCCGCCAACGCGGTTTGGAAGACCGCTCCCTACCTGGTGCTCGCCGCGATCTACCTCGCTCTGCGGATCGTGGTGCTGGGGCACATCAATGGCCACTCGCCCGGAAATCACGCGACGCTTGCGCAAGTCCTCATGTCCATTCCGTCGGCGCTGGCGCATTACGCCCTGATGCTCACGTTGCCTTGGGTGGCGGGTCCGGCGCACGCTTTCACCTTCGCCAACAGCCTGCGCTCGGAAATCTTTTATCTGCCCGCCATCGGACTCGCCGCGATTGCGATCGCGGGCTACCTCCTGCTGCGCAGCCATCCGCATCGCCGGCTGTATTTCTTCCTGGTGCTATGGATGCTGTTCGAGATCGCGCCGGTGATGAATCTTGGCGGACTGATGCGCGCGATGCTGATCCAGGATCGCTACGAATACCTGGCGGCGTTCGGATGGGTGATCCTGCTCGGCGATCTCGCGGCCTACTACGCTGCCCGCGGCGGCGAGACGCGCAACCTCGCGACCGCGGTCGTGGTGACGGTGATCGCGGTGTACAGCGTCGCCACCTGGCATACCGAAGGCTACTACCACGACGAATACACGCTCTTCACCAAATGCATCGCGGAGGATCCGAGCTCGACGCTATGCCACGGGCGGCTGGGGATGCTGCTGGAGCAGCAGCACGACTGGCCCGGAGCCGAGCGCGAATTCCGCGCCGACATCATGTTCGATCCCGACGACGGACCGGACCTATACAATTTGGGCCGGCTGCACGCCGCGCAGGGTCATTATCGGGAAGCCGAAGACCAGATGGGCCGCGCGCTCAAGATGCTGGGCAACCAGATACCGATGGCGTTCGAGTTGGAACTGGCGCGTGTCGCGGACCAGGCCGGTGACACCGCCGGCGCCGACGCCGCGCTCAAGGTCGCTGAATCCGATCCCAAAACCGCCAACTCCGCGGCGTACACGCGCGCCGGCTTCATGGCCGAGCATCACGATTACGCGGGCGCCGAAACGGTGCTCCGCGCGCTGGCCGCCAAAGATCCGTCGGTCCAGGTGATCGCGTCGCTCGGCTCGGTGATGGACCAGCAGGGCGATCATGCGGGCGCCATCGGCGAGTATCAGCGCGCGCTTGCTATCGCACCGGAAAATCCTTTGCTGCACACGATGCTGGCGCAGAGCCTTCACGCCTTGGGACGCGATAGCGAGGCGCTGGCGCAGTGCAAGCAGGCGCTCGCGATTCAACCGGGCAACGCAGCCGCGCGCGCATTGGAGGCGCGACTCGAAGCGCCGGGAGTTTCCGGCGACAAATTGTCACGATAACTAACATAGTGTATAAAGACGGTGTGAATGAATGTCTGCATACAGAAATGCGTCTAACCCGCGATTCGCGCGTGAATGAGCAATCGAAGAGGGGCTTCACATGGCATCGAAGTTGACTGAAAAAGCGAACAAAAAGAGAATCCGCCAATGGATCGTCTCGATTTCGCTAGCGTTCGCTGTCGCCAGCATCGCCGCCCCGAGAACCGCCGCTGCCGCATCCGCCGGATCTCCCGGCGATCCTGCGAATGCGGAAGCGAAGGTCACGATCGTCGGAAATCACCCCGCGGAAGCCGCCAGTTTCACCAACGGTCCCGAGATTGCCTCCGCACAAACGCTGCGGATGGAGGTCGTGCTTGCACTGCATGATCGCCCCGCGCTCGACGCGCTTATCGCCGCGCAGCAGGATCGCTCCTCGCCGCAATACCATCAGTGGATGACCCCGGCTGAGTTCAACGCCCGTTTTGGTCCGACTCAATCCGACGTGTCAGCGGTCAGCTCATGGCTGAGCGGCCAGGGCTTCACGGTCGAGCCGCAAAGCCAGCCGATGCGCAAGATTGTTTTTTCGGGCGCGGCGGCAAGCGCCGAGTCAGCTTTCGGCGTGAAGATTCATACCGATTCGACCCAGAAGTTATACAGCAATCTCAATGACCCGATCGTGCCGAAATCGATTTCGTCGATGGTCGCCTCGATCCGCGGATTGTCAAACCTCGCGCACGCGCAGCCAGCGATCGAGCTTTCGCCGGATTTTTCAGCGGTGCCCGACGTGAAAATCGGGAAGGTCACGCATTTTGGCCCCAACGATCTCTATACATTTTATGACGAAACTCCTCCGACCAGCTCGAGCAACAACGGCACCGGCACAGACTGTATCGCCCTGATCGAGGATTCAGACTTTGACAACGGATCGGTGAACGCATTCGACGGCGAGTTCGCTGTCGCATCTTTCAGCCCAACGCGCGTGCTCTCCGACGGAAGCGATCCTGGAGAAGTCGGCAATGACGCAACCGAAGCGCTGCTGGATGTCGAGTATGCGCACGCCGCGGCTCCCGGCGTACCGATTACCGCCTATATCGGCAATAGCGCGGTGAGCGGCAACGGAGTCCTTGACGCCGGGCTTAATGCCGTCAGCGATAACACCTGCGGCGCAATCAGCATCAGCTTCAGCTTCTGCGGAGAGCCTGGAACTTTCTATACCGGCGAGATTGACCCGCTCGCGGCGCAGGCTGCCTCACAGGGGCAAGCCGTGTTCGCGTCATCGGGTGATTATGGCGCCGCGGGGCTTGTGCTCGGCAGCCAGAACACATGCGTGGCAGGCACTTCGCGCAATGTAAGCGAGCTGTCCGCCGATCCGAATATCACCGCAGTGGGCGGAACCCAGTTCAAACCGCACTATAAGAAGGGCGTCGACTCCGGCAGCACGCGCGAGTCGGTCTGGAAGGATAAATCCGGCTCCGGCGGCGGCGGTGAAAGCACGGTCTTCCCCAAGCCGTCCTACCAGAGCGGGTTGATCTCGACCGACTCGAATCGCGACGTACCCGATGTATCGCTGGCCGCGTCACCGCTTCATCCGGGGTTCTTTCTGGGCTACCAGGGCGCGATCTTTTGCTGTATCGGAGGCACCAGCCTGAGCGCGCCGTATTGGGCCGGAATCGCGCAGCTCGCCGCGCAGAAGGCGGGCGCTACGCGCGTCGGTCCGCTCAACGCGACGCTGTACTCGATCGCGAGCGGCGGCAGTATCCGTGACGTCACCAAGGGTAACAACACCTTTCACAAGGTGACCGGATTCAAGGCGACCGTTGGCTATGACCGCGGATCAGGACTGGGAACTCCGGATATCAACAATCTGACCAGTGCGATCGCGGCGCATTAGCGCGCTATAGGAAAGATTATCCAAACCAAGTCGCGATCGGTGCTACGATGGAACCAGCATGTCTAAGGACTCGAGATCCGGAATCAGGTTGCACGCGATCAAAATTCGTTGCGCGGCCGCGATTATCGCACTGGCCGTAACGGGAGTATCCAGCGCACGAGCGCAGACGACCGCACCCCCGACGGGTTCGGGCCCGCCGACGACGATCGCCGGCGATCATCCCGATGAAGCGGCCAATTTCTTGAGCGGACCGGAGATCGCCGCGTCAAAGACCCTGCGGATGCAAATCTCGCTTGCGCTCCGCAATCGCGACGCGCTCGAGAACCTGATTGACGCGCAGCAGGATCCTTCCTCGCCGCAGTATCATCAATGGCTCGCACCGGGAGAATTCGATGCCCGCTTCGGTCCCACCGCGGCGGAAGTATCAACGGTGGCCGCATGGCTCACGGGCAAAGGCTTCACCGTCGAATCGGCGAGCGTGGCGAAACGCGCGATTGTTTTCAGCGGCGCCGCGCGCTCGGCCGAATCGGCCTTCAAAGTGACGATTCATACCAACTTAAGCGGCGCGCTCTACGCCAACCTGGGCGATCCGTCGGTGCCCGCTTCGATCGCGCCGCTGGTCGGCTCGATTCGCGGCCTGTCCAATATCCTGCGATCGCATCCGAATATTCAGTACGCGTCGCGCTCCTCGGCGTCGCCTGATGCGACCATCGGGGGAGTTACGGGTTTCGGTCCGAACGATATTTATACCTTTTACGACCAGACTCCGCCGACCAGCGCCGGCAACAACGGCGCCGGTGCGGACTGTATCGCCGTGATCGAGGACTCGGACTTCGACGACTCGTCCGTCGCGGCCTTCGATACGCAGTTCAGCCTTCCGGCAATCAATCTGACCCGCAAGTTTTCTTCACAGGGTGGCGATCCGTTCAACTCGGATGAGACTGAGACGCTGCTCGACGTTGAATATGCGCACGCAGCCGCGCCCGGCGTGCCGATCTTCGCCTATATCGGCGACAGTAACACGTCGTCCGACAGCAACGGATTGGTCGATGCGATCATGGAGGCGGCGAGCGACGACACCTGCGGTGCGATCAGCATCAGCTTCAGTTTTTGCGGCGGCGCGAAGAAATTCTACTCGCACGAGCTCAATGGATTCCTCAAGCAGGCCGCCGCTCAGGGCCAGGCGGTCTTCGTCGCCGCCGGAGACAGAGGCGCCGCAGGATTGTCGTTCGACAAAAGCACAAACGCGTGTATCGAGGGCAACACCCGAAACGTGAACGAGCTGTCCGCTGATCCCTACGTGACCGCAATCGGCGGCACCGAGTTTTCTCCGAACTACTCGGGCGGCAACGATGTAGGCGACGTGGCCGAAACGGTTTGGAACGATCAGACCGGCGCAACCGGCGGCGGCAACAGCCGAATCTTTGGAAAACCGAAATACCAGAAAGGCATCCGCAAAATCGGCTCCAAACGCGCGGTGCCCGACATATCGCTCGGGGCGTCGCCTGAAAATCCGGGGTTTTTTCTCGGCAGCAGCGGCCAGGTCGGATGCTGCATCGGCGGCACCAGTATCGCCGCTCCCTATTGGGCTGGAATCGCGCAGCTCGCCGCGCAACGTGAGGGCCACCGGCGTATCGGTAATATGAACACCGCCCTCTATGCGATCTACAAGAGCGGCGGCACCGGCATCCGTGACGTTACCCAGGGCTCCAACAGCGTGGCTGGAATCGCCGGATTCAGCGCCACGATTGGTTACGACCGCGCCTCGGGGCTTGGCACTCCGGATATCGATCTGCTGCTCGGCGCGCTCGCGGGCCAATAGCCTCGATTAGAATTTCACGACGAAAAAGCCCGGCTCGATCGATACGAGCCGGGCTTGGTTTTGATGCGCTAAGATCGAGCGTTTACTTCGAGGGATCGGGCGTATAGCGCAGGTATGGACGAAGCTCCCTGATACCCTTGGGGAACTTTTCCTTGAGCACCGCGGGATCCTTAAGCGCCGGCGCGACGATCACGTCCTCTCCATGCTTCCAGTCAACCGGCGTCGCGACCGAGTATTTGTCGGTGAGCTGCAGCGAGTCGATCGCGCGCAGAATCTCGTCGAAGTTGCGCCCGGTGCTGGCAGGATAGGTGATGATCAGCCGGACCTTTTTGTTGTTGTCGATCACGAAGACCGAACGCACCGTCAGCGTG
This sequence comes from Binataceae bacterium (SeqCode), assembly GCA_035531855.1. Lineage (GTDB taxonomy): Bacteria > Desulfobacterota > Binatia > Binatales > Binataceae > JBARDN01. The sequence goes on from DATKSB010000130.1 coordinate 5,560, forward strand.
TCGTTCCATTCGGGATGAATCATGTCGTAGAGCTTGGCGACCTTTTTGTCGGAGTCGCCGAGGATCGGAAAGTTCATCTTCACTTTCTGCGTATCCTCGATATCGCCGACCCAGCCCTTGTGCGACGCAACGTCATCGACGCTCACCGCCAACACCTTGACCCCGCGCTTTTCGAATTCCGGCTTGAGCGCGGCCACGCGCCCGAGTTCAGTCGTGCAGACCGGAGTGAAGTCCTTGGGATGCGAAAACAGGACCGCCCATTTGTTACCGATCCAGTCGTGGAATTTGATCGGTCCTTCGGTCGATTCCTGAGTGAAATCCGGGGCTATGCTACCGATATGAAGTGCCATTGTGTTACACCTGCCTTTAATTTGTTCGCGACTCGAACTGATTGCTCGAGCGCTCCGCAGCTATTTATGATTTATCAGACTAACTAAGTAACAAATGTAAATCTAGCGCCGAGTTCCATATAGATCAAGCTCCCAGGACCGTTGCTCCTGCGGAAGTGGACCAAGCGGACAATATCGCGTCATCAGTGCCTACCCGGCCGTCATTTCGAGCCCTGGGCGAGAAATCCCGAGGCGTCCGTGCTCCGGAGCCTCGCCGCATGCAGTGCCTCTCCGCCCGGGATTTCTCCCTTCGGTCGAAATGACGAGCGAGGAGTCGGTACATGGCTGGGGTAGGCCCGAGCATCGCCGTAGTCCTTTACCACCTCAGCATCGACTTCATTGTCGCTCGTCATTTATTCGGCAATGCTAGCTGTGCTTGATCTTGCGGAAGTCGGGTTTGCGCTTTTCCGTGAACGCGCTCACGTATTCCTTGTGCTCCGGCGATACGTAGCATTTCTCGAGCGCGAAGCCCTCGAACTGCATCGCGGTTTCCAGCGTGCCGTCGAGCCCCTGGTAGAGCGCCCGGCGCGTCATCGCGAGCGACAGTGGCGAACAATCGAGCATCTCGCCGGCGAGCTCGCGCGCCTTGGGCATCAGCTCGGCGGCAGGGAATACCTGGCTGACGAGACCCATCGCGAGGCACTGTTCGGCGCTGTATTGGCGTCCGGTCAGCATCATTTCGGCGGTGCGCGCCAGTCCGATAAGCCGGGGCATCAGGTAGCTCGAGCCGAGTTCGCTCATCAGGCCGACGCGGGGAAAGATCACGCCCATCTTGGCATTGTCGGAGGCGACGCGGACGTCGAACAGCAGCGGGATCGTGCATCCTACTCCGAGCGCGTAGCCATTGATCGCGGCGATAGTCGGCTTACTGAGCCCGCGCATGATCATCGGCAAGGAGATAGCGCCACGACGGCGCTCGGTGCCGCCCTCGGAGTCCTCGGACTTGGCGTCCTCACGCGATTTGATGTTGGAGGCGAACATCGCCATGTCGGCACCGGCGCAGAACGCGCGATTGCCGGCGCCGGTCATGATGATCACGCGCGCCGCGGGGTCGGCGTCGGCGCGCAGCATCGCGTCGGCGATCTCGAAGCCCATTTCGGTGGTGTAGGCGTTCATCCGGGCGGGGCGATTGAGAGTGATCGTCGCGATCTCGCCACCGGTCTCATAAAGCAGGGTCTCGTATGCCATCGTGAAAACTCCTGTGCTGAAAGAAATTTCGCGCGCGCGTCGGCCGTCGCCGTGGCGCGAACGCATGAGAGAGAGGGCGCGATGCTAACGCTTTTTCTTCTGTTTCTTGCGCGACTCGCGAATTTTGGCCTTGAGTCGTGTGTCTTTGCGTTTGCGCCGCCGCTTGATGCTTCGTTGCCGTTCACTTGCCATCGATATAACTCGCTCGGGTTGGATTGTAGGTTCCTATCTGTCTAGCAGGGTGAAGGGAAACACAGAAGAGCGGCAGTCCTTGCCGCAACTGCATAGCCGCGCGCGTTCTTGATTGTCCCTCTCCCAACAAGATTGGGAGAGGGCGGCGCGGCGCGATGCTTGCGATTCTTTTTCGCAAGCCTCGTGACGCGCGGGTGAGGGACCGACAGCATTGAAATCTGGATGCACTTGCAGCGATGATCGCCGTTTGTATGAACCGGCCTCCGGAACTGACTCGTGACCGCGCGAGATCTCTGCGCCGCACACAAACCGACGCTGAACAGGCGCTCTGGAACAAGCTCCGCGGTCGGCGCTGCGCGGGCTTCAAGTTTCGCCGGCAGGTTCCGATCGGACCGTTCATTGCCGACTTCTGTTGTCTTGAGCGCAGGCTGATCGTCGAACTGGACGGCGGGCAGCATTTGGAACAGACCGAACACGATTCCGCGCGCACGCGCTATCTGGAAGCTCAGGGCTTCCGGGTGATTCGCTTTTGGAACCCCGACTTACTGCGTAACCTGTCCGCGGTGTTCGAGACGATCAAAGAGTCCTTGCTGTAGGTCCCTCACCCCGTCGCGCGCAACGCGCGCCACCCTCTCCCAATCTTTTGGGAGAGGGACAGGCACTCCGGAGTTGGCATGCCGTGGACAAATCAGATGCTGCGCGCGATCGCGGCTTCGAGCCGCTCAACAATTCGAAAGGGTCTCAGGAGCCGGATATACGCACCCAATCGCGGACCGCGCTCTTGGCCCAGGATAGCGCGATACATCAGCGGAAAAATCTTCCCAGGCTTGTCGTAGTTCGCACGACCGAGATCGTAGATCGTTTTCTCTATCTCCTCGGCGCTTGCGTCGGGGTTCGCACTCAAAAAGTCTGTCAGGCTCTGTAGCTGCTTGGCTTCCGCGGTTGTGGGTAGGTAGGCCTTTTTTCCCGGTTCGATAAAGTCGCGGTAAAAATTGAGTGCTCTCGCAACAAGGTCGGCCACCATTTGGGTCGTATCGTGGTCTCCTTCGACGTTCGGATCGTAGCGGCGAAGATAATTCATGACCAAATTAAAGTCAGATGTTCCCAAGTCTCCTACCAGATTCGTGATCATTCCGAACGTCACGTCTGCCTGGAAGCTCCTTGCGCTCTCCTTCTGCAGCACGAACTCGAGCGGAGAGTCGGCGCGTGATTCCGAATTGGGCGCGGCGGCGTATTCGCGCAGCGCCTCGAGGTAGTCGTCGACGTATTGCGGTATCGATTCGAGAAACAGCTTTCGTGCGCGCCGCGGATT
>DATKSB010000131.1:0-22828 GCA_035531855.1 Binataceae bacterium (SeqCode)
CGGCGGCTATACCCGTGTGATCAAGTTTGGGGTGCGCCGCGGTGACGCCGCGCCGATCTCGGTCATCGAGTTCACCGGCAACGAAGAGCGCTCCGCGGCCAAGAAGCCGCGCAAGAAGTCGGTCAAGAAAACCGAAGAGAAAAGCGCGCGCCGCGCCGCCGCCGCAGGCTGAGCCGGAACCGCCTTACCCTCATGATTCATTCGCAGGGGCGACCATCAGGCCGTCCCTGTTTTTTTCACGCTCGCGGCGATTGCGGCCTCAGCTCGCCGAGCGGACGCGCCGGACGCGTCACTATCGCGGCTTCCGCCGGTCCTTCGACGCCGCCGAGCGTCCCCCAGACCTTGTAGCCAAGTCGCGCCTTCAATTGATGGGAAAGCGCGCGTTCCACTTCCGCGTCGAGCGACAGAAACGGATTCTCCTGCGCGCGCATGAACGGCCGCGCGAAGTAGCTGAGCAATACGTGGCGCCGGGTCTCGGTCGAATTCGGTCCGGTGCCGTGAAGGATGCGCCCGTCAAAGACCAGCGCCGAGCCTGCCGGTCCTTGCGCGGCGATGGTCTGCGAAGTATCCGCGGGATCGCCGAGCGGCGCCGGGCTCAGATGGCTTCGCGGCACCAGCCGCGTTCCGCCGTTGGCGCTCGTGACGTCATCGAGCATCCACGCGATATTCGCAACCACTGGTATCGGAGTGCGGAACGGCAGATAGCCCTGGTCGCGATGCAGGTACATCGGAGCGCCTCCTGGACCCGCGATATTCGCGGTCAGGCTCGACAAAATAAATCCAGTGCCAAGCAGATGCGGCATGATCGCGTCCACCAGCGGATGCAGGATCAGATCGCGAAACTCGCGGCCCTTGTTGATTAGGTTCCAGACGCGCTGATTGGGCGCGCCGGCACCGCCGTCGCGAGTGGCGCGCCCGATTTCCGCTTCGGCCGCCGCCTGATCGACGAGCCGCTCGCGCAACGCGCGCAGATCGCCCGCGCTGAGAGCCTCCGCGATCAGGCAATAGCCAAATGAAGCCAAATCGCCCTTCGCTTGCGCGAGGTCGCGGGTCATCTGGGGCAGTGGATCGGTCATCGTGGATTCCTCATCGGTTCAAATCGAGCGGGCCGCGCGATCCAGCGCTCGATAGTCCGCGTCCTCGAGCGCGACGGCGCGCGCATGCGTATTCTCTTCGAGATGCGCGAGACTGGAGGTGCCCGGTATCGGCAGCATCGCGCGCGAGCGTCTGAGCAGCCACGCCAGCGCGATCTGCCCGGGCGTCGCGCCGAGGCGCGTCGCGATCTCATTCAGGCGCTGGTTGCGAAGCAGATTGCCCGATCCGAGCGGAAAATACGGGATGAAGCCAAGGCCTTCGGCTTCGCAGTAATCGAGCACCGGCTCGGATTCGCGATACGCCAGGTTGTAATTGTTTTGTACTGAGACGATGGGGACGATCGCGCGCGCCGCCTTCAGTTGATCCGCGCTGAAATTAGACACTCCGATATGCCGGATTTTCCCCGCCTCGCGCAGATCGGCGAGCGCCGCAATCGATTCTTCCAGCGGCACTTTCGGATCGGGCGTATGAAGCTGGTAGAGGTCAATTCGATCGAGCTTCAGACGCTTGAGACTGCCGTCGCACGCTTCCTTCAGATGCTTCGGACGTCCGTTGGGAACCCACGAATTGGGCCCTGGCCGCGTGTAGCCGCCCTTGGTCGCGATAACCAGGTTGGCGGGGTAGGGATGGATCGCCTCGGCGATAAGATTTTCAGAGACCTCGGGTCCGTAAGCGTCTGCGGTGTCGATGAGGTTGATTCCGAGTTCGACCGCGCGCCGGATCACCCGGACAGCTTCGCGACGGTCGGGTGGCTCGCCCCACACACCGCTGCCCGTCACGCGCATCGCGCCGAAACCGAGCCTGTTGACGCGCAAGTCGCCGCCGATAGTGAAGTCGTCTGTTGTCATAGCGAAATCCTAGCGAATTTCCAGGTTTCTGCGAAACCGGAGCGCCGGATGGCGGTCCCAACTTCTTGAGTTTGAAGCGGTCTGATAGGCTTGATCGTAAAGGTGACAAACCCCGATGGCAAATGAACTGGCGCATCCGGAAAAGTTTTTTCTCAATCGCTTCGGCATGAGCGACCGCGCTTTCGAGCGGATTTTGGGCACCGCGCTCGAACGCAAGGCCGACTACGCCGATTTGTTCTTCGAGTACCAGAGCGCGGAGTCGCTCGCGCTTGAAGAATCGATGGTCAATCACACCTCGAAGAGCATCAGCCACGGTGTCGGCGTCCGCGTATGCGCCGAAGATCGCACGGGCTATGCCTACTCCGACGAAGTCACGATCGACAGGATGCAGCTCGCGGCCGAAGCCGCGCGCGCAATTGCCGACCAGCGCGCAACCGTTCCCGCGGTGCAGGTCGGCGCGCCGGCGCCGCGTCATGCGCTGTATGAGGTCGAGACCACGCCGCTTGAAATTCCGCTCGAAGAACGCGCGCGGCTGCTGCGCGAGATCGACGCCGCCGCGCGTGCGTACGATCCGCGGGTGAAGAACGTGATGGCCTCGATCGCGGCGGAGCGCAAGATCGTCATGATCGTCACCAGCGAAGGCAAGCTCGCCGCCGACGTGCAGCCGCTATGCCGTCTGAACGTGACAGTGATCGCGGAGGACGGCAAGGGCGGGCGCCAGTCGGGAAGCTTCGGCGGCGGCGGACGCGTCGAGTACAAATATTTTCTCGAGGGCGACCGCTGGCGGCAGTACGCGCACGAGGCCGCGCGCCAGGCGATCGTCAACCTCAGTGCCGGCGACGCGCCTGCGGGCGAAATGACCGTGGTGCTCGGGCCCGGGTGGCCGGGGATTTTGCTGCACGAGGCGATCGGCCACGGACTCGAGGGCGATTTCAATCGCAAAGGCGTATCAGCCTTCTCCGGGCGGATCGGACAGAAAGTTGCAAGCGAACTCTGCACCGTGGTTGACGACGGAACTATCCCGATGCGCCGCGGCAGCCTGAACGTCGATGACGAAGGCACGCCGACCTCGCGCACGGTGCTGATCGAAAAAGGAATCCTGCGCGGATACCTGCAGGACCGCATGAACGCGCGCCTGATGAAGATGAAACCTACGGGCAACGGGCGGCGCGAAAGCTTTGCGCATACCCCGATGCCGCGAATGACCAATACCTTCATGCTCGCGGGAGACTCGACCAAAGAGGAAATCATCAAGTCGGTGAAGAAGGGTTTGTACGCAGTCAACTTCGGCGGCGGCCAGGTTGATATCACCAACGGCAAGTTCGTCTTCTCCGCCAGCGAGGCCTACCTGATCGAAGACGGCGAAGTGACGCGCCCGGTGAAGGGCGCAACGCTTATCGGCGACGGACCCGACGTGCTGACGCGCGTTGCTATGGTGGGCAACGACCTTGCGCTGGATTCGGGCGTCGGCACCTGCGGCAAAGACGGCCAATCGGTGCCGGTGGGCGTAGGACTTCCAACGATACGGATCGACGGGATCACGGTGGGCGGCACTCGCGCATGAAAAATCAATCGGGAAATGGAAGCACCTCGCGGATGGAAACGCTCGATAGCGCGCTGGCCGAATGGGTGCTTGGCGAGGCGAAGAAGCACGGTGCCAGCGCGGCCGAAGTGCTGTTTGTCGGCGCGGAGTCGCTGGCCGCGGGCGTGCGCCTGGGCGAGGTCGAAAAGCTCAAGAGCTCACGCGAGCGGCGGCTCGGCGTGCGCGTGTTTGCCGGACAATCTTCCGCGACCGCATCAACCGCCGAGCTCGAGCGCGCGTCGCTGGCCGAGTTTATCGCCAATACGGTTACGCTGGCGCGACTCACCGCCGAGGATCCGTGGGCGGGACTTCCCGACGCGGCGACGCATCCGCAGTCGGTTCCGGATCTCGGACTGACTGATCCCGACGCGGGAATAATCGACGCCGATCGCGCGCTCGAAATCGCACGCAAGGGCGAGAAAGCCGCGCTCGCCGCCGATCCGCGGATCAAGAATTCCGAGGGTGCGGAGTTCGATTCCGGCCGCTACCGCGTGCTCTTCGCCAACAGCAACGGGTTCGCCGGCGAGTACGAAGGCTCGTCGTTCAGTCTGGTGGTCGCGCCGATCGCGCAGGACGGCGGCGCGATGCAGCAGGGCTTCTGGTACACCTCGAACCGGCGGTTTGCGAAACTCGAGGACGCCGAGACCGTCGGCCTCACCGCCGCAAAGCGCGCGCTGCGCCGCCTCGGAGCGCGCAAGGTCAAGACCACGCGAGTGCCGGTGGTGTTCGATCCTGACATGGCGGCCGGACTCATTCGTTCGCTGGCGGGCGCGGCCTCGGGCCCCGCGTTATACAAGGGCTCATCGTTTTTGATCGATCGGCTTGGGTCGCAGGTGATGGCGCCGGCAGTGTCGATAGTTGACGACGCACGGATGCCGGGAGCGCTCGGTTCGAAGCCGTTCGACGGCGAAGGCCTTGCGACCAATCGCAAACATATCGTTGAAAAAGGCGCGCTCAAAACTTATCTGCTCGATTGCTACTCGGCGCGCAAGCTCAAGCTGCAGCCGACCGGCAATGCCTCGCGCTCGGTCGGACAGGCGCCGACCGTTTCGACCACGAACCTTTACCTTGAAGCGGGCGCCTACACGCCGGAGCAGATAATCGGCTCGGTCAAGCAAGGTTTATATTTGACCGAACTCATCGGGTTCGGCGTCAATATGGTGACCGGTGATTACTCACGCGGCGCGGGCGGCATGTGGATCGAAGACGGCCAGCTCGCCTATCCGGTGCAGGAAATAACTATCGCGGGCAATCTGAAAGAGATGTTTCTGAACATCGAGATGATTGGGAACGATCTGCATTGGCGCTCGTCAACGGTTGCGCCGACAATCAAGATCTCGGAAATGACAATCGCGGGCGCATAAAGCGCGTTTTTGCCAAAGATTGCGCCTCTTGACCGCTTGCCCTGAATGTATTAACAAAGTGTAGGAATTTAGAGCTACCAGCACGTCGAACTGTTGATACTTACAGTAGCATCGGTTGGGCGGGTGGGGCGGAGCCGGTCGTCGGCAGTCCGCCCGGTGGCGGAGGTCAAAAAATGGGCGCCGCAATCAACTCAAGGGGTCGAAATATGAATGGTCCAGGAATGGAACATCCTACTGACAAGCTGCTCGCGCGGTTGGTGAGCCTGGGTCTGCCACGCACGGCAATCACCGCTCTGCTCGACAGGTACACTCCTGTGCGCTACCCAAAGGGCGCGCCGCTGTTCGCCAAAGGCTCGCCTGCGGACGTGGTCTTTGCCGTGCTAAGCGGCGTGGTGAAGGTTCACAGCACGCGCCCGGGCAGTGACAAAATTTTGACCGAGCTGGCCGGGCCGGGCGATATCGTGGGTTACGCGGATTTTTCCGAGAGCTCGGGCGAACGCTCGCAGCTTTTCGAGGCTGAGGCGCTGACCGGATGCACGGTCGCGCTGTTCACGCGCCACCATATAGCCGAGGTGCTGAAAAGCCTCGACGGCGAAACGCTGTTGCACCTGGCGGAAGCGATCAACTCGCTATGGTCGTCAGTCGCGTATCGCTATGCGACGTTCCTTGGGATGTCGCTGCGGCAGCGGCTCGAAGTGGTGCTCAACGAGCTGGCGCTGCGCTTCGGCGTACCCGACGCGCGCGGAGTGCTGCTCACGCCGGAGCTCGCGCAGGAGGAGCTGGCCGAGATGATTGGGAGCTCGCGTCCGATGGTCTCGAAGCTGCTAATGGAGATGACGCAGCAGGGACTGCTCGCTCGCGACGGACGGCGGCGGATCCTGGTTGGTGCGCCGAAGGCGAATCTACTGCCGTCGGCGCCGCTGTTCCGCACCAGCACATCGGTGCAGGCAGCCGGGGGGTTGCGGCCTGCGGCGCGCGTCGCGGTGGCATAGTTGATATTCCGCATTGCGGGGAAGCGCGCGTCCGAATGGGCGCGTGCTTTCTTTTTCGGCGCGATTCCCGGCCTCTAGTTCCGGCCGAAGATCGATGCCGCCAGGCGTAAGATTGATCGCCACAGATTGATCAGGATTCCCTGCCGGGCGACCGTGCCGGCCGCCTCGGCCTTGAGTTCCGCGTCGGCGGCGGCGAAAAACTGCCCGAGCATCATCTTGGCCGCGCTATCGATCACGCGCTGGCCGACCTGGACCAACGGTCCGCCGACCTGGACATCGCCGGCGTACTTGACGGTAGTCGATTTCGCGTCGCGCGCTTCGAGGTCAAGAGTTCCCGAGCCGCGGATAAAGCCCTGCTTGCCCTTGCCGTCCACGATCATCCGGTAATGCTCCGGCGGGCGCTGGTTTTCGAGCTTTAGTTTGCCGGAATAGACACCTTTGACCGATGCGATGCCGACGTTGAGCGTGCCGCCGTATTCGTCGGGACCCAGCGTTTCGAGCTTTTCGCATCCGGGGATGAGCTTCGAGAGCCGCTCGGGGCTGTTGAACAGCTCCCAGACTCGCGCGCGCGGACCGGACAAAACAGTTTCTCCAGCTAACTTCATCGGCAGTCAGGCTATCCTTTCCGATTCGATCAGAACGCTCGCGCCGCGGGCTCAGGACTTGACGCGTGCGAGCGCGCCTTCGAGTGCGCGGCGAGTGTACACGCGCGCGAGTTCGGCCCGGAAATCGGCAGAGGCGTGGATATCCGCCAGCGCGTCGATACCGTCGGCGGCGTGAGCGGCGGCCGCTGTGATCGTCTGCGCGGGAGCTTTGCCAGCCAGTGCGGCCTCGACCGCTTTGGCGCGAAATGGTTTTGGCCCCAGCCCGGTTATGCCCACGCGAACATATTCGCAGGCGCCGTTTTTCCCGAGCGCGATCATCGCCGCGGCTCCGACCGTCGCGAATCCCGACGCGGGCTGGCGATGCTTCAAATATGCGAAACCGCGCCCTGCCGGAATCGGCGCGAACGCAACCTGGGTCACGATTTCGCCGGGACGCACCGCCGTCGTCATCAGATCGAGAAAAAAATCCTCGGCCCTGACGACTCGCGCGCCGGCGGCGCTCTCGATTTTGATTTCAGCCTCGAGCGCCAGGACCGCTGCAGGATAATCCGCCGCCGGATCCGCATGCGCGATCGAGCCGCCGATGGTTCCGCGGTTTCGCACCTGCACGTCGCCGATCATCGCCGCGCACTCGGCGAGCAGCCCGAGCTTCGCGCGAACGACGGGCGACGTCTCGACCGCCTGATGCGTGGTCATCGCGCCGATCAGAATCTTGCCCGCTTGCTCGCGAATCGAAGCGAGCTCGCGCGCTCCGCTGATATCGACCAGATGCGCCGGCTGCGCCAGGCGCAGCTTCATGATCGGGACAAGGCTGTGGCCGCCGGCGATGAGCTTGCCGTCCTCGCCGTACTCAGAGAGCATCGCAAGCGCCTCTTTCACGGAAGAAGCGCGATGGTATTCGAATGCCGATGGGTACATCGCAGTTATGCCTTTGCCTTCGCGTCGCGAATCGCGCGCCAGACCGTCTCGGGTTTAAGCGGCATGTCCAGATGGCGGATGCCGAGCGGGCTGAGCGCGTCGAGCACCGCGTTGACCACGCAGGGAGTCGAGCCAATCGTGCCGGCCTCGCCAACGCCCTTGACGCCGAGCGGATTGACCGGCGAGGGCGTGACCGTCGAGGCCAGCTCATAGTGCGGCAGCATGTTGGCCTTGGGCACCGCGTAGTCCATCAGGGTCGCGGTGATTAGCTGTCCGTTTTCGTCATAGACGACTTCCTCAAACAGCGCCTGCGCGATACCTTGCGCAATTCCGCCGTGAATCTGTCCTTCGACCAGAAGCGGGCTCAGGATTTTTCCGCAATCGTCAACCGCGACGTAGCGCAGAAACTTTGTCACTCCGGTGTCCGGATCGACTTCGACCACCGCGACGTGAGTGCCGAACGGAAACGTGCAGTTGGCGGGCTCGTAGAAGCTGGTCGCGTCCAGTCCCGGTTCGAGACCCGGAATCGGCTGTTTGTATCCGTAAGCGGCATCGACGATTTGCTGCAGCGCGATCGATTTCGACGAATCGGATCCAAGCGCGATCGTCCGATTGGTGAAGACCAGATTGTCAGGCGGCACTTCCATCATCGTCGAGGCGATTTGCTTCATCTTCGCCTGTAGCTTGCCGACCGAGAGCATCAGCGCGGGTCCGCCCACCGTGGTGCCGCGGCTGCCGAAGGTGCCGATTCCGTACTGCACGATCGCAGTGTCGCCGTGCACGACATTGATGTCGTCGATATCGATCCCGAATGCGTCGGCGACGAGCTGTGCGAACGTGGTTTCCTGTCCCTGGCCGTGCGGCGAGACGCCGGTTAGCACGGTAACCTTACAATCCGGCTCGATCCGCACGGTCGAACTTTCCCAGCCTCCACCCTTGAGCTTGGGCGGCAGTAGCGAGGACGGACCAATACCGCAAATCTCCACGTACGAGGCGATTCCGATTCCGAGGTAACGGCCATGCTTGCGCGCCTCGGCCTGTTCGGCGCGAACTTTTTTGTAATCGATCATCTCGAGCGCTTTAGTCAGCGCGAGATTGTAGTCGCCTGAGTCATAGACCAGTCCACCCGCAGTCGGCGCGGGAAATGATTCCTTGGCGATGAAATTGGTGCGCCGCACCTCGGCCGGATCGAGGCCGAACTCGCCCGCGACCATATCCATGATGCGCTCGGCGATGTACGCGGCTTCGGGGCGTCCGGCGCCGCGATAGGCGTCGGTGGCCATCTTGTTGGTGAAGACCATCTGTTGGTCAAATGACAGCGCGGGAATCTTGTAGCATCCCGTCATCATCAGGCCGGAGAAACCTGGAATCGCGGGCGTCAGGAGCTGCAGGTATGCGCCCATATCGCAGATGAATTTCGCATTGACGGCGTTTACGGTGCCGTCTTTCTGCGCGGCCACTTCCAGGTAGGCGATCTGGTCGCGCCCGTGCGTGGTGCCGGAAAGATTCTCGCGCCGCCGCTCGATCCACTTGATCGGCTTGTTGAGCGTCATCGCCAGATAGGCGACCAGCGCCTCTTCCGCATAGACATTGAGCTTGGCGCCAAAGCCGCCGCCGACCTCGGGCGCGATCACGCGGATCTTGTTCTCGCCGAGCTTGAGCTGTTCGGCGAGTTGCGAGCGCAGCAGATGCGGAATCTGCGTCGAAGACCACACCGTTAACTGCTTGTATCCGGACTCCCATTTGGCGACGGTTCCGCGCGGCTCCATCGGAACCGCGGCGAGGCGCTGATTGTAAATACGGAACTTGATGATTTTGTCCGCGCGGCGCATCGCGTCTTCCACCGCCGGATTGGGCACGCTCGCGAGCGTGACCGAGTTGGTGCCGAACTCCTCGTGCAAGATGGGCGCGCCCGAATCGAGCGCCTTTTCCGGATCGATCACCGTGTCGAGCGGTTCGTAATCGACCTCGATCAGATCGAGCGCATCCTGGGCGACGTAGGGCGACGCCGCCACGGCGACTGCAACCCCTTCGCCGATGAAGCGAACCTTGCCTTGCGCGAGGACCGGATGAAACGGCACATGGTCGGCCGGCGCGACGCACGGCACTCCGCCGACTTTGTCTTTCAGGTCGGCGCCGGAAAGGACGCACACGATTCCCTTGAGCGCGCGCGCTTTTTCGAGGTCGATCGAATTGATCTTCGCATGCGCGTAGGGGCTTCTCAGGATTACCGCACAGAGCATCCCGGGGATTCGCACGTCATCGACATAGGTTCCCGTGCCCGTTACCAGGCGCGGATCCTCGCGGCGCTTGATTCGCTCGCCCACAAATTTTGGTATTACCGCCATCGGAGTCCTCGCCTACGCAGCCTGCTTTTCGCGCATCTTGCGCGCCGCCGACTGGATCGCATTCACGATATGCTGATAGCCGGTGCATCGGCACAGATTGCCCTCGAGCGCCTCGCGAATCTCCGCGTCGCTCGGATTGGGGTTGCGTTTGAGGAGGTCCGCCGCCGTCATGATCATCCCCGGTGTGCAGTAGCCGCATTGAAGGCCGTGCTCTTCCCAGAAGCCGTCCTGCAGCGGATGCATCACCGCGCCGTGCGCCAGGCCCTCGATCGTCGTGAGCTCGGCGCCCTCGGCCTGCACCGCCAGAATCGTGCACGACTTCACTGCGCGGCCGTCAAGATGAATCGTGCACGCGCCGCACAGCGACGTTTCGCAGCCGACGTGAGTGCCGGTAAGGCCCGCGGCCTCCCGGATGTAATGGACCAGCAGCGTGCGAGGATCGATATCGTCCTCGCGCCGCTCTCCGTTGATGGCAAGGCTTAGGCGCATGTGTGGTCTCTCCGTTGACCCGGAGACTTACCAAATCGTCGCGAAAACGGCCAACGCGAAGGCAGCCTATCCGAGGAAAACGCTTGCCAAAGGCGACGCGATGGTTACCTTTGGATATGAATGAACGCAAATCGATTCACCGAAAAGCTTCAGGAAGCGCTCGGACGCGCGCAGAATGCGGCGCTCGCGGCGCATAACCAGGCCGTTGATGTTGAGCATCTGCTGGCAGCGTTACTCGAAGAGAATGACGGTCTTGGCACCTCGATTCTGAGCCTCGCGGGCGTCGATCGCGCCGCCGTCCAGGCCAAGCTCACAGCCGAGCTCAAGAAGATTCCGCAGGTGACCGGCGGCGGCTCCGATTCCGCGCAGGTCTATGCGACTCAGCGCCTGGGCCGCGTGCTCGCGCGCGCGGAGCAGGAGGCGGCCAAGCTCAAGGATGACTACGTGTCCGTCGAGCACGTCCTGATCGCGATTCTCGACGAACCGGGTGCCGCGGCGAAGATCCTTCGCGAGGCGGGCCTGACCCACGACAAGCTGATGGCGACACTCAAGCAGGTGCGCGGAAATCAGCGCGTCACTTCGGCGAATCCCGAGGCAACCTATCAGTCGCTCGAAAAATACGGTCGCGATCTGACCAAGCTTGCCGCCCAAGGCAAGGTTGATCCCGTAATCGGACGCGATGAGGAAATTCGGCGCGTGGTTCAGGTGCTGTCGCGCCGGACCAAGAACAATCCCGTGCTAATCGGAGAGCCAGGAGTCGGCAAGACCGCGATCGTCGAGGGTCTGGCGCAGCGTATTGTGCGCGGCGACGTTCCCGAGGGACTCAAGAACCGCAAGGTCGTTGCGCTGGACATGGGCGCGCTCATTGCGGGCGCGAAGTTCCGCGGCGAATTCGAAGAGCGCCTAAAGGCGGTACTGAAGGAAGTGCAGGACGCGGCCGGCGAGGTGATCCTGTTTATCGACGAGCTGCATACCGTCGTCGGCGCCGGCGCCGCCGAAGGCGCGATGGACGCGTCGAACCTGCTGAAGCCGATGCTCGCGCGGGGCGAATTGCACTGTATCGGCGCGACTACGCTCAACGAGTATCGCAAGTATATCGAGAAGGATGCGGCGCTGGAGCGGCGTTTCCAGCCCGTGATGGTCAATGAACCGAGCGTCGAGGACACCATCTCGATCCTGCGCGGCCTCAAGGAGCGTTACGAAGTCCATCACGGAATCAGGATCAAGGATTCGGCGTTGGTGACCGCCGCGATTTTGTCCAAGCGCTACATCACCGATCGTTTCCTGCCTGACAAGGCGATCGACCTGGTCGATGAAGCCGCGGCCAAGCTGCGCACCGAAAAAGAATCGATGCCGGTGGAGCTGGACGAGGTTAACCGCCGCGTGATGCAGCTCGAAATCGAGCGCCAGGCGCTCAAACGCGAGACCGATGTGCCGTCGAAAGACCGGCTCGAGCGGATCGAGAAAGAGCTGGCCGAAGCCAACGAGAAGCGCTCTGCGCTTCAGGCCCAGTGGCAGAGCGAAAAGGGCGGACTCGAAAATCTCTCTAAGATTAAAGCCGAGATCGAGCAGACCCGTCTCGCGATCGAAAAAGCCAAGCGCGAGTACGATCTCAACAAGGTCGCAGAGCTTCAATACGGCAAGCTCGCCGAGCTCGAAAAGGCGCTCGCCGCCGACGAAACCAAGCTCGCCAAACAGCCGGGCGGCGCCGATCGGCTGATCAAAGAAGAAGTGGATGAGGACGATATCGCGGACGTGGTTTCGCGATGGACCCATATCCCTGTAGCGCGTCTGCTGGAAGGTGAGATGCAGAAGCTGGTGCATCTCGAAGAGCATCTGCACAAGCGCGTCATTGGCCAGGACGAGGCGGTCTCCGCGGTCGCCGACGCGGTGGTTCGCGCGCGCGCGGGGCTAAAGGACCCCAATCGTCCGATCGGATCGTTTATTTTTCTCGGCCCGACCGGCGTCGGCAAAACTGAACTGGCGCGCGCGCTCGCGGAATTCCTGTTCGATGACGAATCCGCGATGATCCGGATCGACATGTCCGAGTACATGGAGAAGCACACCGTCTCGCGGCTGGTCGGCGCGCCTCCGGGTTACGTCGGTTACGACGAAGGTGGGCAGCTCACCGAAGCGGTGCGGCGCCGCCCGTACTCGGTAATTCTGTTCGACGAAATCGAAAAAGCGCACGGCGACGTGTTCAATATCCTGCTTCAGCTTCTCGACGACGGCCGGCTGACGGACGGTCACGGACGCACCGTCGATTTCCGCAACTGCGTCGTGATCATGACCTCGAATATCGCAAGCCAGCTCATCCTCGGCTTCAAGGGCCAGGACTACGACAAGATGAAGGCCGAGTGCCTGGACGTGCTGCGCCAGAGCTTTCGTCCAGAGTTCCTTAACCGCGTGGACGAGATCGTGGTGTTCCATCCGCTCGCGCGCGGCGAACTTCGGCAGATCGTCGAGGTCCAGCTCGGACGGCTGCGCAAGCGGCTCGAGGATCGCAAGATCACGATCGAACTGACCTCCAAGGCGCTCGACTATCTGGCCGAGCACGGCTACGACCCCTCGTACGGCGCCCGCCCGTTAAAGCGCCTCATCCAGAGCGAGCTCGAGACCGCGCTCGCGCGCAAGATCCTGACGAGCGAGATTCGCGACGGCTCGAAGGTCATTGTCGATGCGGCGGCGCACGGGCTGGAATTCAAAAGCCAGCCGCTTCCGCCGCCGTCTGCAGTCTGATCAGCGGTCCGCCGCCGCATCGCGCGTTCATCGCGATCCTAATAGAGCGGAGGCACTTGCTTCCGCTCTTCTTATGCCTATACTTAAGAAAGAATGATGATGTGGCTGGATAGTTATCAGTATTTCTTATCTTAAGTTGAAGCTGGAAACCATCCTCCAAGTCCAATCAGAGCCGAAAAGGTAAGGAATTTCGGCCAGTTTCGAGAGGTTCTCAAGTGGCTAGCGGAATTATCGATCTAAGTCTCAGGCCCTCGACCCGCCTGACGCCTGCGCGTCTGTGGCTGCGAGTCGCCGTGATTTTCGTCGCAATCGGCGCCGCCGTCGCGCTCGCGTTACTGCCCAGTCCGGCAGGCGCCGCGAGCGCACCGGTCGTTATCAAAATGGCCGACACTCCTGCGGTGTACGAACCCGCGCGCGTCAGCGTAAAGGCCGGCGAGCCGGTTCAGTGGATCAACACCGGGAAGTCCGTTCATTCGGTGACCCTGGTCCCCGACGACGCGCAGAACCCAAAGGACGCATCCGAGCCGGCCGGCGCCAAGACCTTCGACTCGGGCTTCATGCCGCCAGGTGGAACTTTCAGCTACACTTTCACCGTGCCCGGGACGTATCATTACTTTTGCGTTCCCCACGAAAAGGCGGGTATGGTCGGCGTTGTGACGGTCAAGAAGTAGAGAGTTCGAGTTTTGAAGCACGCGGGTGGATTGATAAATGCGCGGCGTGCGCAAAAGGCATTGTGCGCGTTGATCGCCGTGTGCGCTGCGCTGGCGGTTTCGGCGGGCGCGGCGTGGTCGTTCCCATGGAGTATCGATATGTATCGCGGCGACGCGGTGCAGCCGCTTTCTCGTGCGCCGCGCGTGATGCCCACTGACACGATGCCGGTGGATCGCGGTGAGCCGCCGATGACGCTCGAGGCGATGACGGTGAAGATGAAAAATCCGTACGCCGCGACCCCCAAGGATCTGGTGCACGGCAAGGAACTGTTCCTTAACAATTGCGCGCCGTGCCACGGCGAGAACGCGGCCGGCGACGGTCCGGTTGCGCATCTGCTGCACGATCCGCCGAAGAATCTGGTCTCCGGCACCAGCAAGGATCTTCCCGACGGATATATCTACGGAGTGATTCGCGACGGGATTCTGCTGATGCCCTCATATGACGACGCGATGTCGGTGCATGAGCGCTGGGACGTCGTGATGTACGTGCGCTCGCTGCAGCAGGCGGGCAACCCGGCGCCCAATACCGCGTCGAAATAGCGAAACGCGATTGCTCCTTGCGCTTTTTGTGCATTACCAAGCGGCTTCCCGCTAAACATTCGTTAACAATTCTTGTCGCGTAGGATGCTTCCGCGCGTTCCTCCAAACCTGTTTAATTGAGGCGGGGATTGGGATTCGAGCGGGCGCGGATGCCCGCCCTGGAGGACCGCGATCGGAAGTGACGATGCCGCGCATGAGGATCATAGCCGCGATCGCGATAGTCGTTGCGATATTCGTGGCCCGCGCCGTGCGCGCGGCCCAGCAGCCGACACTCGCGCCACCGGTCGAGATGGTGCTGACGGTTGATCAACTGGTGCAGCTTGCCGAGCAGGCAAATCCCACCGTCAAGGCCGCGCGCGAAAGATGGTACTCGGCGGAGCATTCGATAAAGCAGGCCTACGCCCCCAACGATCCGATCTTCACCTATTCCAATGTTGACAGTCTCAAGAATCCGTTCGGCCGCGCTTCGGAGCGTTCCTACAATGTCACCGAGGCGTTTCAATTTCCCGGCAAGGCGCTGTTGCAGACCGATCAGGCCAGGCGCAACGCGCGGATCGCGCGGCTCGCCTACGAGGCCTCGATCCGCGACACTCGCGCCGCGGTCGAGACCGGCTACTATCAGCTCGTGCTCGACTCCGCTCTGTCCAGCGTCAACGCGGAGAACCTGGACAATCTCTCGCGCGTGGTGAAGGTCACCCAGATAGCGTACACCGCGAATCAGGCCACGCAGACTGATTTCATCAGCGCCGAATTCGATCTCGCCGCCGCGCGCCAGCAGCAGGCGCAATATGAAACCTCAGTGCTGAACGACGAAACGACGCTTAATCAACTGCTGAGTCGTGCGCCCGGCAACCCGCTGGCGGTGGAACGCACCCTGGTGCTGGGTCCGCTGAACGCGCGCGTCGATGTGCTGGTCGATCTCGCATGGCAGGTGCGCCAGGAAATTCTCGAGACCGCGCTGACCGAGCGTAACTCCGACACCGCGCTGAATCTGGCCAAGATGGAATATCTGCCCGACTTCACCGTCGGTTATCAATTTGATCAATACCTTGTTCCGAGTTTCGGGCCGCAAGCGCCCGCCACCGAGTTTCATAGTTTAATCGTCGGGTTCAATGTGCCGATATTCTTCTGGCTGCATCAGAAGGAAGATGTCGAGCGGGCGCGGCACGACCTTGCCGCCTCGCGCGATGATCTGATCGCGCTGCGCACCCAGACCGCGGCGGCGGTGACCTCGACCTTTCGCACTACTCAGTTGGCGTATCAGACCGCGCTTCTATATCGCGACTCGCTGATGGGACTGTCGCGGCAGGACTTCAACGTGGCGCTCATCGCATATCAATCCGGGAAAGTCGATTTCAACGCGCTATCCGGCGCGCTCGGACGCGACTACACCGCGCGCATCAGCTATTTGCAGGCCGCCAACCAGTTTCTGGCCGGCAAAGTCGCGCTCGAACAGACGATCGGGACGCCATTACCCAAATGACGACGCGAACCATCTTCAGACTGACTATCGCCGGATGCGCGATGCTCGCGATGGCGGCCGCGGGCTGCCGTAACGAGTCGGCCAGCCGTGCGGCGCAGACGGCCGAGCCGGTTCCTCCGCTGATGATCCGCCAGTCGGGTCAGCCGGAGTTGATGCAGCTCAAAGTGGACGCCGTGCCGGGCGCGCAATTTGCCGAAGTGCGCAATGTCGATCTGCCCGGCGTGCTCGAGACCACCGGACAGGTCACCTTCGACGACCGCCGCGTCTCGACGATCGTCTCTCGCGTGCAAGGGCGGATCGAGCAGACTCGCGTGTCGCTGTGGGACAACGTGCGGCGCGGCGAACCGATCGCCTCGCTCTATAGCCCCGACTTCATGACCGCCGAGGCCGAGTTGCTGCAGGCCAAGACCACCGCCAATCTGACCGGCGCTCCCGAGATGAGCGGCGGAGTGAACCTCGCCGAGTCTTTGGTCTCCGCGGCTAAAAGCAAACTCGAGTTGCTCGGAATGGACGACGCCGACATCGCCGCGATCAAGTCACCCAACCCGGTCATCTGGATGCGCGCGCCGATTTCAGGCACCGTGGTCGATAACAAGGCGATTCGCGGCGCGGCGGTTAATCCTGGCGATGTACTGTACTCACTCGGGACGCTCGAAGACGTCTGGATAACCGGCGATATCTATGAGACCGACCTCGCGCGCATCCATGTCGGCCAGCAACTTGACGCGGTTACGACAGCTTATCCGGGAGAAATCTTTCACGGAACGATTGCGCGCGTCAGTCCGGGCGTCGATCCGAATACTCACACGATCCAGATTCGATGCGAAGTGCAAAATCCCGGGCTGAAGCTCAAGCCGCAGATGCTGGCGCGGGTGAAAATAGTGACCCGGCCCGGACAGGCGCTGGTGGTTCCGCAGGACGCGCTGATCTTCGAAACCAACGGATACTACGCTTTCGTCGATGCGGGCGATAACCGTATCGCGCGGCGCGCGGTGGTTATCGCGTCGTGGGATGAGAAAGGTTACGCGCGGGTCATTTCGGGGCTCAAGGCGGGCGACCGCGTGGTGACCGGAGAGACGATCGAGGTCAACGCGTTGTGGCACGAAGCCCACGGAGAGAGCTCCTGAGAAGCGCGGCCGGCGCGGACAAGGAACCGATCGAGCCATGATTCAGTCGCTAATGGGGCTCGCGCTGCGCGAGCGGATCGTCGTCGTCGGGATGGCGTTGGTCCTTCTTCTGGCGGGAATTTATTCGTTCACGCAAATCGATATCGAAGCCTACCCTGATCCGGTTCAGCCGATGGTCGAGGTGCTGACTCTGCCCAACGGGCTCAGCGCCGAGGAGGTCGAAAAGCTGATCACGGTTCCGACTGAGTATGGACTCGGCGGAATGCGCAATATGACGCGGATGGATTCGATATCGCTGTTCGGGCTGTCCGATATCCGATGCTATTTCAGTTGGAACAGCGATTACTACATGGATCGCATCCAGACTATCAATCGCCTTGGTTTCATCACCTTGCCGCAAGGCGTCACTCCGGGCATCTCGCCGGAAAATCCGATCGGAGAGATTTATCGATATACCGTCCGGAGCCCCGATCACGATTTGATCAAGCAGAAAGAAGTCGAAGACTGGATATTGGAAAAACAGCTCAAGACCGTTCCCGGAGTAATCGATGTGGACGGTTTTGGCGGCTTGACCAAGCAATACCACGTCGATGTCGATCCGCAGCGGCTTATCTACTACAGCGTTCCGCTCTCGACCCTTATCAGCTCGATCCAGAACGCGAATATCAACGCGGGCGGCAACTATCTGAACGTCGGCGAGCAGGCGGTTGACGTGCGCGGCCTCGGGCTTATCAGTTCACTCGAGGACATCCGCAACACCGTTCTCAGCTCGAACAAATCAACTCCAATCACGGTCGCCAACGTGGCCGACGTTTCGGTCGGATATGCTCCGCGGCTCGGCATCGTCGGAATGAACAATCAGAACGAGGTCGTCGAAGGGATCGTTCTGATGCGCAAGTACGGCGACACCCTGGCCACGCTCAAGGGCGTCGAGCAGAAGGTCACGCAGCTCAACAGCGAAGGGATGCTGCCCAAGGGCTACAAGGTGGTGCCGTATTACGACCGCACCGGGCTGGTGAAGACGACGCTGCGCACGGTGATGGAAAACGTATCGGTCGGGATACTTCTGGTTTTCCTGGTGCTGGTCTTCTTTTTGGGCAATCTGCGCGCCGCGATTATCGCCGCGATCAATATCCCGCTGGCGCTGTGCGGCGCGTTCATGCTGATGCATCTGACCAACACGCCCGCCAATTTGATTTCGCTGGGCGCAATCGACTTCGGCATTATCATCGATTCGACCGTGATCGTTATTGAGAACATCTACCGCCATCTGACCGCCGAGGAGCATCAGCACGAAAGCGTGCGCGCGCGGATTCTGCACGCGGCGCAGGAAGTCGGCGGTCCGATGCTGTTCTCGACCCTGATCTTCGTGATCGCGTTTTTACCGCTGTTCACGATGCGCGGGGTCGAGGGCGCGATCTTCTCGCCGATGTCGCATACCTACGCGTATGCGCTCGGCGTCGCGATTCTGCTCGCGGTCACGCTCTCGCCGGTGCTGAGCTCGTTTTTTTTCGCGCGCGGACTCAAAGAAGCGCGCAACCCGGTGTGGGAGGCCTTCCGCGGTTTCTATCACGGTATATTTGTGCGCGTCCTGTCATGGCCGCGCTTGTCGCTCACCGTGATAATCGTGATTATCGCCGCCGGATTTTCGCTGTTCCCAAGCCTGGGTGGAGAGTTCCTGCCCAAACTCGAAGAGGGCAATATCTGGGCGCATGCGATGATGCCGCTTACCATCTCGCTCGATCATGGCGCCGCGTTGACCAACAGGATGCGCCGGATTTTTCTGTCCTATCCCGAAGTCACCAACGTCGTCTCGCAGCTCGGCCGCCCCGATGACGGCACCGAGACGACCGGCTTCTTCAGCATCGAGTTCTCCGTCGATCTGAAGCCGCAAGAGCAGTGGCCTGAGGGGATGACCAAGCAGAAGCTGGTCACGCAAATGGACACGCGCCTGCACCGCCAGTTTCCCGGTGTCGGATTTTCATACAGCCAGAATATCGAGGACAACGTGGATGAGGCGCTGTCGGGCGTCAAGGCCGGCTCGAATGCGGTCAAGGTGTTCGGCTACGACCTTGATACCGACGAGTCGCTCGCCAACCGGATCGCGGAAATCTTGAGGAAGGTGCGCGGAATCACCGACGTGTTCGTGCTGCGCTCGCTGGGCCAGCCAAACCTGGTAATTTCACCCGATCGCGCGAATTGTGCGCGCTACGGACTGAACTCCGGCGACGTCGCCGCAGTGGTGCAGGCCGCGATCGGCGGCCAGGCCGTCACCCAGGTGCTCGAAGGCGACCGCCGCTTCGACCTGGTGGTGCGATGGAAGCCGCAGTACCGGCAGAGCCTTGATGCCATCAAGCAGATTCGCGTCAACGTCCCCACCGGCGGAAATGTGCCGCTCGCGCAGGTTGCCGACGTCGAGAGCGTGCAGGGCGCGTCGTTCATATACCGGGAGTCACTCGAGCGCTACGTGCCGCTGCGCTTTTCGGTGACCGGACGCGATCTGGCGTCGGCGATCAAGGACGCCAAGGATTCGATCGCAAAACAGATCAAGATTCCCGACGGCGTGCATCTCGAATGGGCCGGCGAGTACGGCGAACTGGAAGCCGCGAACCGGCGTTTGATGGTGGTGGTGCCGTTCGCGCTGCTCCTGATCGCGGGCGTACTCTACGGCGCGACCACTTCATTCATCGACACGTTCATCATCATGGCGCAGCTTCCGGTCGCCTGCCTGGGCGGGATCGTCGCGTTGTACATTACGGGCACGCCGTTCAGCATTTCGGCGGCGGTCGGCTTCATCTCGATTTTCGGAATCGCGGTGATGGACGGAATCCTCCTGAGCTTCTACATCCGGCAACTCTGGGACGAGGGCCATCCGTTTCTCGAATCGATCATCATGGGCTCGGACCGCCGCTTCCGCGCGATCATCATGACCGCGATGGTGGATTGCGTGGGGCTGTTGCCCGCCGCGCTTTCGACCAAGATTGGCGCGCAGACGCAGAAGCCGCTGGCGATCGTCGTGATCGGCGGCGCGATCGCGATCATGGTAATCACCCGGCTCCTGCAACCGATTCTGATCTACCTGTGCCATCGGCGCCTGCGGCTTGCCGACGCGAATCCCCGTCCCGTGACCACGTAAGCGCTCGCAGAGGCGGCGCGCGCCGTGGTAAACCCGCAATGGAGGCGACGGCGATGGAGATGGACACACTGGCAAGCGGCTTCGGACTGCTCGAGGCGCCGCGCGTTGACGCGCATGACCGGCTCTACTTCAGCGACGTTCCCAACGGCGGCGTGCGCCGGCGAAACCCCGACGGCAAGATCGACATCGTGATTCCCAAACGCCGCGGCGTCGGCGGAATGATGTTCAATGCGGGCGGCGGCGTGGTATGCACCGGACGCGGATTGATTTTATTTGACGAGACGACAGGCAAGAGCCGCGATCTGTTTGCCGAGTGGGACGGCAAACCCCTGATGGGCCTGAACGATCTGACCACCGACGATCACGGCAGCGTCTATACCGGCTCGCTCGGGTTTGATCCGCTGAGCAACCACGCGCCCGTGCCGGGCAGCCTGTTCCGCGTCGATGCGCCCGGCCGCGCGACCAAGCTGTGGGACGGAATCCAGGTGACCAACGGACTCGGGCTGAGCCCCGATCGCAAGTTGCTCTATCATTCCGACTCGCCCACGCAGGCGGTTTGGGTTTACGACGTGGCCGCCGACCGCGGCGTCAAGGACAGGAGGATCTTCGCCAAGCTGCCGGCGGGCATGCCCGACGGACTGGCCGTCGATGCGGACGGCGGCGTATGGGTTGCGGCGGTGCGTTCGGGCGAAGTGGTGCACATCGGCGCGGACGCGACGATCAAAGAGCGGATAAAATTTCCAGCGACGATGGTGACGAGTCTGACCTTCGGCGGACGAGATTTGATGGATCTGTATGTAGTCACGGCCGACAACACCGAGCATCCCGATCGCAAGGGCACTATCTTCAAGATGCGCACCGAAGTAGCCGGGTTGAAGGTTCCGCCGGCAAAGTTCTGATCGCGCGCGGTTCCGGGCCTGTCGCGCTGGCGCGAGTGTCTTGATGTTATCGAGCGTCATTTCGACCGCACGGAGAAATCCCCAGCGTAGGGCTACTGCATGCGGTGTGGCCGCGGAGCATGGACGCCTCGGGATTTCTCGCCGATGGCTCGAAATGACGGCGGTCAAATCGTCAGCAACTCACGCCAATGGAGAGTCGCGGGAGCCGGCAAGGACCGCGCTGGCGGCGATGGTCAGCGCGAATGCGCCGACGCGCATCGCGGCCGAGGCGGGTGCGGATGGCAGATGCTCTCCGAATGCGATTATCCCGCCCAGGATCGGCACCACGTTCGAGAGCGCCGACGACAGCGGCACCGCGATAATTCCCCGCGCGGTGTGAAATGAGTTTTGCAGCAGAATGGTTCCCGCGATATTCGCGATCACCAGCAGATACACGTACGGGTTCCCGGCGATTCTAATTACGAGCGCGGTCTCGGGGCGCGCAAGAAAGTCGGTAGTCATTCCCTTGGTGTAAAGGCTCGCCAGTCCGAACGCGACGCCCGACAAAATCGCCGCCGCAGCGCCGGTCTCGCGCAGCCGCGCCGTCGCCATCGGCGCCAGCGCCAGCGCGATCAGCGCGACGGACAAAACCATCAGCGCGCGCCCGTCGAGAGCGCCTTCGGTGTCGCTGCTCGACAGCGATGCGGCCAGCATCGCCATCCCGAGCACGGTCGCGCTGATGCCGATCCATTCGCGCAGGTCCGCGCGCTCCTTCAGGAGCACGACCGCGATTATCACGAACATCGCGGTGCCGCCCTGCATCATCACCGCGACCATCGAGACTTGCGCCTGCGAAAGCGCGACCACGTAGATCGCGAAGCCGAGGGTTTGAACGCCCAGGCCGCCGAGCCACATCGGGTCGGCGAGCCAGGCACCGAGCGCGTTTAGAATCTTGGTTCCTGAAGCGACCGGAAGATGCGCGGAGCGGCTCTTCATCATCACCAGGCCGCCGCCCATAAACATCGAGGCGACCGCGGCCAGCAGAAGATAAATCAACATCGCGCGAGACTACTGGCCGGCCTTGATCTCGTGCATCACACCGCCGCGCGCCACCATGAGCTTGCGTCCACCCCACAGCACCTTATTGCTCGCGAAGCTCGCAAACCAGATTGCGGTCAGGATCAGATCTTTGACTGGCACCAGCCACAGGTCGCGCGTCAGTTCGGGCAGCTTGAGCACGTGGCGCAGCATAAACGCCGACATCGCAATCCGTGCGGCGAGCACCGCGGCAAGCGCCACTAACGAGACCAGGCTTGCCTTCGATAACAGCACCAGCACGAGCGCCCAGAACGGTCCGTGCGCGACGATCGTCGCCATGCTTATGGGGCGCACCATCCGGTAGGTTCGCGCCCACCTGAGTTGATGATTCCAGAAGTGGCTGAATTGATCTTCTTCGGCGGAAATCGTTACCAGCGCCGACGACAGCTTAACCTTCCATCCATGGTCGGCGGCCATCCGGCCGAGATAGAAATCGTCGGCCAGGTTGTCCTTCACCGCGCGAAACCCGCCGATCGATTCGAGCGCCGCGCGCTTCATCGCGATCGTCGCGCCGAGCGCGTGGCGCATCGGCTCGATCATCTCGGAGAGCATCACCTGCGGCGCGAAGTCGGTGTTGATGAACAGCGCCTCCATGCGCGAGGTGATCGAATTATTCGGATGCGCTCTGTACGCGCAGGTGACGACGCCGACCTTCTCGTCGGAAAGCAGTTCGCTGACGACGCGCAGCAGGTAGTCGCGCTCGACATAGATATCGGCGTCGCTGATGACGAAAATGTCGGCCCTTTCGGCGCGCTCTTCCATCTTGATCGCTTTCGCGATCTTGAGGTTCACGCAGTCCGGCTCTTCACCGACCACCAGGGTCAGGTTGGCGAACTGATAGCGCGCGCGCAGCGCGGCCGGAATCGGCGCGGCGGG
>DATKSB010000132.1:0-2679 GCA_035531855.1 Binataceae bacterium (SeqCode)
CCGAATGACCAGTTGCCGAGCATCTCGAAGAACGTGTGATGGTAGGAGTCGCGGCCGACGGCTTCGAGGTCGTTGTGCTTGCCGCTGATCCGCAGGCATTTCTGCGCGTCGACGACGCGCCGATGCGGGGGAGTGCGCACGCCCAGAAAATAATCCTTGAACGGCACCATCCCGGCGTTGACGAACAGCAATGTCGGGTCGCCCTTGGGCACCAGCGAGAACGAGGGCACGACGGTGTGGCCGCGCTCTTTGAAGAAATCGAGGAACGATTGACGAATATTGGCGGTAGTCCAGCGCATGTATGAATTATCTTAGCCAAGCCGGACGCGCCTGCCCACTGGCGCGATTGAGATTCAGGGCCCCGGCGATTGCGCGGCAGGCACCACGCGCGTCGTCACGATCGCATCGGGGTGTGAGGGTATCGCGACGGTCACGCTTGCCGCGTCGATTCCCGGCGGCAGGACGATTCCAAGCGTGTATCCCTGGCCGAGCACCGAGCCGATCGATGCGACTGCTTTCGCGAACGCGCCGCTCTTATCCTTGTCGTTCACTGTCGGCACGATAAAAGCCTCGCCGCCGGTGGCATCAGCGAAGCTGTTGATCGCCTTCGCATCGACTCGGTCGATACCGCCGCCGTTTAACACGATCGAGCCAATCGCGATGCCCGGTTCGCCCGACGCGTTTGGATCGCCGATTCCGATCAGGAACATCCGCACACCGCTATTGCGCACCTTTGCGACAGTGTCCGCCTTCTGATCGGCGATACTGTCATTGTCCATGCCGTCGGTAATCAAGACGATCGCGCGATTGGGATAGTCCGCATGCCGCTGCGCTGCGAGGACTTTTGCGATCGAATCGTACAGCGAGGTCTCTCCAAAGGCTTGTAACTTCGATAATGAGCTGGCCGCGAGCTGATGATCGGTAGTCGGGCGCGTCAGCGGATAGAGGTTGTCGCTGAACGCATAGATCGAGACCTCATCGCAGGCATTCAGCTTGACGAGAAAGTCGGCGAGCGCTTTTTCGACTACTGGCAGCTTGGGGTGCATGCTCCCGGAAGTATCGATTACCAGCGCGATCGATTCCGGCGCGGCGCCGTTGTCAGGGTGAAAATACGCGATCGGAAACGCAGCCGCGTTTGCGTAGGCCTCGAAGTCCGCCTGCTTCAATTCTTTCATCGGCTGGTGCGATGCGTCGGTGACATTCACTCTTAGCAACGCGAAGCCGGGCTTGGCCGACAGATCTTTCGGCACGCTCACGGCGGTGGGGCACAGGTTCAGCGGCGGCGCGGTCGCGGGCGCCGGGTATTCCACGCCAGGCGGGAAATTCTGCGAAGCGCCACATCCGGCGAAGACCAGAACCGCTGCGATCGAAATCAGAGAGGCAAACAACCGCACCCGGGCGCTCCTTTCGCTGATGACGTTTAGTGGAACGCAATACCACATCCTGACGGGCGACCGGTATGCCTCGCACACGCGAAAAAAAGGAATTCCTCGCGCGGCAGCCACGCGCGGGAATGACAGAGGCGGATGAGCCGCGCGAGTATCGCCCGGTAGCAATGTTTCGACTGCATCAAAGCGGCTTGATTAGCGCGCCAGTCGGGCCACAATCTTATGGAATGGATAGCGTTCAAGTTATGGCCGCGCGGCGCGCGCCCGCGACCTGGAATGAGTTCCTCTTCTCGCGCAAGGGCGATCTGACGCTCGCCGTCTCCGCCGTCGGATATATCGTCGGCTGGATCATCCTGCGCTTCACCACGCTTACGGTTACGGGCGAAGTCGTGCGCGCGATGGGCGAGGCGGCTCTGATCGGCGGGCTATGCGACTATATCGCGCTCAAGATGATCTTCGAGCGGCGATGGTATCTGCCGAACTCGGGTGTGCTGCCGAGAAACCGGGTCAAGCTGATCGACGGAATCGCGGTGACGATCGAAAAGGAATGGCTCACGCCCGAGATGATCGGGCGCAAGCTCGGCGAGATGGATCTGGTCGCGCGGGCGGGATCGTATTTGACCGAAGTCAAAATCGACGAGGTGCTGGGCAGCGAGGCGGTCGGACATGTGATGGATCGCGTGACCGCCGCGCTCGAATCGGAGCAGGCGCTGGAGCGGCTCGACGCGATTTTGCGCAAGGTGCTGCCGAAGACCTTCACCCGGATTTATGCCGCGCTCAACCGGGTTGGTGTGCGCTCGCTGAGCTCGCGGATCGTCGCGAATTTGCGGCATCGATTGCCCGAGCTGCGAAACGATCCCGAGCTGATGAGCACGCTCGAAGGCGCGGTCCACGAGCTTGGCGCAGAGCTGCAAAAGCCCGCCAGCTTCGCGCACGAGAAAGCCAGCGCCATGATGGCGGCGATGGTGCGGCGGGCGGTCGAGGCGAGCCGCGGACAGATCACGCAGATGGTCAAGGACAACCTGGCCAAGCTGACCGACGATCAGATTAGATTTCAAATCGAGACCAAAACGCGGACGCATCTGGACTGGATTCGCGTCAACGGTGGAATTTTTGGCGCGCTGTTCGGGCTATGCTTCGAGCTCTCGCGCCTGCTCGCGCTCCACGGCCCGGCGATCCTCGCGCACCTGCAGGCTGGGTTGTGAGAAAGATCAAACAATCCACAGATTACACAGATTTCACGGATTAAGAGATTCGGTTTGGCGCGCAGCGCGCCGAACCGGATAATCTG
>DATKSB010000133.1:0-13091 GCA_035531855.1 Binataceae bacterium (SeqCode)
TGCCGGGTCTCTATTGTATCGGCGAGGCGGTAGATGTCACCGGATGGCTCGGCGGATACAATTTTCAATGGGCGTGGTCCAGCGGATGGTGCGCCGGACAGGCGATATAGCAATAGTCATTATGCGGATCGACCGGCTAATCGCTGGTGCTCCGCCTGCTGGTAGAGCGGCGAAGAAGCTTTCATGAACCGCGGCAGCCTCCGGCCAGGTCGTCGCGCTTAGGCAGAGCCCCAAGACGGTATACAGGACCGCTGATGTTGCGGATCTCGATAGGCGTGGCAAGACCGGTGCGGGGAATGATAACTATCGTTCGTGAGCATCGCCGACGCCAAGCCGGATTCTGGAGCCCCATCGGGTGGTCCCGCCGCTTTGGCGCGCGACCTGCTGGCCTTGCTTGGCCGCGGCCGCGCGCCCGCGCCCCATCAACTCGGCATCCGCGGCTTCGATCCTGTACTGGCGACGCGATTTTGCGTCGGAGAGGCGGCGTCCGCCGTGCTCGCCGCCCAGGCAATCGCCGCCGCTGATCTGTGGTCGCTTAGAGGCGGCGCCGGGCAGAGTATCGAAGTTGACGTTCGCGCCGCGGCGGCGTCGCTGATTTCATTCGCATACTTGCGCTATGGCGCGAGCGCGTTCGAGCGGCAGGCTAATCCGACTACCGCGCTCTATCGTGCTCGCGGCGGAAACTGGATTCATCTTCACGGCGGATTCAGTTCCCGCGCAGGCACGCTCGAACTGCTTCGATGTGCCGATGAGGGT
The DNA here is from genome assembly GCA_035531855.1 of Binataceae bacterium (SeqCode). GTDB lineage: Bacteria > Desulfobacterota > Binatia > Binatales > Binataceae > JBARDN01. Next base: position 757 of record DATKSB010000133.1, read on the forward strand.
CCGGCGATTGCGCAAGCGGTGGCGGACTGGGACGCGCAGGATCTCGAGGATGCGTTGGCCGAGCGCGGACTCTGCGGTGCGCGCGTGCGCACTGCCGCCGAGTGGCGGGAGCATCGCCAGGGCGTCGCGCTCGCTCGCGCGCCGCTGGTCGAGCTGCTGCGAATCGGCGACGCTCCGCCGCGCAAGCTCGAGGGTCCGCGCGCTCATGAATCCGGCGCACGTCCGCTGTCCGGAGTCCGCGTGCTCGATCTGACTCGCGTCCTTGCCGGCCCGACCTGCGCGCGCACGCTGGCCGAGCACGGCGCGGAGGTGTTGCACGTCAGAAGTCCGAAGCTTCCTTTTATCGAACCATTCGTGATCGATACCAATCCCGGCAAACGCTCCTGCTATCTCGATCTCGAGCGTCCCGAGGAAGCCGAGCACCTGCGCGCGCTGGTCCGCCGCGCCGATGTCTTCTCGCAAGGCTATCGTCCGGGAGCGCTCGCGCGGCGCGGCTTCTCGCCCGAGGCGCTAGCGGAAATCCGTCCCGGGATCATCGTCGTGTCGATAAATTGCTACGGCCATGAAGGGCCGTGGGCCGGGCGTCCCGGCTGGGAGCAGCTTGCACAGACCGTTAGCGGAATGGCGCACGAGCACGCGGGCGGACAGCATCCGGCGCTCGTTCCCGCGGCGGTCAATGACTATATCACTGGGTATCTGGGCGGACTGGGTGTTATGCGCGCGCTCGCTCGGCGCGCTACCGAAGGCGGTAGCTGGCACGTTCGCGTGTCGCTGACTCGCACCGCGATGTGGGTAATGTCGATACCGCGCGTGCCTGCCGATGCGCCGCCCATCGGTCTTGACTCCTTGGCGATTGCTCCGTGGCTTATCGAAATGGATACCAAGTGGGGTAGGCTCACCCGGCTCGGACCGATCGCAAGGATGTCCACGACTCCGCTGCGATGGGACGTGCCGCCTGCGCCGCTGGGCAGCGATACGGCGGCGTGGCAATAGTGAATCGCATGGGCGTGGCCGCGACGCCGGGGCGCGACTATGTCGCGCGCCAAACGATGCCGGAGGAATGATCGTGAGCGCGAGTTTGCCTCTCAGTCAGGATACGATAGAGAAGTTCCGCTGCGACGGATTCGTCGTCGTTCCAAACCTGCTCTCGGAAGAGGAGCTCGAAAGATTTGGCGCCGCCGTAGATCGCGCGGTGCGCGGCCGCGGAAGCAACGATCATCGAACGCTTGCCGAGAAGTCGGCTTACGAGCAGTCGTTCACCCAGTGCATCAACCTTTGGGAAGATAATCCGGAGGTGCTGCCGCTGACGTTTCATCGCAAAATTTCAGAGGCCGCGGCCCTCCTGATCGGTGTTCCTGCTCTGCGCCTGTGGCACGATCAGGCGCTCTACAAAGAATCCGGCGGACGCTACACCGAGCCGCATCAGGATCAGCCTTACTGGCCGATGGAGGAACGCGACACACTCACCGCATGGATTCCGTTTGACGGTTCGAGCCAGGAAACCGGATGCATGGGTTATGTGCCGGGCTCGCATCTGGTGGGCCTGCGCAAGTTTGTCAACATCTTTTCGGCCGACGAGAACGTAAAGATTCTCGAGGATCCCAAAATCGGCGGTGTGCCGCCGGTGTATGTTGAAGTGCCGCGCGGCGCGATCGCGTTCCATCACGGATTGACAGTTCATATGGCCAAGCCCAATCGAAGCGCCCGCACGCGCCGGGTACATACCATGATCTATTTCCGTGACGGCGCGACACGGAGCAAAACCTATGTTCATCCGAGCGTCGATCGTCCCGGAATCGAAGTCGGCGCTCCGATCGCGAGCGATTTGACGCCCATCGTATGGCCTCGCGCTGAAGGCGATTGGCCCGTGCCGCCGCGGTTTCCACTTACGGAGGTTCTGGCGCGGCTCAACGTTCATGGCGCTCTGCCCGATATCAAATAGCAATCAAACGGGAACAGAATAGCTGTATGGATCTTCAACTCAAGGGTAAATCGGCGCTGATATTCGGCGGCAGCAAAGGAATCGGGCGCGGATGCGCCGACGCGTTGGCAGCGGAAGGGGTCGCGGTCGCGCTCGTCGCCAGAACCCAGGAACCACTGGACCGCTCGGTTGCTGAAATAATTGCGACCGGGGGCCGCGCGATCGGAATCGCGGCGGACCTTGCCGATTGGGCAAGCGTCGAGCGCGCGGTGAAGACCGCACGCGAAAAGCTCGGCGCAATCGACATCCTGCTGAACAACTCCGGCGGTCCTCCGCCTTCGGGCGTCGTCGGCGTCGCCCCCGAAATCTGGGAGAGCCAGTTCCAAGCAATGGTGCTGGCGATCTTCCGAATTACCGACCTGGTCGTGCCCGAAATGCGCGCGCGCAAATGGGGCCGCGTCCTGAACGTCGCATCCTACAGCGTCATCGAGCCGATCGCCGCGATCGGCGTTTCCAACACCCTGCGCAGCGCGATCGTCGGATGGGCCAAAACGCTGGCGGGCGAGACCGCGCGCGACGGAATTACGGTGAACACTCTCCTGCCCGGCGTGATCGCCACCGACCGCTCGATTTCTCTCAGCCGCGCCACCGCGGAGCGCCAGAAAATCTCGCTCGAGGAAGCCGCGCGCCGCACCGCCCAGATGATCCCGGTCGGACGTATGGGCACGCCCCAGGAGTTCGGCGCGGTGGCCGCGTTTCTGGCCAGTCCGCTGGCCGCCTATGTGACCGGGTCGCTAATCAGAATCGACGGTGGTCTCGTGCGATCGGTGTGAGCCAGACCTGACGTAAACCTGCAAAATCCAATAATGAGGTATCGATCATGAGCGCATCCGAGAACAAGGAAATAATCCGCAAGATGTTCATCGAACTGGGCAAGGGGAACGCGGCGGCTTTCATGTCCGCGATGGCCGACGATGTTAAGTTCACAATTATCGGCACCACCAAATATTCCGGCACCTTTACGGGCAAGCAGGAACTCGCCGGAAAGCTGCTCGGACCGCTGGGCGCGGAGCTCGAAGGCGGATTGGTTATCACGCCGGAGAACCTGATTGCCGATGGCGATTTTGTGGCGATGCAGGCGCGTGGAAAGTCACTCGCGAAAAACGGCAAACGCTACGACAATACCTATTGCCAGATCTTCCGAATCTCTGACGGCAAGATCCGTGAAGTGACTGAGTATCTCGACACGGAGCTGGTCACCGCTGCATTCGGCAAATGAGCGGCGTCTGATCCAATCGCGGCACGCGATACTCGTTGGGGGGAAGAACTCATGGCCTATGACATCCATCCGCGTTCGTTCGGAGAGATCCTGGACCTTGGGTTTCGGATTGTGCGTGATAATATAATTCTTCTGGCCGGGATCGCCGCTGTGGTCTTTATTCCTTTGGCCGTTCTGCAGATCATCAGCAGCTCGGCGGCCTCCGGCCTGATCGGGCTCCTGTTCCTGTTGATCGTCGCGCCGGTGATGCAGGCCGCTCTTACAGTTGCTATTGCCAACGTTTACCTTGGAACCCCAATCACGATCGATGAGGCATATAGATCAGTCAAACCGATATTGGCCCCCTACCTCGGCACCTTTCTGCTGATCTATCTGCTGATCGTTTTGGGTTTCGTGTGCCTGATCATCCCTGGATTCTATTTCATGATTGGCTGGTCATTGGCCGCGCAAGTGATGATTATCGAGCGGCGCTTCGGGATGGAATCGATGAGCAGAAGCCGCGCGCTGGTGCGCGGCGCATGGTGGGCGACCTTCGGAATCGCGCTCGCGGCGAGCGTCATTTCCGAAGTGCCGACATTGGCGCTGACGGCGTTATGGTCATTTATTCCGTTCCTCGGTCCGCTTCTGACTGGGGCGACTCGATCGGTTAGCGCGACCTATCTTGCCGCGGTAATGGTGATTTACTACTTCGATCGGCGCTGCCGGGTCGAAGACTTCGATCTGCGCCTGCTTGCCGAGCAGATCCGTTCCGAAGGCCAATCCGGTCCGCTGCCTTCGGCGGGAGTTTCCACCGTTGCCTGATCTTTCCGATCCAGCGGTTCTGAAGCTGGCTCACCGGATTCTGGCGCGTCCGGAATTTGCCGCCGCGTCGGACCCGAAATGGATGACGGATTGGCAACAAAGGATTGCGCAGTGGGTCGCGAGTTTGGAGCTCCTGCGCGACGGTGATCCGCTTGTGTATTGGGCGATATTCGGAGGCGTGATCGCGATCGCATGCGGGCTCTTCGCGCACATCATATGGACGATTTGGATTGCGACACACACTCTCGCACCTCGTGAGAATCGCGGCGCGCGCCCCCCCGCGCCCGACTTCGCCGCCGACGCCGCCCACCTGGCTGCCGATGGATACTATCTCGAAGCGGCGCATCGCCTGATGCTCGCGAGTTTTCGCACGCTCGCTGAACGCTCGGTTATCGAGCTGCGCCCCGATCGATCGAACCGCTGGATTCGCTCCGCGCTGCACAAATCGGCGCTGGGCGCGGAGCTTGCCGCCGACCTCGACCGCCTGGTCGAACGCACTGAGCGGCGATGGTTCAGCGATCGCGAAAACGACCCCGCGATTTATGCGCAGTGGCGCAACGCCTTCGAGCGGCTCTCCGCGGCGGCGAGGTGATCGTGTCGCGAGGCGCAATCGCTGCTTCAGTCACATTGCTGGCGCTGCTGCTCGCGGTGGATCTTTGGCTGGCGCCGAATGTGGTTCTGGATCGGTCGCCGACCAGCTTTGGAATTGTGAGCGCCGGGTATAAGGCCGCATTCGAACTTCTCTCCGAACTGAGTTTTGCGCCGGACCGATCGTATCTGCCGCCCGCGTCTGGCGCGGCCCGTGCGCCCTCGAAACGCGCGCGATGGTTCGTCTCGCCGGGCTTTCTGGTGCCGGATAAAGCCGGTGGCGCGGGCGAGGCGGACGGCGTCTTGCACTGGATTCGCGCGGGCGGCACCGCGGTGATTTTCGGCGCGCCGGACAGTGACTGGACGCGCCTCGGAATAGACCGCGAGACTTCGGCGGGCGGCGCCGAAAGCGTGATTTCCGGTTCGATTGCGCGCGGTTCGCGCAAGTTGCCGATAACGGATCTCCTGCGATTCAAACCGGCCGCGAAAGCCGGCGGCGACCACCCGCGCGTGTTGCTGACCGCCGATGGTGCGCCATTCGCGCTCGAACTCAAAGTCGGATCGGGCCGGCTGATTGCCGTTGCCGACAATGCTTTCCTGCGCAACGCCAACCTCGGGGCGGGCGGCGCGAGTGCGATCGTGGTGGACCTTGCGGTGGCGTTCGGACCGCCGAGCTTTGACGAATGGTCGCACGGATTCGCGCCGCCCGGCTCGATCGTTACGATGCTGCTGAGCTCGCGCGCGATATTTCCGCTGTTCATCGCGCTCGTGGCCGCACTCGCGTGGATACTCGAGCAACATTCGTGGCCCCGGCGCGAACTTGATGAAGCCGGAGATCAGCCCGCGCCGTCAGTCGCGGCGTTTATCGATTCGCTCGGCGTGCTCTACTCGAGGACGGCTGATCCCGCCGCCGCGCTGCGCGCGTATCGCTCAGGATTTATTCGCCGGATGCGCCGCCAGATTTCGCCCGGCGCGGAGCTGAGCGAGGAGGCCGTGCTCCTGCGGCTGGCGCGCGACCGCGCGCTGCCTGCCGAGACCCGGCCATGGTTAATCGACGCAGCCGCGCCCGCAAGCCAGGCCGAGTTGGTATCCGCGGTCCGCGCGATCGAGTCTTATCGGAGAGCCGGAGCATGAGCGATGCGGAAAGTTCATACGGCGCCGGATGGGTGGCGGAGAGATTCGCGACGCTCCGCTCCGCCGTCGCAACGGTCATCATTGGCCAGGATGACGCCGTCCGGCTGTCGTTCGTCACTCTGTTGTGTTCAGGACACAGCCTCTACGAAGGTGTTCCCGGCGTCGCGAAAACTCTGCTGGTGCGCACGCTCGCGGCAAATCTGGGCGTGCGCTTCGGCCGTATCCAATGCACCCCCGACCTGATGCCGAGCGACATTATCGGCACCCCGATTCTGCAAATCGATAGAGCCGATTTTCGTTTCCGCCCGGGGCCGCTGTTCACTGATCTGCTGCTGGTTGACGAGATCAATCGCGCGCCCGCCAAGACTCAGGCCGCGATGCTCGAGGCGATGCAGGAGCGCGCCGCGACCGTCGATGGCGTCAGCTATCCGCTCGGCGAATGGTTCACCGTGCTGGCCACCCAGAATCCGATCGAACAGGAAGGCACTTACCCGCTGCCGGAGGCCGAGCTGGATCGATTCCTGTTCAAAATCCGGATTGACTATCCGGGCGCGGATGAGGAGTTTCGCATCCTGAGTACTCATCACGCGCAGGGGTCTCCGCTCGCGGGCGCGACCGTGACAATTACTCCGCAAGATTTATCGCGCGCGCGCGCAGTCGTCGATGCGGTTTTGGCGCGCGAAGAAATTTTGCGCTACGCGGTCGCTCTGGTCCGCGCGACTCGGGAGCATCCTGCGATCGCGATTGGCGCTTCACCGCGCGCTGCGCTGTGGATGCTGCGCGCGGCGAAGGCGATCGCGGCGCTCGAAGGCCGCGGGTTCGTGCTGCCCGAAGACGTGCAGGCCGTCATTCATCCGACGCTGCGGCATCGTATTGTGCTCGAAGCAGGGGCCGAGGTCGAAGGCATGAGTCCGGACGACGCCGTCGATGAAGTAGTGCGGAGCGTGCCGGTGCCGCACTGATGAATGCGCCAGAAGTTCCAAGCCAAGCCGTAATCGCGACTCGCGCCGCGCCGCGAATAGTCAGGCTGGCCGGGCTTACGGCGACGATCGCACTGGCCGCGGTGCCGTTTCCGCTCCTGCTCAGCCCCGCGATAGTGATTTTCGGCGCGCTCGCCGCCCTGGCGTTCGTCGATTGGAAGACGAGCCGCCGCGACCCCGCGCCGAGTCTCGTCCGCGTGCTGCCGGAGCGGATGGTCAAAGGCCGACCCGTATCGATCCTCTACCGAATCACGCGAGCGGGCGCGCCGGCGACTGTCTCGATCCTCGACGAGTTGCCTGCGGATCTCGGCGGCGACTTGATCCTCGAGCCGTTGACCGTCGCCGCCGGCGGGAGCTTCGAAGTTTCGCGTGAGATCGTTCCGCGCCGGCGCGGTATCCGCGCGCTTGGCCCGATCTATCTGCTGTGGACCTCAAGGATGGGACTCCTGCGCTTTCGCGTCCGGATTGCGCTGGGCGGCGTCGTCGCAATTTTGCCGCCGTCGAGTGCGGCGCCTAATCGCGGCGCACTTAGCCAGCGCTCGCTGCGCGACGAATTGGGGATGCGGCCGCGGCGCGCGCGCGGCGAGGGCAGCGAGTTTGAATCGATGCGCGAGTACACGGACGGCGACGACCCCCGGCATCTCGATTGGCACGCAACCGCGCGCCGCAGCCGCCTGATCGTTCGCCAATATCAGACCGAGCGCCGCCATACCCTGATTATCGCGGTCGATACCGGCCGCCTGATGGGGGCGCGGGTGGACGACAGCTCCAAGCTCGATCACGCGCTCGACTGCGCGGTGGCGCTGGCGCGCGCTTCGAATGAATTTGGAGATCGCGTGGGGCTGCTCGCGTTCGATCGCGAGTTGCGCCTGATGGTGCGGCCGAAGTCGGGACGCGCCGCTACCGCCGGGATCGCCGCGGCGACGCTCAAGCTCGAGCCGGCGCCGTTTGAGCCGAACTATCGCGTGCTGGCGGAGAATCTGGCGCGCTTCCAGAAAAAACGCGCACTGATCGTGGTGCTGACTGATTTCGTCGAAGGCAGCGCCTCGCGCGAGCTCGAGGCGTACCTGTCGGTGGTCGCGCGCCGCCACGTGGTGCTGCTGGTCGCGCTGCGCGATCGATTGCTCGCAGAGGCCGACCGCCGCGATCCCGAGATCACGCGCGAGCGGCTCTACCGCAAGCTCGCGCTGCAGGACTTGGTGGACGAACGCGAGGCCGCTATCGGCCGAATCGCTCGGTTCGGCGCACAGACGCTCGACCTCGACCCGGCGCGCATCAACGCGCCGGTCTTGAACCGGTACCTGGCAGTGCGGCAGGCTGGCCTCCTTTGACCAGCCATTCGAGGTCGATTCCCGGTCGTTGCCGCTTGAGCCGCAGCACGTACGCGGCGTAGGCCACGATCGTCCCGAGCGCCACGCCGGCGCATGCGTAACGCGCGCCGGTCGAGAGATTTGACTGGCGCAGAAAGCTTTCAATTGCCGCCGCGAGGATCAGAAGCGGAATTGCCGCCGTGACCATCTGCAGCGCCGGGCGCGCCGCCTTACGAAGCGCAGCGCCGGTGCCGGCCCGTCCCGGAGCGACGACGGCTTTCGCGATCACCAATCCTCCCGATGCGCACAGGATCGTCGCCAGCAACTCGGGTATCGCATGCGGCAGCAGCCATGCCCAAAATAGCCACCGGGTATCGCCGTGCGAAAAGATCGATTCGAAGGCGCCCAGCGTCAGCCCGTTGTAGAACACTAGGACAAGGGTCGGGACTCCCGCTAGAATGCCGGTCGCGAACGCCATCATCCCGACCTCGGTATTGTGGATAAACAACCCCGCCGAAAAAATCGATTTGATTCCGAGCGTCATGCTCTGATGCCCCAGAAATTGCCGGCGCACTTCCGCCGAGCCGGCGAGCTGTTGCAACTCGTCGGCCGGATACATCCAGCCCGGGATGCATACGTACAGAGCGGCGGGATTGCGCGCGACCAGCGCCGCGCCGACGATCGCGCCCGCGATCAGAAGCGCGGCGGCCAGCATCTGGAGCCGAGCGGTCGCGGCCAGGGTCGCTGGAAAATCGGTGATGAAGAATCTCGCCGGCCCGCGCGGATGCGGCGGCGAAACCTGCAAGTGCGTGAACGCGCGCACGCACAACGCGTTCAGGTAGCGGACCGCCTCGGGGTCGGCCTCGCGCGAGCGCAGGATCGCCAGGCGCGCGGAGTTCAGCCGGTACAGATGCGCGAGCTCGCGGATTTCGTCGAACGACGCGCGCATTCCCGGCCGCTCGATCCCGTCGAGGATCGCCTCCATCCTGTCGCGCACCTGCCGGTCCCGCGCGGCGTTCACGGACGGCTCCGATGAATCCCAATCCCGAAGCGTCCGACACTCCGGTTCACGGACTGTTCTCGCCCGAGGGAGTCCGTCTGGATTTGCCGATCGCGGGGCCGGGGCTCAGGATTCTCGCCTACGCGATCGATCTCGGGTTGATCCTGCTCTTGCTGGCGATACTGCTGATCGCGATGATCATAATTCTGCCTGCGGGAAACTTTATCGACCATTTTTTTCATACTTTCTTTCATCAGGTCGCGCGCGCCGCGCGCGAAGCGGCGCGCAACGCCAATGCGGGGCGGCCAACCCCGGCGTCCTTTGGACTGGTCGAGGGTCTGATCATCGCAATCTTTCTGCTCGCGCATTTCGCGGTCGAATTCGGATATTTCATCGTTTGGGAGATGCTGGCAAACGGGCGTTCGCTCGGGAAATACATTATCGGCCTGCGCGTCGTGCGGCGCGACGGGATGCCGATCGATTTGCGCGCCTCGATCGTGCGCAACCTGATGCGAATCGTTGACATGCTGCCCGAGTATTACGTGGTCGGGCTGATTTCGATCGTGTTGTCGCCGAGCGGCGAGCGTCTGGGCGACCACGTTGCCGGAACTATCGTGATCCGGCTGGACCGTCCGCAGGCCGCGCCTGAGATCGCGCCGCGCGACGGCGCGCTGCCGGCGGCGCTGACCCGGCGGCAAATCGCGCGAATCGGACCGCGCGAGCTGCAGCTCATCCGCGCGACTATCCGCCGCGTGGATTCGATGCCGCAAGAGCGCAGCGCCGCGCTCGTTGCCGAGGTAGCCGAGACCCTGCGCGCGCGCCTGGAGCTCGCCGAGCTCCCGTCAAACGATTCGATGGAGTTTCTGCGCGACCTGCTCACCGCCGCGGAACGCTTCTCGCGCGGCGATTAGCCGCAAGCGCCGTTACGGCTACGGCGAAGCGCCTTTGCTCGCGTTGATCTTGGTGAGCAGCACGTGATTGCGCTGGACCTCGGCGTCGATCGCCGCGAGCTGCTGCGCGTCCATCGGATGCAGCGTGCCGTGATAATTCACCTGGGTGAAGCCGTCGCCCTGCCAGTACGCATATCCGTTGACTTCCACCTCGAGCGAATTATCGTTGACCAGTTTGAGCGTGGTGGCTTCAACCTCGCGGCACTGCGGCTTGCACGTGCTGCACATCGAATCGAGCTGAAAGCGGACTTGCGAAGGGTCGAGCAGCTTCACGCTCGACTTGACCACCGGCCACGCGGCGTTGCCGTAAACCTCGGTGCGCAGGTAGATCGTCCCGTTCATCACGCCGAAATAATAGCTCGCCGGCATGACCGCTTGTCCGACCAGCTTGGTCTGCGAGGGATCGACGCTCACGTGGCCGCCCCAAGTCCCGACGAAGTGCTGGTTCGCCGCGGGCAGAAGGAAGGTCGGCGCCGACGAATCGCCGCTGGTATGCAGCACGTGGGCTTGAATCGAGGGCATCGCCTCGGTCATCCGCGGCGCGGCGGAGTTTGTCCCGCGCGTGCATCCGGAGAACGCAGCCGCCGCGATCAGCGCGGCGGAGATCGCGGCGGCAAAGTTGTTGTGGGTGTTCATCGAAAAGCTTCCACGGCGCCGCCCGGCGGCCACGGCCGCGAGGGCAATTGCGGCCTCGCAGCCGTTGCGTCTTCGCTATCGCCGGGTGCTCGCTCCCCGGCGGCGGGCGACGCGCTCGGGCGCGGCAACCGGGGCGCTGTCCGGCTCGCCCGCTTCGGCGCCGCGCGGTTCGGACTGATATGCGTCGAACAGCGCAGGCATCGAGATCGAGTTCGAGCCATGAGTCCTCCGCGACCGCGCCGATTCCTCGAGCGCTTGCTGGCAATCGACGCATCGCGCCGCCATCGGCACCGCCCGCAGACGCTCGAACGATATTTCATCGCCGCATTCCGGGCAAATTCCGAATTCTCCCTGTTCGAGCCGCGTTAGCGCGCTCATCGCCGCGCGCAGGCGGGACTCGGCGAGATCGATCAGGCTGATATGCACGTCAAGGTCTTCCTGGTTGCGCGCATTGTCCAGATCATCAGGCGAGAGCAGCGCATCGTGACGCACCTCGGTGCGCGCCAACTGTTCGAGCCGCGCAAGCTCCTGATCGCGCATCTGAAGCAGCATCGCTTCCAGCGCGTCGCGCCGGGACATTCGCGAAACGTTGCGGCGCGCAGCCTCGTGGCGTGTGCCGGTGCTGAAAACCTGGGAAGAGGCTTTTGATTCCGTGTGCATGGTCTAAAATCCTTCGACCTGGACGATTTCCATCCGAGTCGGGTATTCCAAGAAGCGTAAGCCACAACTGGCCGGCCCGGCGTCAAACAGACGCATGACAGGCCGCGATGGAACCGAAGCTAAAAGAGAGAATCAGTGCCCGGGATCGGCCGACGCAGGCGGTAGCTTGCGCAGAAATAGCCGCGATTGTTCCCGCCAAAGTGACGGGCCCAGGCCCGCGCGTGAAACGTCCAGTGCGGATCGAATTGGCGTCGAGTTGAAGCCGATTTTCTGAAAGGCCACCGCGCCCGCGAATGGCCCCGGGCCATCGCTCGTCCCGACTTCCTTGACCGTATGCTTATAGCTGGACCAGTGCGAAGTCGCCGCCGCCGGGTACTGCTTGAGCGCGATCGAATCGAGCGGCTGCAGGAGCTGCACGAAGGTCAGCACTGCAAAGCTGGAAGCGATCAGCAATGCGGCATTTGGCCAGCGTGCGGTTCGATTATGGCTCATCCGATCCGATTGGACGCGCAAGGGAACGGATAAATTCAATCGCGGCCGCCGCGGCGTCGCATGGCGAAAATTTCCGTCCGCGAACGACAGCCGCCGATGCTGCCGCGAGGCCGGATCAGCGCGCCGCCAACGGTCCGCGCAACAACCGTCCCGGCAGTGCGCCGGTGGGTTCGTTGTTGCGCAGCACGACCTCGCCATTGACGACGGTCGCCATCATCCCCGCCGCCTTCTGCTTCAGGCGTCGTGCGCCTGCAGGCAGGTCGTGGTCGAGTTCCGGCATCAGCGGAGCGACGGTGTCCGGGTTGAACACGATCACGTCGGCGGCCCATCCCTCGCGCAGCAGTCCGCGTCCCGGAAGGCCCCAGTACGAGGCCGGGACGAAGGTCAGCATCCTGATCGCTTCCTCGAGCGTCAGCGCCTGCTTGTCGCGCACCCAGTAGCTCAGCACATGGCTTTGCAGCGACGAATCCATGATCTGCGAGACATGCGCGCCCGAGTCCGAGAACGTAACCACGGATCGCGGATGGCGCATCATCTCGAGCACGTCGGACTGGTTTTCGTTCGCCAGCGGCTGCAGGAAGAAC
>DATKSB010000134.1:0-28487 GCA_035531855.1 Binataceae bacterium (SeqCode)
GCCCGATTCGATCACCATCCCGACCAGACCCTCGCTGGGACGCATCGAGACTTTTCCGACTGAATCGCGGTCCAGGCCGAAGGTCGAGCGCAGCACCAGCCGTTCGCCCTGCGGATCGAACAGATAAAGCGAGCAGACCTCGGTCTGCATCCCCTCCGCGATCGCGGCGACGATACGATCGAGCGCGGAGCGCAGGTCGTCGTGGTCTTCACCGCCGATCGAGGTAATTTCCTCGATCAGCGAGAAGCGATCTCGATTGGTTGCCATCAATGATGCCGCGTGTCAGCCGCCGAATTGTATCGCACCAGCGAAAGCGCAAACAATCGCGTGAAAAGAATCCGGCGGCCACGAAGACACGAAGACACAAAGAAGAAGGTCTCTTGCGGGATCAGGATCCGCCGTCTGCCTTCGTGTCTTAGTGTCTTTGTGGCCGCCTGATTTTATTCCTGCGCGGGCAGGTCGAATTCGGCCAGCGCGTGCTGCAGGAGGCCGCGGCCGGCGCGGCATCGGCGCGACTTTATCGAGTCGATTAGCTCGCGCTCGTCAGCGACCGGAGCGTCGAGCAGCGTCGTCACGCATCCGACTGAATTCATCGAATGAGAGTCCGAGCCCGCGACCTCGGGCATCCCCAGATGACGCGCGACCCGGAGCGCGAAGACGTTTTCGTCCTCCGAGCAGGCGCCGTTTAAGACCTCGATCGCATCGACCAGCTCGAAAATCTTGAGCTTCGCCGCGCGATCGGGATAGCCCGCGTCGATCGGCTCGTGATCGGGATTGATAAACGAAAAGCGCGGGTCGAGCTTGTAGCGAAACGGATGATTTGCGACCAGCAGCGCGCCATTCAGATCGGCAACTCTGCGCAACTCCGCGAGCTTGTAGATTCCGCCGATATAGTGGTCCAGCCCGAACACTCCGATATGGCCCAGGTCGGTGGTGACTTCCATTCCGCGCAGGAACAGCAGGCCGGAATCGCGCCCGAGAGCGGGCGCCTCGCGCAGATCCCACATCGTGTCGTGTTCGGTGATACAGACCGCGCCGATGCCGGTTATGCGCGCGCGCTCGACCAGGTCGGTCAGCGCGAGGTTCGAGTCCGAGCTGCCGCGGTTGGTATGCAGGTGCAGATCGACGCTGAAGTAGGGCCCGTTTTGGTACCCGCTTGCGTTGGCCGCCATCGCGAAATTCGCGCGCTTACTTTGGCGGCTCGCTCGACAGCGTGATCGTCTTCATATGGTCGCCCTTCTGAATCTGATCGACCACGTCCATGCCCTTAACCACGCCGCCGAAGATGGTGTAATCGCCGTCGAGGCCGGCCTGCGGCGCCAGGCAGATGTAGAACTGGCTGCCCGACGATTCGCGCTTCGGATTCACCTGATCGCCGGTGCGCGCAGTCGCGACGGTGCCGCGCAGGTGATGCTCATTCTTGTCGATCTCCGCAGGAACGGTGTAGCCGGGACCGCCGGTGCCGGTGCCGTCCGGGTCGCCGCCCTGGACGACGAAATCAGGCACGACGCGATGAAAGGTCAGGCCATTGTAGAAACCCTTTTTGACCAGGGTCTCGAAGTTCTCGACCGTTTTGGGCGCGACCTTCGGATAGAGTTCGATCACGAAAGTGCCGCGGTCCGAATTGACGATTGCGTAATGTCCGGTGTTTCTCAATGGTAGTCCGTCCGTTGAGCCGTTGCAGGCCGAGGCGACGATTAGTATCGCGGCGAAGGCGGCAAGGCAGGATAGTTTCTTAAGTTTCACTCTCACGTCTCCGATCATCATCGTTGCACGCAGATTCCTTTGAGTATTCGACCTCGCGCGAGCGCGCAAGCACGTGGCTGGATAAGTCCGGCTCGCTCAGAGCTCTCCGCTCTCGACATATTCACAAATCGCGGCCGGCTTTGGGATCGGCGCGCCGTCCTCGCGCAGTCCGTCGAGGTGCAACTGGATCGCCTCACGGATCAATCGCTCGAGCTCCCTAACCGACTTGCCCGCCGCAACGCATCCGGGAAGATCCGGTACATACGCTGAGTAGCCGGTCCTGGTCTTCTCGAACATGACTGCGTATTTCACGCTCTCATCCCTACTTCAAAAACTTCGTGACGGCGGCGGCTACTTTGCCCGGGTCCTCGAGGGTCATCATGTGCGCACCGCTCGCGATCATTTCTACTTTCGCATCGTGAATCGCCTTGCGGAAGTCCTCGGCGTAAATCGGCGCTACCACCTTGTCCTCCTTACCCCACAAAATCAGGGTCGGGGCCGTAATTCGATGCAGCCGCTTCTTCAAGCCCTTGTCGGGAATCGGCCAGTAGAATTTGCTGGTGCATCCGAGCGACCAGGTGATTCGGATGAAGCCCTGCTGATCTTCGGGATTGAGCACGATTCGCTTGAGCGCGGGATGATGCGGATCGCGGAACAGGAGCTCGGGCAGTTTCGTTTGCGCCGTGATGACGTAGTTCGCGACCGGATACGCGTCGCGCCACAGGCCGAGCGCGTTTATCAGCACGAGCTTGCTCACGCGGGTCGGATCGGTCGCCGCGACCTCAGCCGCGACCATCGCACCGAACGAATGTCCGACCACCGCCGGCGACTTGAGCCCGAGCTTGTCGAACAGGTCGTAGTAGTAGAGGACCAGATCCCAGAAATCGTCGAGCGCCTTGATCGCATCTTCGTCGCCGGCGCTAAGACCAGGATGCTCCGGCGCATAGACGGTGTGATGCTTGGCGAGCTCCTCGACTAATTCGGTATCTATAGGTCCGTAGCCGCCGTGCAGATAGACGACGGGCGATCCGGTGCCGGAGATTTTGACCTTGGGATGAACTCTATCGCCCCAGACGCTGATGCTTTTTTCGGTGGCCATATTATCCTTGAACCTGCGCCGCCCCGGCCTTGGCGCCGTTGGCGATCGCGTTGGTGCCGCGCGGTTTGCGCAGCTTTTCGGGCCACCACTTGTTTTCCCACTCGCCGTCCCAGACATCGCGGAAGTTTGGCAGCACCTCTTTGCAGAACAGCTCGACGTTCTTCATCGTCAGCTCATGCGGCATCGAGCCGATATGCAAGAGCACCATCAGATTGCCGACGCGCAGTTTCTTGACCGCCTCCATCAACTGCTGAGTGACGGTCTTGGGCGAGCCCGCGATGACGAACTGGTTATCGATAAAGTCCTTGTACTTCCAGGTCGGGATCTTGCCCATCAGATCGAACATCTGCGGATTGAGCTTGGTGACCGAGTTGACCAGGCTCTTGTAATCCTGATTGCCGGCGACGGGAAAATACTCGGGCTGGATGTGCAGGCATTTGTCGTAAAAATACCGGATGTGCTGGTAGTAATCTTTTTCGGCGCTGGCGTCGGTTTCGGAGACGGCGACGAGCTGCAGGAATCCGGCGCGGTAGGGATTCGGATCGTGATTGCCCTTCGCGACGAAATCCCACCATCCGTCCATCACGCGCTTGCCGAAATTATTTCCCCAATAGCTAAGGAAGCAGTAGCAATGGTCGTTGCGCGCGGAGAAATCCCAGGTCGAAAGACTGCCACTGCCGGGAATCCATATCGGAGGATGCGGCTTCTGAATCGGACGCGGCCAGATATTGACCATCGGGAGTTTGAAGTACTTGCCGTTCCACGGAAAGATTTCTTTCGCGGTCCACGCCTTGATGATCAGATCGTGCGCTTCGTAGTAGCGCTCGCGCTGCTCGATCGGCGAGATGCCGTAGCAGAGGTTCACGTCCTGCGAGGTTCCAAGCGGCATCCCGGCGACCATCCGGCCGCCTGAGATGCAATCGATCATCGAGTATTCCTCGGCGACGCGAATTGGCGGATTCGAAGTCGGCAGCGTCGAGCCCATCTGCACGATCGCTACGTCGGTGCCGTTGGTCGCGCGCGCCAGGATCGAGCCCATCAGGTCGGGATTCGGCATGAAGCCGTAGGCGTTTTGATGATGCTCGTTGACGCAGATTCCGTCGATGCCGTTATTGGCGGCGTGGATCAGCTCGTCGAGCGTCCAGTTGTAGTACTGCCCGACCTTGTTCGAATCGGCGAGTTCCCAATACGGCGGATCGACCCATACCGAGTTGTAGCGCTGCTCGAAATCCGCGGGCAGGTCGCGGTAGGGCATCAAATGGAACATCGAGATCTTCATCGCGCGTCGCCTCCTCACGGGTGCCATCGCCATTACGCGGGTGGCGCCCTTAACGATTCCATACCACGAGGCCGCGCCGATTCTCAAAGCGGGCGGTGGGCGGACGGCGCGAAGATCGGCGAAGTAAGCACCCTCACCCACACGTCACGGCGATTGCAAAAAAAGCAATCGCCGCGCCGCGTCGCCCTCTCCCGGCGGGAGAGAGTATCCAGCGGCGGTCGAGCGCGGGTAATGCGCCTGGGTGAGGGTACTGCTCCGCCAACTGGCGCATCGCGATGGACATCGCACGCGGGGCGCGCGACAATCCGCGGCGTTATGGAAAAATGGTTCGATACTGCCCGCTTGGGGATGTTCATTCATTGGGCGCCGTCGTCACAACGCGGATGGGAACTGTCGTGGCCGCTGGTCGGCAGCATCAACTCGCTGCCCAACGCGCAAGTCGTCGCGGTGGACGATTATCATTCGACCGCCGCAACCTTTAACCCAACGAAATTCGACGCGCGCGCGATCGCGCGGATGGCCAAACGCGCGGGCATGACGTACGGCGTGCTGACGACGAAGCATCATGACGGCTTTGCGATGTTCCACACCGCGACCTCGGATTACGGCGTCGCGCATACGCCATTCAAGCGCGATATCGTGCGCGATTATTCGGACGCGTTTCGCGCCGAGGGCCTGCGCGTCGGCTTCTACTTCTCGCTTATCGACTGGCATCATCCGGACTATCCCGCGTTCACCGAGGCCGACAAACCGTACAAGTGGGGCGCATGGCGCCGCGGCACGCCGGAACAGTGGACCAGGTTTATCGGCGTGATGTTCGCGCAGATGCGCGAGCTCTTGACCAACTACGGCAAAATCGATCTGCTATGGTTCGACGGCGGATGGGAACGCTCGCCCGAAGAATGGAAGGCGCGCGAGCTCGAGAAGATGATCCGCGAGCTGCAGCCCGAGATCGTCATCAACGATCGCCTGCCGGGATGCGGCGACTACGACTCGCCCGAGCAGGCCGTTCCCGCCGTGGCGCCCGCGCGCGCGTGGGAGACCTGCATGACGATGAACAATAGCTGGGGCTACAACCCGGGCGATCGGCATTACAAATCGGCGCGGAATCTTGTCCATACGTTAGAAGAAGTCGCGGGCAAGAACGGCAATCTGCTGCTCAACGTCAGCCCGACCGGCGACGGCACGCTGCCGCCCGAGCATGTGGAGCGCCTGGAAGCCTTCGCCCGCTGGACGGCGCGCAACGGCGAGAGTATCGCGGGGACAACGGCGGGCCTCGAGCCGTGGCAATTCTACGGACCCTCGACGCGGCGCGGCAATCGCGTGTACCTGCACTGCGTGATGCGTCCCTATGAGGCGGTATCGGTGCGCGGACTGCACGTCAGGCAGGTGAAGGGCGCGACGGTATTAGGTTCGGACGAGAAGCTGAAGCTGCATCGCCGGATCGCCGCGATGGACGCGGTATTCAACAAGGATCCGGTGGGCGAGTTGATAATCGACATCCCCGAGCGTCTGATTGATCCAATCGCAACAGTGATCGCGCTGGATTTTTGAGCGTCGCGAAGCGATCGACCTAACCCCTGCCCCCTTCCCGCATCGGGAAGGGGGACTAGGTACGAAGGATGGCAGAGGGGAACGAGCGAAAGCGTCGCGCGCTTTTTTTCTGCGCCGCGCGCGAAGCTAAGTGGCGTGCGCAAAACGGGCGCGTCGCGACGCGCCCCTACGAATACTCCGCCGCGCAAGGAATTGCGGCGAGGCACTTCTTCATTTAGTGCCGCGGGCGTCTCGCCCGTGGGAGATGGGTGCGCCGCGGGCGCGCCCCACCGATGAATTTCTCTTATCGGCGCCGAGTGCGTGGAGTGGAATTCAAACGGACGCTGGTTCGCGCGGCTGCATTCATTGGTGGGCGGCCCGTTGGCCCGTTGTCGCCACGGGCGAGACGCTCGCGCCACCGATCACTTTTCCGGTTCTCCCTGCCCCGAACATCCCCGACTTTGATCGCAGGATGACGGACGAGAATTCGGCTTAATCACAGCCCCAACTGGAAAAGTGGTCATCGCGCGATCGAAAAGGTCCATTGGTAGCGGGTTCCGCTTGCTGTCATCGATATGCGATAGGTGGCGCCGGCGGTCAGGGGGGCTTCGGGGATTACCACTACCGTGCCTTGGGCGTGCAGGACTTGGCGGGCGGTTTTCTGGGTAGTCGGGTCGAGGTTGGTGTAGGTCGAGGAGTCGAAGCCGCAGGCGTCGAGCTTGGTTGCGGCGCCGTCAGCGGAGATTCGCTCGAAGGAGTACGCATCGAGACTGGTGCGAATCCAGTAGCCGATCGCGAGCGTGATCGGCAGGCCTGTAGGCGCCTTGTATCCGGCGCACGCGCTCAGCGGATCGGGCCATTCGTCGGTGAAGGTCCGCAGCGCGATCGTTGCGCCATCGGCGGGGAACTCGACCGGGGTCCCGTATGCGGTTCCCGCGGGGCTTGGCTCGACGCCGCTTTGCGCGTCGAGCGCGGCTACACACAATCCGCGATCGCAGACCTGATTGAAGCCGACGCGGCGCAGGCGCGGACTCAGAAGCGGCAGGCGATGAAACGCGCCGCTTATCCAATCGACCAGCGCCCATCCGGCGGGATCCTTGATCTTCATGCCGCCGAACGCGATGAAATCGACGTCGCTGGATTTTCCCGCGCTCGCGCCCGCGGCCGAGTAGCCGGGTTTGTCCGCGCTTTCGAGATGCGAATCGATTCCGGGATTGCCGCCCGCGCGCAGCGACGGACCGAGATTTTCGACCAGGTACTTCACATGCGCGCTGTCGCCCGCGCTGAGCGTTGGATCTTCGACCACCGGCGCGACCTTGGCCATCGCTCGGTAAGCGTTGAGCCGCTTGAGCCATTCGGGTTGCGGACCCGACGGCGTCGGCAAGGGAGTCGCGGATAGCGATGTCACTGATGACGCCGACGCTGCGAGCGCGGATGCTGCCGCGGCGGGCTCGGACAACTTGGGGGCTGATGATTCGCCGAGCGCCTCGCGCAGGTCGCGCTGAAGCCATCGCCGGGTCAACGAGAAGGCGGCCAGAAACAGCAGGAGCATGAGAGGAACCGCAACCCGCAGGCCGGGGCCGCGCGCGCCCGCGCCGGGCATGAAAGCAAAGGCGGCCTGTCCGAAGCGAACCTCGTCGCCGCGCTTGAGCCGTACGGGCTTCGTTACGCGCTTGCCGTTTAAGTAAGTGCCGTTGGTCGATTCGAGGTCGATCAGATCGTAGCCGCGGATTCGGCGGCGGATTACGGCGTGGCGGCGTGAGACGGTCTTCTCGGGCAGAACGAAATAGTTGCCAAGGTCGCTGCCCACGGTGGTTTTGCGCCTGACCAGCGGCAATTCGCGCGATCCGATGCCGCCGCCGAGCGCGACCAGGCGCGGCTGTTTGATCGTACGCTTGGCTCTTGCCGCCACCGCCCCTCCCCTTCCTCCTTAACTCTTGACTTCGCGTTCGATCAGCCAAGGTTCCAGAATTTGCCGACGCCGTGCGCGGCGCGCTCGATTATCGGCATCACGCGTTCGCCGCCGCGCGGCTTCGCGATCGGATCGCCGGCTTCGCGGCCGAGCTCCTCGATCACCGCGCGTCCGGAATCGACTATCGCCGCGATATCGTAGCCGCCTTCGAGCGCGGCGATCATCCTGCCGCCGCAGTATTCGGCCGCGAGCTCTTTGAGCCGCCGCGTCATCGCGACGAATCCGGTTTCGGTGACGCGCATATCACCGAGCGGGTCGCGGAAATGACAATCGAAACCGGCCGACACGATTATGAACTCGGGCTTGAACTTGCGCCCGATCGGCAAAATGAACTCATCGAAGAAACGCAGATATTCGTCGTCGCCATACTCCGCCGGCATCGGGGCGTTCACCGTGAATCCCGCGCCCGCGCCCGCGCCCATTTCGTGGAGAGAGCCGGTGCCGGGGTAGTGCGGATACTGATGGGTCGAGGCGTACAACACCTGCGCGGAATCATAGAATATTTCCTGGGTGCCGTTGCCGTGATGCAGATCCCAATCGACGATCATCACGCGCTCGAGTCCGCGCTTCTCGACGAGCCAGCGCGCGGTGATTGCGACATTGTTGAAAAAGCAGAAGCCCATCGCACGCGCGGGCCGCGCATGATGTCCCGGAGGGCGCACGAGCGCGAACGCATTGTCGGCCGCCCCGTCGATCACCAACTCGGCTGCCGTCAGCACGCCGCCTGCGGAGAGTAGCGCGGTGCGGTAGGTATCAGCACAGGTGTGCGTATCGGGATCGAAGTCGAAGCGCGGGACTGACGCGGTGTGCTCGACCGACGCGATATAGTTCAGGTGGTGGCAGAGCGCGATCTCCTCGAGCGTTGCGGGGCGCGGAGCAAGCAGGCGGAGATTTGGGCGGTCGAGCGACTCCGCCATCTCGATCATCGCGGCGATTCGCTCGGGGCGTTCAGGATGCGACCGTCCGGCGAAATGTTTCAGGTACGCCCGGTCGGTCACTATCGCGGTCTTGAGCATCGTTGACTCCACCATCTGTGCTAAGAATGATCAGTCGAGCGATATGCACCGAAATCTGCCGAAACAATATAGCGCCGGCGCGGCGCGATCCTGCGAGTGGACCTGTTTGAAATAGTTATCGTGCTGGCGATCGCGCTGGTCGTGCTCGGTCCGGAGCGTTTGCCCGAGGTCTTGCGCACGGTAGGCAAGATATTGCGCGAGCTACGCTCGGCGAGCAACACCGTGATGCGCGAGCTGAGCGACGTGCTCGAAGAGCAGCCGAACCGCGCTGATCCCGCCGCGGCGCCGCCGCTCGAGGATCCCGCGCGCGCGACCCGGCCCGCGGTTCCACAACCGATAGCGTCCGCTCCGCGCGCGCCGGAATCCCCCGCGGCAAAGACTGCCGAGACCGCGGCGGCGAAGCCCGATCCGCCGGGGCATGAGCCCTCCTGACCGCGCGACCGTGGCAACCCAGGAACTAAACCCACCGCCGGCGCAACCGCCCGAAGCCGTGACGGCCGTCGAGCCGGCGCCGCCCGCGCCGGAACCGCTCGACGACAGCGACGGCGGACTGCTCGGCCGGATGTCGCTGATCGAGCATCTGAAGGAATTGCGCGTGCGGCTGGTGTACGCGGCGATCGCGCTTCTGGCCGGGTTCCTGATTGCGTATGCGATCGCCGACCCGCTGTTCGCGGCGCTGACTTTGCCGATTCGCGAGGTCTCGCACGGCAAGCTGTTGCTCATCGGGACGGGTGTCGGCGAGGCATTTTTCACCAAGATCAAAGTCGCGCTGATCGCGGGACTGTTTATCGCGAGTCCGGCGGTGTTTTATCAAATCTGGAAATTCATCGCGCCGGGGCTGTACCAGAATGAGCGGCGGATGGCGCTGCCGTTTATTGTGTCGGCGACGCTGTTTTTTCTTTTGGGCGGATACTTCTGCTGGGCGGTGGTGTTCCGGATCGGTTTCGCCTTCTTCCTGCAGCAGTACGCCAGTATCGGGATCACTCCGACTATCCGGATAAGCGAATACCTGGCGTTTTCGGCCAAGCTGCTGCTCGCATTCGGAATCACGTTCGAGATGCCGATCTTCGCATTCTTTCTGACCCGGCTCGGCATGATCGACTACAAGCTGATGATGCGCTATTTCCGGTACGCGATATTGGTAATCTTCATCGTCTCGGCGATACTGACACCGCCCGACATGGTATCGCAATTCCTGCTCGCGATTCCGTTGCTCGGCCTGTACGGACTGAGTATCGGGGTGGCTTACGTCTTCCGCACTGCCGCCGCGGCTCCGGCGCCGGATGGCGCGGCGAACGCGGGCTAGCACTCAAGCGATGCGCGCGGCATACAAGAGGGATTCACATGGCAATACTTCAGGATCAGCCGCGCGCGACAGGCGCTCCGGGAATTCCGCCGCGATGGACGCGCAGCGCCAAAGACGTGGTGGGGACGGCGTATTCGTCGGTGAGCAGGGTGTGGTTCACGCTCTCGAAGGGAGTGCTCAACGAAATTTATTATCCGACGATCGACCAGCCGCAGGTGCGTGACCTGCAGTTGCTGGTGACCGACGGCAAGACTTTCTTTCACGAAGAACGCCGCGACCTGATCGCTCATACCGAGTACCTGGCCCAGCACGGACTGGGGGTGCGAATCGTCAACCGCGATCCCGCCGGGCGTTATCAGATCGAAAAGGAAGTCATTTCAGATCCGCATCGCAACGCGATCCTGATGGACGTGCGGCTGGCGGGCGACCCCGATTTCCTGGCGAAGCTGCATCTCTATGTATTGCTCTCGCCGCATCTGTGCGTCGGCGGATGGGGCAACAACGGCAATCTAACCAGCATCATCGGGCGCGAATTTATCACCGCGAATAAAAACGGCACCTGGCTCGCGATGGCGGCGACGGTGCCGTTCATCAAACGCTCGTGCGGGTACGTCGGAACCACCGACGGATGGCAGGAGCTGTCGCGGACTTTCCAGCTCGAACATCAGTTCGGATCCGCGCCCGACGGCAATATCGCGCTGACCGGCGAGATCGATTTGAGCGTGTCGCGCAAATTCACGCTCGGACTCGGCTTTGGCAGCTCGACCCATCGCGCGGTGACCTGCGTGTTCCAGTCGCTCGGAACTCCGTTCGAGGAGCATCGCGAGCGCTTTATCGAGCAGTGGGAGCGCGCGGCCCGGCACTTCCTGCCGATCGGCCCCTCGTCGGGCGACGGCGGCGAGCTCTATTGCCGCAGCCATGAACTGCTGCTCGCGCATGAGGACAAGAGTTTTCCCGGCGCGATAATCGCCTCGCTCAGCATCCCGTGGGGAGAAGCCAAAGGCGACGAGGATCTGGGCGGGTACCATCTGGTATGGACCCGCGACATGGTCAACAGCGCGACCGGACTGCTGGCGTCGGGAGACGCGGACACGCCGATGCGCGCGCTTATTTATCTTGCTTGCACGCAGCATGCGGACGGCGGATTTTCGCAAAATTTCTGGATCGACGGGATGTCCTATTGGCAGGGAATCCAGCTCGACGAAGTCGCTTTTCCGATCATGCTGGCGTGGCGGATGCATAAGGCCAATGCGCTGCAGAACTTCGATCCTTATCCGATGGTGCTGGCCGGCGCGCGCTATCTTTTGCGCCACGGACCCGCGACCCAGCAGGAAAGGTGGGAAGAGAACAGCGGGTTCTCGCCCTCGACGCTGGCGAGCAATATCGCCGCGCTGGTTTGCGCCGCGTGCTTTGCGCTCGAACGCGGCGATCGGGTGACCGCGCAACTGCTGGAAGAGTACGCGGACTTTTTGGAGTCGCACGTCGAGCGCTGGACGGTGACCAATCGCGGCTTCCTGGTTCCGGGCATCCGCCGCCACTACGTGCGTATCACTACGGCCGACCCGGAGAGTCCCTATCCCAACGAAGATCCGGACGCGCTGCCGGTGCATATTCATAATCGGCCACCGGGCGTGCCGACGGATTTTCCGGCGGCGGCGATCGTCGATGGCGGCTTCCTGGAACTGGTGCGCTATGGAATCCGCCGCGCCGGCGATCCACTGATGGAAGATTCGCTGCGCGTGATCGATGCCGCGTTAAAGATCGAGTTGCCGCAGGGGCCCTGCTGGCGGCGTTATAACTACGACGGATACGGCCAGCAGGATGACGGCGGTCCGTTCACGGGCTTCGGACGGGGCAGGCCGTGGCCGCTTTTAACCGGCGAGCGCGGACATTATGAGCTGGCCGCCGGACGCGACCCGGCTCCTTACCTGCGCGCGATCGAGGCGTTCGCCAACGAGACACGGCTGTTGCCGGAACAGGTATGGGATCAGCCCGACATACCCGGGGAACTCCTGTTCCTGGGCAGACAAACGGGAGCCGCAATGCCGCTGATGTGGGCGCATGCGGAATATATCAAGCTGTTGCGCTCGTCGTGGGACGGGCAGGTCTTCGACCTGATTCCTGAAGTGGCACAGCGCTATCTGATGCCGCGGCCGCGGCGTGCGATGGAGATCTGGAAATATAATCGGCGGCGCGTGCGCCGGGTAAAGGCGCCCGTGCGCCTGCGCATACTATTGGCGCGTCCATTCATTCTGCATTGGACCAAAGACGAATGGCGCCACGCGACCGATACTCAGGCGATGTCAGCGCCGCTCGGAGTCTATTTCGTGGATATCGATATCGGCAGCGCCGATCGCGCTCCGGTTCGCTTTACCTTTCATTGGCAGGACACCGGCGATTGGGAGGGCAAGGACTACGCGGTCGAAATAGAGCAGTAAGGTTCAGTCGATGCGCCGAATCCCGAATTGCGCGGTAAGCGAGTCGAGCACCTGCTCGAGGTCGGCGCGTTGATCCTCGCCAAAGTAAATCCGCAGGTGATGCCGCGCGGGATCTTCCGTGCGGAGCGTCGCCAGATTGTCGTAGGCTTCGAGGATCGATTTGAACAGCACGATATGCGCGGGCGCAATCGCGATCAGGATGCTGCCGAGCTTGGGCGATGAATCGGTCATGGCGTGCGGTTTACTATGCGGCTCGCGCTCCATAGATTCTAGCCGATGGCGCTCGCGCGGCTTCTCTTCGTAACCGGAAAGGGCGGCACCGGCAAGAGCACGGTCGCGGCCGCGCTGGCTTACGCGCTGTCGCTCGGGCGTCCTACCATTCTTGCCGACCTCGATTCTCGGATGAGCGCCTCGATGCTGCTCGGCGCGCCGATGACGGGCGGCGCCGGCGGCCGCGCGGGCGCGACGCTTGAAGTTGTGGCGCTGAGCGCGCATGCCGAGCTCGAGGCGTTCATGCGCCGGATCGTGCCGGTCGCCGCGATTTCGCGCCGGATGCTCAAGAGCAGAACTTTTGGCTACGTCACCGCCGCGCTGCCCGGCCTCGAAGCCTTCCTGATGCTGGAACGGCTGCGGATCATGGGAGGAGACGCCGCACTGGAAGATCGCTACGTGGTGGTCGATGGGCCAGCGTCGGGCAGCGCGCTCGAACTTCTCGCGGTCGCACGCGGGGTGAAGGGAATCGCGCCGGTCGGCTCGCTTAATCGAATCGCACACAGCGTCGAGAGCTTTCTCGTCGATCCTGAGCGCTTCGGCGTTGTGCTGACGGTAACGCCCGAGGAACTCGCGATTCGCGAGGCGCTCGAGCTCTCGGCCGCGCTGCGGGAGCATCTGGGAATCGCGACGGTCGCCGCGATCATGAATCGCATTCCGGCGGCGCTCTTCAGCAAGAAGGAACTCGAAGAGATCGATGGACTGGAAGCGCATCTCGCGCTCGCCCATCGCCGCGAACGCGAACGCTCCGCCGCGGGCCGCGCGCGCAAGGAATTTTTGCGCGCGGGCGTGCCGATGATCGAGCTCGAAATGCTCTATCGGCCCGCGATGGGCCGGCCGGAAATCGCGGAGCTGGGCGCGACGCTCGCGGCGGAGATGCCCGCGCGATGAATCGCCTCGAGCTGGCAGGCTGCAAACTCGCGATTTGCCTCGGTCCCGGCGGCGTTGGCAAAACCACGATCAGTGCCGCGCTCGCGATCGACGGCGCATGCAACGGCCGCGCGGTCGATGTGATGACGGTCGACCCGGCGCCGCGGCTGCTCGATGCACTGGGGCTAAACGCGGATGCGTCAGAGCCGCGCGAAGTAGCGCTCGATTCGATTGCGCTGGCCGCTGGTGCGGCGCGGCGCGGGCGGCTGCGCGCGCTACGCCTGGACCCACGGTCAACCTTCGACGCGATTGTGCGCCGCTACGCCGCTACGCCCGCCGCAGCCGAAGCGATTATCTCGGGCCGGATTTATGCGAACCTCGCCAGTGCGTTCGCAGGCGTCGCCGATTACATGGCGATGGAGAAATTGCTGGAACTGGCGGCCGAACCAACTGCCGATTTTATCGTGCTCGATACTCCTCCCGCCGCCGAGGCGCTGGATTTCCTCGATGCTCCGCGCCGGCTCCTGGAGCTGCTCGGCTCGCGCGCGGTCAGCCTGCTCGGCACCCGTCAGGGCCGTTTCGGAAGCGGTGTCGTCGATCTGGCGGCGCGAGCGGTCTTGTCGGCATTCGATCGAGTGACAGGCTTGAAGCTGCTCGGCGATGTGCAGGCGTTCGTGCGGAACTTCGAGGGGATGTACGAGGGCTTCGCCGAGCGCGCGAGCCGCGCCCGCGCGATGCTGCACGCGGAAAGCACGGCGGTGATCGTCGTTACGACCGCGGAGGCGGGCAGGATTGCGCAGGCGGGCGAGTTTATCGCCGCGCTCCGCAAGGCGGAGTTGCGGGTGCGCGCCGTGATCGTGAACCGCGCGATGGCGGATCTTCCCAACGTGGCGGAAATCAGCCGCGCGAAAATGCCTGCCGCGCTGAAGCGCAAGCTTAAACGGAATCTGGCGGACTACGCTGCGCTCAAAACCCGCGAAGCGATCTCGTTCGAGACCCTGCGCGCCGCGATGCCCGCCGGCGCCGCGCTGATGCTCTCATCCGAGCTCGAGCACGAGCCGCGCACGCTCGCGGACCTCGCGCAGATCGGCGCACGAATCCATCGGGGTCAGGAACCAATGCCTCTTCGTAGCGAGTAATCTTTGCTAGCGCTTGGGAGGCTTTCGTATCGGCTTGATTGGCGCGAGGCGATCTTTTTCGGCCAACACGCGATCCAGCTTGATGCTCAGATTCAGAAGCTGCGAGCTCAGATGGTCCAGGCGCTGCTTCAGATCGCGCACGTCTTTCTTCGACGGGATATTGACGAAGTCGAGCATCGATTCCACGTTGCGATCGAATGACGATTTGTTCGCCATCAGCTTCTCGCCCGCGCGCCCCAGCCCCGAACGCAGCTTCGGATTGGTCATCGCCTCGCTGACGAGGCTCGAAAGCCCCTCCTCGCCCATTTGCCGGAGCTTCGCAATCACACTCTCAAGGTCCTGTCGTGCCATAGGTGCTGATTATATCATGGATGTATCTGGGCGGCGCAAAACGATGAATACCCTCGCGATCATCTTAAGCCTCACGTCGGGCTTCGCATTGATGGGCAACCGGCTTGCGCCGGAGAGCGTGGTCGCAACCTCGATCGTGGTCGATCTCGCGCTCGCGCCGCTGATCGCCGTGATCGCCGCGCGCCGCGGACGCCGCGCCTCTTTCTGGGCAGCTGCCGGCGTCGCCTTCGGAATGTGGACGCTGGCGGCCGTTCTACTATTGCCGGCGATATCTCCTGAGCACGCGGCGCGACCCGAGCCTCCCGCCTATCCGCCTACTTCGCATGCCGCTTGAGCCATTCGAGGGTCGGCGCAAAGACCTGCGCTTCGGCGGCGTTACCGCATAGCACGTCCAAATGGCCCCATCCGGGGAACTTGGTGAAGGCGGGGTTGCTGGTGCCGGTTGACGTTGCGGATTCGTACACCCAGACGGGCCAATCGGTTGCGATGTTGGTGCTCGAGAACGCGATCACCGGAATCTTCGAGGCCTTGAGCGCCTCCAAGCGCGTCGGCGTGAATGGATTTTCGTAATCCTGCACTGCGGGCCAATAGCGATCATAGCCGATCAGCAGCCGCGCCAGGACCACCGGATCCGAATGACCGTCAACCGGATTGGCAAGTCCGCCTTTGCCGCCAAAATCTTTGGCGTCATAGACCACGTGAATCAGGTTCTCGCGCGCGGTTTTGTATTTAGGAATCGGCGCGGGACCGTCAGGATTGTCGATCACGAACTGCATCAGCATCCGCCGTTTTTCATAGGTAAGATGCGCACCGCCGATATCGTCAACGATCCTGTCCGGCGGCTGCTGCGTGGTCGGATGACGCGGCAGAAAACCGTCGAGCGCGATGATCCCGCGAACCTGCGCCGGATGAATCGCGGCGAACAGGTAAGCGAACTCGACTCCGCGGCTGAAGCCGGCGACAAAGAGCTTGTCAGATTTGGTCTGGTTCAGAATAAATTCCGCCGCCGATTCGATATCGCCGGCAAACAGTTCGTTGCTCCACCGCCTCATGACCGGCGCGATCACGCTTGCCGGAACCGCGCCCGGAACGAAATGCGTGCGATAGTCCATCGTCCACACGTCCACGCCGTGCGCGGCGAGATAGACCGGAAACGAGTAGCGCGGATTCTCGAGCGCGACCTCGCCGTTCATATTGGTGCCCGGAAGATAAAGCACCGTGATCGCGCGATGCGCCTGGACCCGGGGTCCGAGCGCGATTCGATGCAACGCAATCTCGTCGTATTCCGTCGGCCCCGGCTTCGCCAGATAGCGCCATTCGTAAACCCCCGGCGCCTGCTCGATCGCGCGCGGACCTCCAGCACTGGTGAACTGCGCCTCGGCGCTGGGCTTGGCCGCCGCGCACTCCGCAAGGGGAGTGAGTTCTGCAATGAGCAGGAAAACGAGCGCGATTGCGATCCGCGCGAAGATTGCCGCCTTACGCGTTCCGCTGGATGCGCCTGGCTTTGCCATCGATAAGCCTCCGGGTTGCCGCGCTCTTATAGCATCCGGACCGCCGCGGCGCATCGCCGGTTGACCCCTCGCCACAAGCCATGCAAAACCATTGCGGTAACCCAATTCGTCGCAATCCCTGGGTGGGAGTTTTTTCGATGGCCAAAAAACCGCAGTTTGCCTTGTTCTCTCCGCAGGCCGGACTCAACTTCAAGGGGCTGCTCGAACGCGCGCTGCTCTGCGAGAAGCTCGGCTATCATTCGATCTGGCTGGTCGATCACATGTGGACCCGCGGGATGCCGGATCTCGATCATATCGAGTGCCTGACCGCGATGGCGGGAATCGCCGCGCGCACGGAAAAGATTCGCATCGGCACGCTGGTCATCTGCAACTCGTACCGCAACCCCGCGCTGCTGGCGAAATCTTTGACCACGATCGATCAGATTTCCAACGGGCGGCTCGAAGTCGGAATCGGCGCCGGATGGATGAACGAAGAATACAAGGCTTACGGATACGAGTTCCCCTCGATGGGTGTTCGGCTGAAGCAGTTCGAGGAAGGCGTGCATATCCTGAAGCTGATGTTCACCGAGAAGCGCGCAACGTTTAAGGGGCGGCAGTATACGATCGACGAAGCGATCAACAGCCCCAAGCCGGTGCAGAAGCCGCATCCGCCGATCACGATCGGCGGCAGCGGAGAAAAGGTGATGCTGAAGCTGGTCGCGCGGTATGCCGACCGCTGGAACTGCCCCGCCGGCTACACCAGTTTCGAGCACAAGCTGAACGTGCTCAAGCAGCATTGCAAGGACGTCGATCGCGACATCAACCAGATCGATATTTCCGAGCAGTTGCTGATCGCGATCGGCGCGACCGACGCCGAAGTCGAGCAGAAGTGGAAGATGGCGCAGGCGCTGCCGTTCGCCTCGACCGCGATCAAGGGAACTCCCAACGTGGTCGTCGAGGAGCTGAAAAAGCGGGTCGCGATGGGCATCAACACGTTCACGATCATGTTCGCGGATTTTAATCAGCCGCAGTCGGTCGAGTTGTTCGCGCGCGAGGTGATGCCGGCGTTCGCGTAAATTCCGGCGTTCCGATGCGCAAAATTCTGGCAATCGTCGCGCGGAGTTTCGGCTGCGCGATTGCGATCGTGCTCGCCTTCGCGCTGTCGGCGTGCGCCGGACCGGCGCATTTTTCCACCGTGCTCGACGCACCCGACGGCTTGGGACCCAATGATCCGGTGACGCATGGCGGCACGATTATCGGCACCGTGACCCGGGTCGCGCCGCTTACCGGCGGCGACTCACAGGCCGCGATTACGATTAATCCGGGATACTCGGAGAGCGTGCGCGTCGATTCGATTCTGCTCCTGTCCGGCACCGGCACCGGACCTTCGCTGGAACTCGAGAATCGGGATCCTTCGAGCGCGTACGCGCCCGAAGGCGCGGTTCTGTACGGCGCGTCGAATCAGAGCCAGGCGCAACTCTTCGTCTCGAGCCTCGGGCCGACCACGATCGCGAAGCGCTACGCGAACCTGTTCGCAAAGATGCAGGCCAATGCGTCCTCACCGTCGGCGGCGGCTTCACCGGGCGCGGGAACTCCTCCGAATGTGCTCTCTCAGCAGCTGCAGCAGCTCACGCAGCAGACTCTCGCCGCAGCGGCGGCGGTCGCGGCGACGTCACCGCCCAGCGCCGCGCAGATGGACGACTTCCGCCATGACGCTGCCGCCGTCGAGCGCCAGCTCCGCGCGCATGGCAAGAACGCCGAGGCCGACCAGCTAAAAGCCTCCGTGGTGCAGATGAATGCGGTCGCGCCGGCGGGCGCGCCGGCAGGCTCGACCCCCACTGCCCCGCCGAACACTTTGACCGTCCCTCCCGCGGTTCCGGCGTCACCATAGGTACAGCGGCGGGCTGGATTAACAGGCATGGATCATCCACGACTAACTGAATATTTGAAGCGCGCGATGCCGCATGCGGAGGACCTCCGCGTGGCCGGGCTCAAGCGAATCTCCGGCGGATCCTCGCGCGAGACTTACGCCTTCGAGCTCGAATGGAACGAAAGCGGGCAGCCGCACTCGCGCCCGCTTATCGGGCGGCGCGATCCGACCGGAGGATTGCTCAAGTCGGATCGCGAGCGCGAGTTTCGCGTGCTGGAAGCGATGTATCGCGCTGGATTGCGCGTGCCCGAGCCGCTCTACCTGGAGCTCGATTCGTCGGTGATGGATCGCCCGTTCTTCATCATGCATCGCGCGGGCGGACGGACTTCGGGCGGCGCGTTTCCCGAGGCTGAGCCCGCGGCGCTGCGAGAGAAAATCGCCAATCAATTCCTCGAGGAGCTCGCCAGTCTGCAATCGCTCGATTATCGCGCGCTCAAACTTGAATTCCTGGGCGAACCCAAAGATCCCGCCGATTCCGCGCGCGCCCAAACCGCTCATTGGCGCGAGATCTACGACCGCGACCGGATGGGCGAGCATTATCCGATCCTTGACGCCGCATTCGCATGGCTCGCGGCCAATCCTGTCGTCACTGACCGCGTCGTCGTCGTGCATGGCGACTACCGTTCGGGAAATTATCTGTACGACGACAACGGGATGCTCGCGATGCTGGATTGGGAGATGACGCATCTCGGCGACCCGATGGAAGATCTCGCGTGGGCGTCGATGATGTTCTGGGGACGGGGCGAGTTTGCCGCCGGACTCATGGAGCGCGAGGCGTTCTACCGCCTGTACGAAGAAAAGACCGGGCGCAGCATCGATCGCGCGCGGCTGTTCTTCTACCAGGTACTGGGCAACGCCAAGATGGCGACGATTTGTCTGACTGGAGTGTGCGATTTCACCCAGGGCCGCACCGCCGACGCGCAGATGCCGTTTCTGGAACAACTGCTCGCGCCGCTGTGCGACGACCTGGCGCTGCAACTGAGGCTCATTTAGAGGGCGACGATGCTGCGACCAACCATCAGGGAATTGCTCACGAGCCTGCAGGGAACCGTAGGCGGGATTCTGATTCCGGAACTGACATCTCCATACGCTCAAGGACAGGCGGCGTATGTAGCGGCGATGCTCGCGCGGGCGGCGGCGGTTTACGATCGTGAAGACGACTACAACGCCGCCGAGCTAAAGGACCTGCGCGCGACGCTTGCGGCGCTAGCGCGCCTGGCGCCGAAGCATCTGGGGCGCGGCCTCGGCGATCTGAAAAAAGCGGTCGCGCGCGGACTCAAGGCCGCGAAGCTGAATCCGCCCGATCATTCCGATCATCGCGCGATGGAGGCCGCCATCTCGGAGTTCGCCGCGGCTCTCGCGCTCGGCCGTCTCGACGACGCGGTCGCGCGCCTGATGCGCGCGTATCTGAAACGTCATCTCGATCGCACGCGCGAGTTCCTGGGCAACATCGTGATGGGCTGATGGCGCCCGCCCATCCGCCCGCGGCACAACCTCAATAGAAATATTCCCGATACGTCGTGAACCGCTGCGGGACGATCCAGCGCTGCGAGATTATGCCCTGGTTGATGAACCACGTGTCGTGCTGCGGCCGCTCGGGATTGGGAGTGAACAGTATAGTCGAATAGCCGCTTTGCACGTCTTCATCGACCATCGCGGTCTGAAACAGCCGGTCGAACGAATAGACCGCCGCCTTCGAGTTGGGATACTCGCGGCCGCGCACCGTGTTGAAGACCGCAAGCGTTTTCCATAGCTGGCCGCCATGGTCATATTGGTCCGACGCGGTGATAAACCATCCTTCGGAATCGATGTACAAGATCCTTTTGGCGATCGGAGGAATATCGCCAAACCGGCTGGGCCTGCGCGCGTCGGCTTCGATAACGTACACATGGCGCAGCTCCCAATTCTCAGGACAAATCGTGCGGCCACCGTCGGCCTGGCACGACTTGGCGGGAAGATCCTTTGCGTGCACCACCGCCAGCATCTCTCGCTCGCCCAGGAACTTGAAATCAAAATTCTGGAACTTTCCGGCAAAGCCGAATAACGAGTCCATGTCCAGATTGCCGAAGAACGAATTCTCCATTAGGTAGTCCGGCATGAGGTATGGCCCCGGCCAGTAGTCGTTACCGCCCATCGACGACCAGGCCAGATCCGACCTCTTCGGATTCGAGTAACGATACCGCACGATCGAGGTCCAGGGCGATTGCCAGAACGGCGGCTCGATCGGAACCATAATCGGTCCGAGCGCGATTCGTTCCATGATCCCGGTATCGCCGTCATAGTCAGTAGGCGCAGGGGCTACTTCCTCCCGCCCGGCATTGCGATAAACCGCGATGTGCCCAATCGGATACACCGCCCACGGCTCTCCCGAACCGTCCGGAGCGTAGTTCGCGATCGAGGCATCCTGCGCGTCGAGATCGTCGGTGTACGAGGGACCGAACTGGAAGTTCCACATGATCTTTTGTGCGACATTCGGATCGTTCGCGTCGATCATCGGAAACGGCAGTCCCGCCAAATAGTTAGTCAGTTCGCCGTTGGGGCCCAGCTTTACCTGCGAGGAATATTGCTCAGTCGAACTCCAGAACGGGGCCGGCCAGTTGTATTCCCTGGTCGCCACGATATTCATCTCCATACCCTGGCGCACCAGCACATAGTTGCCGGGACTGACCAGCTCGGAGACCTTGGACGCGTTGTTCTTGGTGATGTGGTCGCCGGGCTTGACCTGCGGTGCCGCCGGTGCCGGTTTCAGGTCCGCCGCGATAGCCGGCCGGGCGCCAGCGATCAGCGCGGTGACTGCGATCGTGAGCAGTAGCGCGCGGTTCATAGATACCTCCCGGCGCTCGGGCGCGCGACACCTGTTGGTCAAAGGCGTCCGGGCACGGATTACAGGCCCGCGGTTCTCTCGAGAACCCTCTCAACTGGGCTATCAGTTGGCCCCGGTTGGGTCAACGCGCAGTTCGGAGCCTCACGGCAGGAACGCAACAGGAACGCGAAATGTAGCATAGTAGGCGCCGGTTTTCGTCCGCTGGCTACTATTTATTGCTATTGCTATAAAGCAGTTGCGTTGAAACGGCGGCTGCGCGAAATACGTCTTATCACCCAAAGGCTCGTGCTTTTGGGGCGCGGCCTAAATCGCGGCACCCGAAGATCCAGCTCGCCACGATTCGACCTTTTTCGTGGAGGTATCGGGCAATGGAAATTCTGACTATCGCAACTCCGGGCGAACCCGCCGGGCCATGCCGTGGCTCATGCGGCCATTCCGCCTGCCTCTCGATCCGGCGGCTCGCGTCAGAGCGATGCCCGCAATGCCACCTGATGCTCGGTTTCGGCGCGAAGGTGACCGGCACGCCGCCGATGCATCTGCGATGCGCGCACACGAGCGGAGTCGCGGACGGCGACCTCCCGCCGCAGACCAGCCCGCGTCCTAATCGCCCGATCTGAGTCCGTTCGCGCGCGCGATTCGCGCTTGACAGCGCAGAGTAGCGCGCGCTACCGCTCGCCCATCAGGGCAAAGGCGGATCCGCCGCCCGGGAGTGCGCGACCCAATGGAATCCGGCAATCCTCGAAGCGTAAAGGCGCTGCGTGCGAAGCTCGATCATCCGGTGATCGACGCCGACGGACATCTGATCGAGCCGCAGCCTCTGTTTCATCATTACCTGACCAAAGTCGGCGGCGCGCAAATGGCGGACCGCTATCGCACCGAGCTGCGCGAGCATCCCACCGGGTCGCGCGGCAATCGCGACTCGGGCGACATGCGCGGCGCATGGTGGGGAATCGGCAACAATGCCTACGACCTTGCGACCGTGATGGCGCCGCGGCTGCTGCACAACCGCCTCGAGGAAATCGGAATTGATTTTGCCGTGATGTATCCGACGCTGGGGCTGGCGCTGCCGACGATCCACGACGCCGACGTGCGGCGGGCGGCATGCCGCGCCCTCAACACGATGAACGCGGAGATTTGCGGAGCGTATCGCGATCGGTTAGCGCCTGCCGCCGCGATTCCGATGCATACCCCGGCCGAGGCGATTGAAGAGCTCGAGTACGCGTCGCGGCTCGGGCTCAAGGTCGCGATGATCCCGCCCGGAGTCGCGCGTCCGATACCCGCCTTGCACGAAAAGGCGCCCGACGCATTTCCGAACGCCGCGTACTTCGATAACTACGGACTCGACAGTTTCCACGACTACGATCCGGTGTGGCGCAAATTCAGCGAGCTGCGCATCGCGGTCACCTCGCACGGCGGAGTTGGGCTGCGCTACCTGCCACTCGGGCGGCGCTCACCGTCGAACTATATGTTCAATCACATCGGAGGCCATTCCTATCAGCAGGGCGAGTTGTGCCGCTCGCTGATCTTCGGCGGCGTTCCCGCGCGCTTTCCCGATTTGGCGTTTGGATTTCTGGAATGCGGCGCGGGATGGGCGGTCGATCTGCTGCACTCGCTCGAAGAGCACTGGGAGAAGCGCAACCTCGAAGGTCTGAAGAACTATGATCCTTCGCTGCTCGATCGGCCGAAGCTGCACGGTCTCTTGCGTGAGTATGGCGGCGCAAGTTTTGTTGACGCCTCGGCCGCGGCGGGAATGAGCCGCGCGTACGACGAAGGAATCGCACGGCATGATCGCGCCACGGACCGCGACGAATGGGCGGCCACCGGGGTTCGCGACGAGGCGGACTTCGCGCAAATGTTCGGCAAATTTTTCTTCGGCTGCGAGGCTGACGATCCGAGTGTGTTCCGCGCGCTCGACGCGCGCGCCAATCCCAAGCGCACGCGCTTGCAACCGATCTTCAGTTCCGACATCGGGCACTGGGACGTTCCCGACATCGCAAGCGTGCTGCTCGAAAGCCATCAACTCGTGGACAAAGGAATTCTGACCGACGCCGACTATCGCGATTTCGTCTTCACCTATCCGGCGCGGATGCATCTGGCGACGAATCCGGACTTCTTCGCAGGAACCGTCGTCGCCGACGCCACTGCCAAGCTCGCGATGCGGCAACGCTAGTCCGCGGTCATTCGGTCAAGCGCCGCGGGTAATTCCGCGATCGATGCGATGCGCCGGTGATGCTCGACGCGCGGGCCTACCGCGATAAAATGTACTCCCGCCTCGAGCGCGGCTGTGCGATCGATCGGGCTGTCGCCGACGTACACCGCGCGCTCGCGCGGCACGCCTGCTCGTTCGATGCACAGATTCAGGATGTCGGGCGCGGGCTTGGGCCGCACGCGGTCGCGCGCGCACGCAATCGCATCGAAAATGTCCGCCAGATCAAGATGCTCGACCAGCGCCGGAACTGTGCCCGAGCGATTGGTCGCAAGGCCGAGCCGGAAGCGGCGGCGCAGCTCCAGCATAAACGGGCGCAGCTCGAACGGCGGACGCAGCAGCTTCAAGAACGGCGCGGCGTCGAGCGTCCGCGCGATGTCCTTCATCATCCCGAGCTTCGCGTCGTCGCCGCGCGTGCGCAGCGCGAAGACCTGCTCGGTCGCGTAGGAGATCGCCTTCATCTCTTCATCGCGGTCGAGCGGCGGCTCGTCCATCTGCGCATAGATCGCATTGTAGTAGGCGACATTCGACGCGTCGGAATCGAACAGCACGCCGTCGGCGTCGAACATCACGAGGTCGATCATTGAGGTAAAGGGTTAGCGCGACGCCGGACGGCGCTCGGTACGTTCGCTACGGCGCACGGGATGCGCCGCGCGGCGCGCAACCGGAATCATATCGCGTGCGCCCACGGGATCCCCGCAATGCGGGCATACCAGCGACGGCATCGCCTTCGCGCCGCATCCGCGATGCACCAGTTGAATCGGTGGGCGCTTGTCGCCCGCGGGCCACAGCCATGCGTCGCCCCATTTCAGCATCGCAACCATCACCGGGTACAGGTCCACCCCTTTCCTGGTCAGCCGATACTCGACGCGCGCATGCTCGCCGTCGGCGGGGGAACGCTCGAGGATTCCGTCCTTGACCAGAGCGCGCAGGCGGGTCGCAAGGATATTGCGCGCGATTCCGATGTTGCGCTGAAAATCGTCGAAGCGATGCCGGCCCATAAACGCTTCGCGCAGGATGAGCATCGTCCAGCGCTCGCCGATCACGGCCAGCGTGCGCGCCACCGAGCAGTTGACTTCACCGACCGAACGCCATCGCATCGAAAATATTCGCTCCCCCGAGCGCTTCTGAATCCGCCCGACGGCATCCCCATGCCGCCGCGGCTGACCGTCGCTATCGTTGCACTTTGAAACTCTGTTCGCTAGATGGCGGTATGCGCGGCGCGCGCGCCGTTTGCGCCCCGCGCGGGAGACAATCATGAAGGCAATTATCTTCGATAAACTCGGCGGTCCCGAGGTCATGCATCTTGGCGATCTGCCCAAGCCCGAAGCCAGGCCCGGCACCGTGCTGATCAAGGTGCGCGCCGCTGGAATCAATTTCGCCGACACGCTGTTTCGCCAGGGGCAGTACGTGATGGAACCGAAGCTGCCCGATACTCCGGGCCTCGAAGGCGCCGGCGAGATCGAGGCCGTCGGCGCCGACGTGCAGGGGTTCAAGCCCGGGATGCGCGTCGCCTTTCTTGGCTCGAAATCCTACGCCGAGTATGCGCTGGCTCCTGCCGCTCAAGTGATCCCACTGCCGGCCGGCGTCAGCTTCGAGGAAGGCGCAGCGTTCCCGGTCCAGGTCCTCACCGCGTGGCACATGCTGCATACCGCGCATCACACGACGCCCGGGCAGACCGTGCTGGTGCATTCAGCGGCGGGAGGAGTGGGAATCGTCGCGGTGCAGATCGCGAAGGCCGCGGGAGCGCGCGTGATCGGCACGGTCTCGAGCGAATCGAAGGCGGCGCTCGCCAGGGAGTACGGCGCCGACGAGGTGATCAATTACTCGAGTGGAGATTTCGCCGCCGAGGCGCTGCGCCTGACCGGAGGCCGCGGGATCGATTTGGTCCTCGACGCGGTGGGTTCCACGATCGATCAGGGTCTGGCGTGTTTGGCTCCGTTCGGGCATCTGATTCTGTATGGACGCTCTGGCGGGATTCCGCAGCCGCTCAACCTGTTCCGGCTGTTCCCGAAATCGCAGAAGGTGAGCGGATTTATCCTGTACACCGCGCAAGCCGAGCCCGAGGTGATGCGGCGCGGGATCGCCGAATCGTTCAAGCTGATCGAGCAGAAGAAACTGCGGCTGCTGGTCGGGCGCAGCTTCCCGCTTGCGCAGGCGGCCGACGCGCATCGCTTCATGGAATCGCGCGGGTCAGTGGGAAAGCTGGTGCTGATCCCGTAAGCGTGTTTGGCTGGTGGCTTTGCGGTACGGGCGGTCAACGGATGACCGCCCGTTTTTTTGCTGCAAACTTTTTGCGAACTCCAGTTGCATTTTGCAACTATTAGTCCGGCGCGCGATTCGCGGGTCGCGGCATTAGCGCTCACTCGCCCGATCGCGGGCAAAACCCCACTAGCGCGACGATTTTGGATCGGACGCAACCATTCGCGCGCGGTCGCGCCGCGTTCCAGACGCAGCGCGGCTCGCATCCTGCGCAGAAAATAACTTTCGCCCAGCACCGCAATCCGCGCGCATCCTTGGTTTCTTCGCCGGTAAGCGATGGCCGCGAGTTTGCTTACTGGCAGCGACTTCCGCCAAAGAGGAGGGTTTTATGCACCTCGCGTATGCAGGGAGACGAATACTCGCGCAGCTCCGGCGCGCCGCCGCCGGATTTGCAACTATCGCAACTATTGTAACGATCGCGATGCTCGCGGCGATTGCCGCATCCACGATCGCATCCGCACAGGTCAAGCCGGGCGATGTGATCACTGCCGACAACGCCGCGAAAGTAAAAGACCTGGTCTCGCCCGGGGTCTATTACAAAGTACAAAACGGGATGTCGATGAAGATTGTGCCGGGCGCGCGCGTCGATTGGCCTCCGCCGTACAAGGACGCGACCGAGAAATATTCTTCGCAGGTGAGGCTGAGCCGCGATAACCGCTCGCTGGTGGGATACGTGGCTGGACAGCCGTTTCCGCTGATCGATCCGAATGATCCGTACGTGGCGGCCAAGATTATGTGGAACAACGTGTTCCGCCCGCTTTTGACCGACGACTACGATCTGCGCTTCTACGATTGCGACAGCCTTTACGGCGGACGCAACAAGTCTTTTTTCCCGATCCAGTATTACCAAATTGGCCATTACGCCGGTTACGACCTGGTTGGCCGCGTCGAAGTCGAACCGATGCCGACCGATCCCGACTTCAAAACCACCGGACGCCTTTGGCTGTTCGGGCTCTACCCGGTGCTGGCACCGGCAACCGATCGCGGCGACGGCTTCATCCGCTATCGCTACGCCGATCCGAACCGCGGCGACGACGATTGGTCGTGGACGCCCGGCGCGCGCCGCGTGCGCCGCGACAACGAATCGATCATGAGCACCGCCAGCGGTCCAACCGCGTGGAATCCCGATCACTACTCGGGCTTCAACGCCAAGACCGAGGAATACGACTACCGCTTCCTCGGCGACCGCGAGATGCTGGGCGTGGTGCATGCCGAGCACGCGCCTGAAGTCCGATGCTCGACCGACGGCGGAGCGAGCGCGTGCCCCGAAGCGTGGGAGATGCGCCACGTCTATGTGGTCGAAGCGACTCCGCGCCGCGACAAGATTGCGGGAGCCCTGCAGTCGAAGACTCTGGTGTACATGGATTCGGAAGCGTGGTTCGAGCCGTATATCGACGAATACGATCAGAAAGGACAGCTCTGGTACAACCACATCTGGTGGATGACCTACCGCGACCGTCCGGTGCCTGACGCGCGGGTCGCGATCTATCCGTTCAAGCGCGAGTTCGAAGTCGGCGCGGTATCGACCGACGTCCAGAGCGGCTTCGCGACCATGTGCTATTTGCCTGGCCTCAGCACGCCCGAACGCGAATGCTGGTACATCAACATGGGCGCGGTGGACAGGGACTTCTTCACCACCCAGTCGATGGTAAAGGCCGCGCCGTGATCTTGCGGGAGTCGCGCGTTCAAATCCGCGCGACCCCCGTTTCCTGTCTCGTATGGTTCAACGCCCGGCTTCTCGAAGGAGCAGTTTTATGAGAGCCAAGGCTTATTCAATCCTGGTCGCAATTTTCTTCTCTATCAGCGGTTTCGGATTTTACATCGCTCGCGCGCGGGCCGTGTCACTGACGCTGGGCGCGGACGGCGCCGAGACCGCGATGGATCACGTCAGCGTTTTATACGCGAGCGGTCCCGGCGGCGGCGCGGTTCCGATGCTTCGGGTGGGAGATTCCATTCCCGGCGGAACGATCAGCGAGTTCGGTGCGCCGTATCAACTGAGCGGCGGGCGCGTGTTGTTCGGTGCGGATATAATCGATGCCGGACAGCATGAGTCTTGGGACATCTTTATCGCAAATCCCGCCGCGCACGGCGATCCGCAGGTCACACGCGCGCTGGAGCATGCGGCGGTATCGCCCGAATGCGCTCCGCGCTTCATCGAAGACCCCTCGCCGGTCGCAGACACGGGCGGTGCGATCGCGTTTGCCGCGCCGGTCCGATCCGGCGGCGACGCGGTCTTCGTCTATCGCGCGGGCGAGCTTCGATGCGTTGCGCGCACTGGCGACAAGACCGATCGCGGCCATCAGATCGCGAAATTTTCATTCGGCAGCCTTCAACTCGCGGCGAGCGGCGAAACTATTGTAGCGAACGCCTTTGTGCGCGGCGGCCGCCGGGCGCCGCGTGCCGCGCTGTGGTGGCATGACGATCCGCTGGCGATCGTGGAAATCACGTCCGGGCGGCCGATTTCCGAGATCGCGGTAGAAGGCGAAATCGCTCCCGGCGGCGGGCGCTACGCGGTCCTCGGTCCGCCCGCCCTGGCGGGCGCGCGAGGGGAGATCGTCTTCGCCGACGACGGTCCCGGCGAGAACTCGGTCTATATTTACGAGCATGGCCGGACACGTCTTGCGCTCGAGCGCGGCTCCGCAAGCCCGGGCGGCGCGATCATATACATCGGACAGGGACGGCCCGGGATCGCATCCGACGGAACTATCGCGCTTCGCGGCGCGAGCCGATCGCGCGAGATGATTATGCGGCTCGAC
>DATKSB010000135.1:0-2796 GCA_035531855.1 Binataceae bacterium (SeqCode)
TTCGAAGGCACGGCGGTGCAGCCGATGGCTGCAGCGGGCGGCGTTGAGCTGCTCGCCGGAATCGTCCGTGACGATCGCTACGGTGCGACGATCATGGTCGGGCTCGGCGGAATTCTGGTCGAGGTGCTGAAAGACACCGCCGTCAGGCTTGCTCCCGTGACCGAGCGCGAGTCGCGCGCGATGCTCTCGGAGTTGCGTGGTGCCGCGTTACTGAGGGGAGTCCGCGGACGGCCGGCGGCCGATATTGACGCGGTCGTCGCGATGCTGGTTGCGCTATCGGAGTTCGCGGCGGCGCATCCTGAAGTCCGCGAGATGGATCTGAATCCTGTCGTTGCTTACGAGCGCGGCGTGACGGTGCTCGACGCGCGAGTGCTGCTCGGCGCGCCAGCGGCGGCGGCGATCGCCGATCCGTATCGCGCGGCGCGGCTCGGTAACTTGAAGCGTGCGTTCAATCCGCGCTCGGTGGTCGTGATCGGCGACAAAAAGGCGGGCGGATACATGTGGCTGCGCGCGCTGGCGAATCTCAAGACCAAGCTATATTCGATTCAGATCGACCCGAACGAAATCGCGGGAATCGAAGCGATGGGGGTCGAGAATCACAAGAGTCTGGCCGAAATCAAAGAGCCGATCGATTACGCGGTCAGCGCCGTGCCGCGCCAGGTGGCGCCGCGGATTCTGCGCGACTGCGTGGCGAACAAGGTCGGCTCGATCGGATTTTTCACTTCGGGATTTTCCGAGACCAGCGAAGAATTGGGCATCCGGCTCGAAGCGGAGCTGCGCGAGATCGCGCTCGGCTCGGAAATAGCGCTGGTCGGACCGAACTGCATGGGGCTCGCGAATCCGTCACTTGGGATGCGCAATTATCCCGACGGCAAAGTCGGCGAACCGGGCGACGTAAGCTTCATCTCGCAAAGCGGGACTCACACGATAAATTTCTGCGTGCAGGCGGCGGCGCATGGAGTCCGCGTCAACCTGGCGGCATCGATCGGCAATGTGCTGATCCTCGAAGCCGCCGACTATATCGACCTGATGGCCGCCGATCCGGCCACCAAGGTTATTGGGATGTATATCGAAGGCGTGCGCGACGGACGCCGCTTCTTCGAGAGCCTGCGTGCGGCGGCCGCGCGGCATCCGGTCGTGGTATGGAAGGGCGGTGCGACCGATGCGGGCGCGCGCGCGACGTTTTCGCATACCGGATCGCTCGCGACCCCCCGGGCGCTGTGGAGCGCGCTGGTTCGCCAGGCGGGCGCGGTCGAAGTGGGCTCGCTCGACGCGATGCTCGATGCGGTCGAACTGCTCTCGCGCGGGCGCAAGGTCGCGGGCCGTGCGATGGGTCTGGTCGCGATGACGGGCGGGCAGTCGGTGGTCGTGACCGACACGTTCGCGGCAGCGGGTCTGGAAATTCCCGCGCTGTCGGATGCGTCGTACGAAGAGCTCAAAACATTCTTCAACGTGATCGGCGGCAGCTATCGCAATCCGCTCGACGCTGGCGGAACGATAGGATCGGGGGTGCATCCGGGCGGACTCGATCGAATCCTCGCGATTCTCGATCGCGATCCGGCGGTTGATTCTATCGTGCTCGAGGTCGGCACCGGATTTCGCGCAGCCCGGTGGGCCACGCATGAAGACGAAATCACGACTCTGCTCGACAAGCTCGGCGAGTTCGCCGCGAAATCGAGCAAGCCGTTCGCACTGATACTGCATCCCGCGCACCTCGAGGCGCTCGTCGCACGCGGCAAGGAACTCGCCCGCCAGCGCGGCCTGGTAGTCTTCGACAGCTT
Organism: Binataceae bacterium (SeqCode); assembly: GCA_035531855.1. Taxonomy (GTDB): domain Bacteria; phylum Desulfobacterota; class Binatia; order Binatales; family Binataceae; genus JBARDN01. The sequence continues at coordinate 1,782 of DATKSB010000135.1, forward strand.
CGAGCGCGCGGCAGCAGCCTTTGCCACCGCCTCAGCGTACTGGCAAGCGCATCGCTGAGGGACGCGGTTTTGCGATTTTCATTCCCGCGCGCGGCTGCCGCGCGAGCAATCCCGGACGAGAGGCCGCTGCACGAGATGTACGTTCTGAGCATGGCCGCCTCGGGATTCCTCGCCCAGGGCTCGGAATGACGAATGTGGGCTCAGTGAATGAGTATCGTAGCTTCAGCTAAGCCCCCAATCGTCATTTCGAGCGGTAAGCGAGAAATCCCGAGGCGTTCATGCACTCACCTGCGGGTGGCTTAATAGCTGGGGTCCAACACGGGATTTCCTTCGGCATCGCTCAGGACAGGCTCTCGCGTGGCGGCCACGCGCTGGAATGACACCCCGCTGTCATGTCAATTCTCAAACTGGCCACCACTCGCGGCGCTCAGTTCTTGACTCTCAATAGCGCGCGGTTAAAATCTCTTTCAGCCGACCGTGATCGCGAGGGATGCGGCCGTGTAAAAACGGTCCTGACGTCCGTTCCGGCGGCTGATGCTGACCGCGCCGCGAAGGAAAGGGTGGGTTCGCGAGAATTCACCCCGACGTCCGGCGCGGCGGCAGTTTCAGATAGCTGAGTGCTTCGCGAGTAGCCGCGAAGCGCGCCAGCGAGACGGAGACGCTCCGTGGTCGCCCAAACCGGATGTTTTGGGCAGGCGCGGGGCGCCTGCCGTATAGAGGTCTGAAAAATGGAATTGGAAAATGGCGACTTCAATAATCTGATCGAAAGACTCGGCCATCGAGAGTCCCTGCCTGACGCGTGGCGGGCGCTAAGATCTGCCGGTCAGGCCGCGGTTCCGGCCGCGCGCGAGGGATTGTCGCATCCGAACCCAATAGTGCGGCAATTCTGCGCGGCGTTTCTGGACGAGCATTGGGACGAGTCCGCGCTGGAACGGCTGATCCTGACCCTGCACGATCCGAAGCTGAAGGTGCGCAAGGCCGCCGTGCATTCGCTCGGATGCGACCGTTGCAAAGG
>DATKSB010000136.1:0-2653 GCA_035531855.1 Binataceae bacterium (SeqCode)
TGGCTTCGCCGCCGATTCTTAGCGCGCGCGATCTGACTGGCGGCTATGGCGATCGTGCCGTGCTGCATTCGGTCTCGCTCGACGCGGCGCCGGGTGAGATGCTCGCGATCGTCGGCCCCAATGGCGCCGGCAAATCGACTCTGCTGCGGATTCTCGCCGGATCGCTGCGGCCCTGGAAAGGCGCGGTCGAGCTGATGGGCGCGCCCCTCGAATCCTATGAGCGCCGCACCCTCGCGCGGAGCCTCGCCTTCGTCGCGCAGGAGTACCCGGTTGCGTTTCCGTTCACCGTGCTCGAAGTCGTCCTGATGGGCCGTGCGCCCCATCTGGGCGCGTTCCATCTCGAAAGCGGGCGCGATCTCGAAGTCGCCCACGACGCGCTTGCGCGGCTGGGGCTGCTCGAACTTGCGGCGCGGCCGATCCAGGAAATCTCGGGCGGCGAGCGCAAGCGCGTCTTTCTCGCCCGCGCGCTCGCCCAGGAGCCGCGGGTCGCGATGCTCGACGAGCCGACCGCGCATCTTGACCTGCGTCATATCGCGGAAATTTTCGCGCGCCTGGCCGAACTGCGCTCCACGCACGGACTTGCGGTGGTCGCCACGCTGCACGATCTCAACGCCGCCGCGCAGTACGCCGATCGCGTGATGATTCTGAAAGACGGAGCGGCGGTAGGATACGGTCCGCCGGAAGAGGTGCTGACCGAGCAGCTTTTGCAGGAGGTTTACGAGACGCGGGTTTACGTCGGACGCAACCCCGCGACGGGCGCGGTATCGGTGCTGCCCGGCGCGCCCATCGGCGGCGCTCGCGACGACTAGCTATTATTTTTGGCGCGCCTCGCGTGAATATCTCAGGGCGTGCGGCGCGAATGTGGTTATGCAGATTGACGCGGCTGAAAATGATCGAGGCGAAACGGCGGCCGATCAACGTTGGAACCTCGATGGGTAGATTGACTGCGTTTATGCTATCTGTAAGAAGACGAAGGGAAGCCCAATGCAGACTCCCGCTGTCAGTCCAATAGAAGCTCTCTCGAAGCTACGGCAATCAGGCGAACCGATTTCAAGCGAGACTTTTGCGAAAGCGAATCGGTTGCTTGAGATTCTTCAGGCACTACAAGCTCCTTCGCCGTTCATTTTTGCCACCGATATTGGTGGGATTCAATTTGAATGGCACGGCGGACGGCGTGAGCTGGACGTTGAAGTATTGCCGAACAGCCCGAAGCTCGCCTATGTAACGTTTGAGGATGGCAATTTTGTTCGAGAAAGCGACGCAGAGGCCGACGAAAGAGATTTGCTCGCGATTTTGAATTGGATACGCTAAATCCGCCTGATGACTCCGGCGGACGATCCCTCCATCACAGACGATATCGGCCTCCTGCGAGGGCTTAAGCCCTTGGAGGTATCCTTCGATTCGCTCGGCAACCCGGTCTTGTCGGATGGTGCCTTCAGGAGCAAAGTCCTTTCAGCGTTTTGTGCCGATAGAGCCTCCGAACTCGACGTGTTCGCGGAATATCCGCAAGCTTCGCGCGTTGCCCGCCTGACAGTTCAAGACATCAGAGACGCAGGATGCATAGTTCAGAACGAAGAGCCACCGACTGGGCATGTTGGGATTTACCGAAAAGACAATCCCGGTCAACGAATTGGTGGTGGCGCCGCTGGCCAGATGGCCAAAAAAGCTAAATTGCTACCGATACAAAGTAATCAAGGTCCGTGAGTATAGAGTCGAAGAGACCAAGTGGCTCGATCTGACCGAATTGCAATTCTGCCGAAAGTTTAGTGCCTGACCAATCCGTTAGCGCAAGCACAACTCACCCCACCGCGCGCGACGTTTCAGGTGAACCCATTTCACCCCCAGGATTTTCACCCCCGAAAGCCTTTTCGACGCGGTTGACCGGCGCGCCGTTTGCCGCAACGATCGATCCGTGGACGATAAGCGACGCGCGAGGCCGCGATCCGAGGCCATCCAAGCGCTCAGTCTGATCTTCGATGCCGACGACACGTTATGGCACTCGAACACGCATTTTCTCGAGGCTGAAGCCGAGTTCGCCGCCGCGCTCGAAGCGATGTGCGGGGTCGCGGCCGAGGCGGTGTGCGCGACGATCCGCCGCCACGAAGTCGAGGTGATCCGCACGCATGGTTATGGCCGCGGCTCATACATCGTTGCATTGAACGAGGTCGTCGCGATGCTGGCGCCGCCCGCGATGCATCGCGCGCTGGCCGCCGACGTTGAACGGATCGGCAATTTCCTGCTCGAGCGCCATTGCGAGCCGCTGCCCGATGTCGAGCCCACGCTGGCTGAGCTTGCGCGGCGCCATCGCCTGCTGTTGTTCACCAAGGGCGACCCGATCGAGCAGTTGCGCAAACTCGAGCGCTCGGGCTTCGGATGCCATTTCAGCCGCGTCGAGGTGCCCCGCGAAAAGGACGAAGCCGCCTATCGCCGCCTGGTCATCGATGCCGGGCTCGACCCGGCGCGCACGGTGATGATCGGAAACAGCCCGCGCTCGGATATCAATCCGGCGCTCAAGGCTGGCTTGCGCGCGGTCTTTATCCCGTATCCGCACACCTGGGAACTCGAGCACGAGGAGATTGAGCTTTCAGATCGGCGCGTGACGGTTATTAGCGCCTTTCGCGATCTGTTGGATTTATTCTAAACTAAGAGCCAG
>DATKSB010000137.1:0-4706 GCA_035531855.1 Binataceae bacterium (SeqCode)
GGACTCCTGGTCGGCACCGTCGCGAGTGTGCATCGCGAAGGCCCGGGCCTGTTCCTTCTGGTGCAGGTTCGCCCGGCGGTCGATTTCCATGCGCTGGAACAGGTGCTGATCGTCACCCAGCAGGCGCCGCCCGCGCCACCCGACATTCGAGGCTGACCTGCGTGCGGCTGGTGATCCTGTTCGCGACTTTAACTTATCTCGCGCTCGCCATTGAGACTTCGGTGCCGTACTGGATCCAGACCCGGATCCTGATTCCAAACCTGATCGTGATCCTCGCGGTGGACCTGGGCCTGCGCAACCACGGCGTGGTTCCGGCAATTCTGGCCTTTGCGATGGGCTATGCGACCGATGCGTTTTCCGGCTCGACCCTCGGGGTCAATGCGTTTTTGATCACGATAGTGTTTCTGCTGACCTACGAAATCTCGAGCCGGCTGCTGGTGACCAATGCCGCGGTCGGCGCGACGTTTGTTTTTCTGGGCGTGATCGTGACCTCGATTGGCGCGCTGGTGCTGGCCGACGGCGCGGCCGGACTTGCGGCGACAGGTCCGATGCTGCCCGGAATCGCGGTGCAGGCCGCTATTTCGGCGATCGTGGCTCCGATCGTGTTCGCGCTGGTCGCGCTGCTCAAACGCATCGCCGGATTGCCTGTCGCGCTCGCGCGTGAATAGATAGATACAGACAGGAACCCTCCATTGGCGAAGTTCCGCCCCAAAACCCGAAATCGTCCGATCCCGAAGCTCGAGCCCCGGGTAGCAGTGTTGACCGCCCTGATGGCGCTGGTCTTCATGATCGTCGGCGCGCGTCTGTATTATTTGCAGGTGATTCATCATTCGGAGATGGCCGAGCTGGCGGACCGCAACCGGATCCGAATCCGGCGCGTGCCCGCTCCGCGCGGACTGGTCTTCGACCGGCGTCATCGCCCACTGGTAGATACGCGTCCGACCTTCGACGCCGAGATGGTGCCCGAAGACTCCGACGACCTGTCCGCCACGATCGAGAAACTCGAGCAGTATCTTGGCGTGACTGATGTTGCCGACAAAATCGCTTCGGCCGAGGAAACCGGCCGACCACCCTACGAACCCGTGATCGTCGCCGAACGGCTGGATTGGCAACAAGTCGTCGCGCTGGAAACGCATCAGCTCGAGCTGCCGGGCGTCAGCCTGGAAATCACGCCCGGACGGCATTACCTGTACGGCAATCTCGCGGCGCATCTGCTCGGCTACGTGGGTGAGGTCAGTGTTGGCGATCTGCGCCGGCTCGCCGCCTATCACATGGGCGACGAGATCGGGAAATTCGGCCTCGAGCGCGGATGGGAGCCGTTTTTGCGCGGCGAAGCCGGCGGCCAGGAAGTCGAGGTCGATGCAGTCGGTCGGCGCCTGCGAATTCTTAAGGAAATTCCCGACACGCCGGGCGAAAGCGTGGTCCTGACGATCGACCTTGACGTGCAGCAGGCGGCCGAGCAGGCGATGCAAGGCAAGAACGGCGCGATGGTCGCGATCGATCCGAACAACGGCGACATTATCGCGATGGTTTCGCATCCGGACTTCGATCCCGACGTTTTCGGCGCCGGGGTCAAGCCCGCCGCGTGGCGCGCGCTGATGACCGATCCGAATCATCCGCTCGAAGATCGCGCAATTCAGGGAACCTATGCGCCGGGATCGACCTTCAAGATTGTCGATTCAATCGCGGGCCTGCAGGAAGGCACTCTCACCGATGACACGGTTTATGACTGTCCGGGCGGGCTGTGGTTCGGCGGACGCGAATATCATTGCTGGCGCAAGCAGGGCCACGGCGAAATCGGACTGCACAACGCGATCGTGCGTTCGTGCGACGTCTATTTTTATGAAGTCGGAGAGCATCTCGGAATCGACAAGCTTGCGCACTGGGCCAACCTGCTCGGCTTCGGCGTGAAATCCGGGATCGGACTGGATAACGAGAAACCGGGACTGATGCCGTCGTCGGCGTGGAAAGAAAAACGCTATCACGAGCGATGGTACCCGGCGGAAACGCTCTCGGTCGCGATCGGACAGGGCTACGTGGCCGCCACGCCGCTGCAACTCGCGCAGCTTGCCGCCGAGGTTGCCAACGGCGGCATCCGCTACCGCCCGCAGTTCGTCAAGGAAGTCGAAGGACTCGACGGCGGCATTGCCAAGGCCTATCCACCGGTCGTCGAGGAGCGCGTTCCGATCTCGCCCGAAAATCTCGAGACGGTGCGGGATGCGATGTCAGACGTGGTCAACGGTCCTGGCGGCACCGGACACAAGGCCGCGCTGGACGGAATCACGGTGTGCGGCAAGAGCGGAACCGCGCAGGTGGTCGGCGACAAGGGCAGTCTGACCGCGGGCGAAGACGAGGCCAAGATGCCTGAAAAGTACCGCGACAACGCATGGTTCATCGCTTTCGCACCCAAGGAGCATCCGCAGATCGCTATCGCCTGCCTGGTCGAGCACGGCGGCCACGGCGGCAGCGCGGCGGCGCCGGAAATCGCGGCGGTGATGAAACGCTTCTTTCAACTCTACCCGCCGCCCGCCGCACCCGACCTGACGCGCGACGACGATCGCGCACCCAAAACTGCGATTGCGCGCGTGCTCGCGAACGATTCTGCCCCAGTTTCTTCCGAAGAGTCTCCCGCGGATTCCGACGCCGGCGGCGAACACTAGACCCGTGGCCGCGATCGATCGCCGTCTCGTTTTACATTTCGATTGGACCGTCTTTTGGCTCGTGATCGCGCTGGCGACGATCGGGCTTCTGAGCGTGATGAGCGCCTCGTACGCCGGCCCGCACAAGCATCTTGATCCGCTCGTCATCCGGCAGATGATCTGGATCGCGGTCGGCGTGGTGGTTCTGATCGCGGCGGTGCTGTTCGACTATCGCGCGCTCCAGGCCTACGCCTATCCGATCTATGCGATCGCGCTCGCGCTGCTGATCGCGGTGCAGGTGATCGGCCATTCGACCGGCGGATCGCGGCGCTGGATCAATCTCGGCTTCTTTCATCTCGAACCGTCCGAGTTCGCAAAGCTCGCGGTCGTATTCATGATGGTCCGGTATTTCCGCGAGGAACCGCCCAAGGGCGGATGGAACCTGCGCCAGATGATCATTCCGGCCCTTCTGCTCGGAGTGCCGGTCGCACTGGTGCTGAAGCAACCCGACCTTGGCACTGGCCTGATCCTGGTGCTGATCACCGTGACGCTGGTGTTTGTGAGCGGACTCAACTGGCGCGTGATGCTGCTGCTGGCGGTCGCGGGGATGGGCGCGGCTCCGCTTAGCTGGCATTACCTGAAACCGTATCAGCGCCAGCGCCTGGTCAGCTTCATCAATCCGCAAGCCGACCCGCTCGGCTCGGGCTATCACATAATCCAGAGCGAAATCGCGATCGGCGCGGGCGGCCCGACGGGCAAAGGTTTTCTGAAAGGCACGCAGGCGCGGCTAAACTTTCTGCCCGAGCAGAGCACGGATTTTATCTTCGCGGTCTTCGCCGAAGAGTTCGGTCTGACCGGCACGCTGACCCTGCTCGCACTTTATGCCGCACTTATCTTGCGGGGCGCGTGGATCGCGCGCCACGCACGCGACCGCTTCGGCGCGTTGCTCGCGATCGGTCTGATCGCGATCGTGTTCTGGCAGGTGGCGATAAATATCGGGATGGCGACCGGGATGCTGCCGGTCGTCGGCATCACGCTGCCGCTGGTGAGTTACGGCGGCTCCTCGCTGATCCTGATGATGGGTGCGATGGGTCTGCTAATCAGCATCAACACCCGCCGGTTTTTGTTCTGAGCAGGGCTGCGGGAAAGGCATCGAGCCATGCGCTCCGCCCGCGCTTCGCGAAGCTCACCGACCGAATTGCCGGCTCGACGGTGGTCGCGGCAGGAACCGGAATCGCCGCAATCCACCGCGAAGCTTAGCGCGTCGTTTCGATAAGCTCCATACGACATCGACGTGCTTGATTATGCGAGCACAAAGGTGTTCGGTATCGCAACATGGAGTCATCTAAACCGCAGGATTCAGCGCTGTCGCCTTGGTGGCGACGCTCGGCGATTGCAACGATCGTCGTGTGCTTCTGCGTGCTCGGATGGCTTGCGAAGCTGACCTACACCGACGCGCCGCCGATTCCAGAACGGGTAGTCGCTCCAGACGGCGCGGTGTTGTTCACCGCGTCCGATGTCGCCGCCGGGCAACAGGTCTTTCTTCGCTACGGCTTGATGGAGAACGGCACAATCTGGGGACATGGCGCATATCTAGGCCCCGACTTTTCGGCGCAATATCTGCACACACTCGCCCTGGACGCTGAAAAGACCGTCACCGAACGCCGCGGCTTCGTGATGCCGGCGCAGCTCGCGCCTAACCAACGCCTGATCGTCAACGCGGAAGTCACGCGGATGCTCAAGCGCAATCGCTACGACCCTCACACGAAGACTTTAACCTTCACCCATGCGGAAGCCGCTTCCTATAAGCATCAAATCGCCCTATGGACCGCATACTTCACGAATCCATCACAGGATGCCGGCCTTCCGCGCGATTACATCAGCGACCCCGTTCAGCTCCGCGAGCTGACCGCGTTCTTCGCGTGGGCGGCGTGGGCGTCAGTCGCGGATCGGCCGGGGCTGAACTACTCGTACACCAGCAACTTTCCTTATGATCCTTCGGCCGGCAATCTGCCGACCAGCGGCGCCGTGCTATGGAGCGCGCTCAGCGTGATCACGCTGCTCGGT
>DATKSB010000138.1:0-15416 GCA_035531855.1 Binataceae bacterium (SeqCode)
ATCCTGCCCGATTTCCTGAAGACCGCGAACAACGAAATCGAGGCGTTCGTTATCCCCGGCGACTACGAGGGTAACTCGATCAACGTCAACACCACCGACTCCCGCAACCCCTGGATAATCCCAGCCGCAACCGGGAAGGTCGGTTATAACCAGAATGGGCAGGCGTTCCGCAACCAGACCTTCATGGATCAGGGCGCCAAGCCGATGCTGTACTCGGGCGGCCTGTTCTTTGACGAGGTGGTGCAGAATCACGGCAACACGCCGTCGAACTCACTGCGCAACAGCGAATTCGGCATGCGCCTGTCAAGCTTGCTGCCAATCGGCAACGGCCTTCAGGCAAGCTTCATCTACCTGTACGAAGCGCGTAACAATGCCACCGCGGTTTGCTCGTCATGCAGCCCCGCCGATGCCGGCAAGGGTTACACCTACTCCGCGCCCGGCGTTTTCATCAACACGGGGCATTACGCATACGGACCTCCGCGCGCCGGAGTGCCGAAGGCCGGAACGATCAAGATTCTGACCGCCGAAGATTACAAGCGTAACAACTTCTTCGGACTAACCGGCACCTACTACGACAAGGATCTGACCGATATCGTTTACCGGTACGACACGCTGTACGCGCCGAGTGAGGGAGTCGGGGTAGGCTCTGGCACTCCCGGTGTGGGGGGGGCTCTCAGCGGAGTCGCGACCACGGAGAACGCGCGCTTCATCCTTGCGGGTGATCGTCCGACCTACATTCCGTGGATCTCGAAACAGCACACCTTCCTGACTTTCCAGTACGTCAACACCTGGTACCCGGACCGCCCGAAAGACGCGGTCCCGAGCATCGCGAACTCCTTCGGCAAAGTGCGCGAGGACAGCAATTTCTTCTTCCTGGCGGCGACCAACTGGCTGATGAACGGACAGCTCACGGCGACCAACGTCTTCCAGTGGGACATCGACGATAACGCCGGAGCGGTCAGCTCGACCAACGTGTACCGCTATTCGCGCAACGTTCTGTTCGGTGTGAATAGCATTTGGTTCCTGGGCCGCTCGGGCCGCTACACGGATCCGTTCCTGTACAGCCGTTCGCAGCGTGAATGCCTGCTCGAGTTCACGATGTCATACGAAATCTAACTCCTAAGCGTGGACGCAAAGGGCGGCTGTGGCGCAAGCTACAGCCGCCTTTGCTTTTCCGGGCGATCAATTCCCGCGCGCCGGCGGCGAAGAATCAATCGGCTACGAAGACACCAGGACACAAAGACGTCCGGAAGGGTTTTTCTAGGCGCAAGGCGCGGCTTCTTCTTAGTGCCCGCGTGTCTTCAGGGCCGACTGGCTGAACTCGATGAGTTAATGGATTCGTGACAGGCGCGGGCGCGCGCGGTAACATCAACTGATCGCGCGGACGGAGGAGGAGCAGTTTTGTCGGACGCGGCCAATTGGTATTTGGTTCGCACCAAAACCGGGAAAGAACGCTGGGTCCGCGATCAGTTGCGGCCCATGGTTGGAGAAGTGTTCCTGCCGATGCTGCGGGCCAAGGCTCCGCGTTGGGGCCGGATGACGATGAGCGTCGGCCCGCTGTTTCCGTGCTACGTGTTCGCGCGTTTCGAGCTCGAGGCGCGCTACTTCGACGTGAAATATATGGCGGGAGTTCGCGGAATCGTTTCCGCTGGAGCCGACCCGCTGGCGGTACCCGACGCGATCGTCGCGGAGATCCGCCGCCGCGGAATTGACGATATCGTCGAGATTACCGAACCCCCGTTCGACAGCGGCCAGCGCGTGACGGTGGTTGAAGGACCGTTTCGCGGGTTCGAGGCGGTCTTTGATCGCTATCTTTCCGGCGCCGAACGGGTCGCGATTCTTTTGAGCGCGCTCGAGTCGGGCGGACTGCGCGTCGTATTGCCGGCCTCCGCGGTTGCAAAATCAACCTGAGCCGCGCGCCTGCGCGCGGCCGCGCGATCGCGCCAATCTCCGATGAACCAGTTTGCAGCATCGCGATCGCGCGCCCGAACTTTGATGATAGTGCTCGCGATAATCCTCGCGTCGATGACAGGGATGCTCGCCGGATGCGCCAGCACGAACTCGCCCTACGACCTTTCGACCTGGCTCGATCTCGGCAGGCCGAATCTGACTTCATTTCTGGGGGTGGAATTCGGATCGTCGATCGACCGCGTGCGCGAAGAGCTTCCCGATGGCGACTTCGAGACTAGTCCTTACGGCGCAAATGCATGGCGGGTCGGAAGCGTCGAGTCGGGCGGAGTGCGCTATAGCACCGTGGTCTTCGAGTTCACCGACAATACTGGAATGCAGATGGCGATCGCCGAGTTCGCGCCCGAAGACGGCGCCGCGGTGCTCGGCCAGTTAAAGCGCGCCCTGGGCGAACCCGCGGCGCTGCGTTCGGGTGCGGGCGGAACGAGCGCGCCCGGCGCCACGCCTGCCGACGACTTGATGATCGCGAGCTGGGATCTGCCGCATAACGAGAAAGTGACGTTCAACGGTCCGAGCCAGCAAGTGGAGATGCTGGGGCCAGCCGGATCACCGTTGCGGCACGACTTGGCGATGCGCCGGGAAGAACATCAGGGAACGGATATTGGACGAGGCAGCGTTTGCTATCTTTCTGTCATAGGTTAGAGTCTAATAGTCAACAAAAATCGAAAAGGAGTGGGAATGCTCTCGAAATCTATCCCAATGCGGGCTATAACGGGGTCGGCCAGTGCCAAGGAGCGTCCAGAGGGCCTTGACGCTTGCTAGCGCCGGCGGCCACGCCGAATGACGTTTAACATAAAGAGAAAGTCCTTCTCGCTTTGTGCGGTTCCTAGAAGCGCTGCTTGGCCGAGCGCCGCTAATTCCTCTTCGCGCACATTGTATGTGCGCAAAAGGCTCTCGTTGCTCGCGAACCGGTCCCAGGCCTTTTTTCTTCGCGAGGGGTTGTTCGAAATTTCGACTTCTCCGTCCATTGTTCCCGACACGACTCCTTAAAGCAGAAATAATATTGTCTGCTTGACGAATAAGTCTACATAATATCTCTGCTCGACGCAAGATAGGGGCGAGAGATCTCAGCGAGAAACCCCAAATTGGCGCCCTGCGCGGCCCGCCGGGATCTTCCGGATGATCCGGGCACGTGCCTTAGCAGCGGCCAAGCCACTCGGGTGGATCGAGTGCGCCCGCGACCACATCAAGCTCGCCCTTCGCGGACCGCGAATAGGTGCCAGCCTTGAAACAGGGAACGATCCCACCCTCGGCCAGCCTACAGACGGTAGAATGCTCGCGCGAAAAAACTGGTTGTCTGTTTGACTGTCAGGAAGCCTTCCACCCACCGGCTATCGACGGTCGTCGACGAGCCGCGCGCAATTTATGGCGCAAGCAAAATCGCTTCGTGGGTGAGCACTTGACAACCCGAACGTGCGGAACCTCCATTTTGTTGCGTTACGGCAACTGGATGTAGCACGGTCTTCTAGATCGCGACGCATTTAATGAGCGGAACCCATTGATCGCCAACGGGAACTTAATGGCACAGGATATGCTGTTGACCCTTTGCTCACGTACCAACGGGGACAAGTGCCAATTTCGGCCAAACGATATAGGGAGGCTATGAGGACACAGCAAATGAGAGACTTTTCCATTCGAATGTTTGTCCAGGTTCGGGAGGCAACGCGCGGTCAGACGATGACCGAATATGCGTTAATCCTCTCTGCGGTCGCGGTCGTCGTCTCCGGTTGTTATACGACGGTAGGCGCTCATATTCAGACTCTGTTGACCGGCGTCGACGGCAAGCTCTAAGGGGGGAACGCGCGCGGGGGGCCGAAAATCACCGGCCGCCCGTACCCACAAAATAATCACACCTGACGCCCGCCTTGATCTCGCTAAACTCGCGCAAAACGCGGATGCTAGGAGCGAAAGCCCGTCGCTAGCTGAGGTGGCGCTGATCGAGGGGAAAATCTATTACCCCGCAACCCCAAACCCGGCCGGTGTTCCTCGTGCGAATGGGCCAGAGAAGCGATTTGACCGCTCGGATTCTCCCATTGCGGCTTACTATTTTTCCTCGCCATTCAGCTTGATTGCCTGCGCGAAGGCGCGCGCGGAGGTTGACGCCTCCGAACGACTTGCCTCTCTTATCCACAAAATCCCGGGTTGCGCGTCCAACTAGCTCGCTCGTTTCGTAGCCTAACAGATCGGCCATCGCGCGATTACAGGAGAGTATTCTGAAGTCCAGTGTCAATATGGCGACAGGCACGGGCGCGGAATCGAGTACTCCGGCGGCACCATTTGGACCGGGCGAGTTCTCTAAGCTGTTCGCGATCCGTTCAAAAGCGAAACTTGCCTCGCCAAGCTTGATAATAGGGCCGGCCATGTGAGCGATCGCTTCGTGAATCAAAGCGAGAACCACCTGCGTTTGTACGCGCCCCGATAGGCGGCTGAGCGAAGACGAGTAAAGAATTGAATCCGGATACTTGTTTCCCGAAATCTTCTGAAATTTCTCCTGCCAGCCTCTCGTACCCACCATCTTCGCCTCCCACACAACCGTTCATAGAGTTCTCGTCGACTAAATGTAGCTCTGTAACATCTTGTTATATTATCGATGCTAAATTGTCAACAAGGGCCCTTTGCTCTGGTGACGCGGAATACCGGAATTGCAGGCGCACAGGGTCTGCAGAGCCACGAAACGAGCAGATCAGAGTCTTTTATTTTTCGCGGCCGCCGAGCCACGCAGACGACGGGCGACGACGGAGAAAACGAGTACCTCGAAGTAAACGACCCCAGCGGCGCTCGACAAAAAAAAGAATTCGCGGACCACCAGTCAACACCCTCACCTTAGCGGCACTGACGTTGGGCTCAAAGCCGCCGCCCCACTCTGGTCCGCGTTGCTCGCGCGGCGGAAAGCTCCTTTTTGCGTTTCTCGGTATCGGCCGGTCCGTCTGGCCGCGCCGAAAGGTGGTGTGTCCATACTTCTAGCTCCTCAAGGTTGAATCGCCACAGAGAGCCAAGTCTAAAGCAGGGGATGGTTCGACTCTCAACCAGCCGATAAATCGTCGAGGTGCTAACACGCAGAAACTTAGCGGCTTCACGGAGCGTTAGGACGCCTCCTTTCGTGTTTCGTCGGTCGTTGGCCACGGCCATCTGGTTTTCTCCAATAGTCGTTTTATCGAGGACGCTTCTTCCACGCTATCCTATGACAGAAATTTTGCGGTCTAAATAGCGTTTGGATACTCCCATGTTGTTTTTTTAATCGCATTAAATACAGATATCTAAAACAATACTGTTCTATTATAACTCACTTTGACTATTTTAACAAGGCTGAACTGTTCAGCCTTACGTGCTTTTGCAATTTGTGCAAAATGAAACGTATGGAACAGGAAATCTTCCCCATCGGCAATTCCGTGCCCGCAACTCAAACCGCCCCCGAGCCGCGCCCTATCTCCGATCGCAAGCTTGCCGCTAATCGCGCAAATGCCCAGCTTTCGACCGGACCCCGGACCGCGCGCGGCAAGGCGCGCTCTGCCATGAACGCACTGAAGCATGGTATCCGCTCGAAGCGGCGTATCGTCTCTCGCCCCGGCGTCCTCTCGCGCGGATTCGTGATTCCGAAGCTCGAAGGCCACCACGCCGCCGCGCAGTTCCGCGCTTTGATGTCCGCACTGGTTGTCGACCGTCAGCCGGTCGGAGCGCTCGAAATGCTGATGGTGCAGGAAATTGGCGTATGCACCTGGCGCCTGCGGCGCCTGCTCAAATTCGAAAACCGCGCGGCTTATCTGGAATCGCTCAATTGGACGGCGGAGCCTGACGAGGACGGTGAGTATGAGTACGACCGTGACAGGGTCCTTCAGCCAGCCGGGCTCAATGGACTTTCACTGCCCGACTCCGACGACGCCGCCACTATAAGCCGCTACGGGACCGGGCTGATGCGCGACCTGTTCCGCGCGATTGATCACCTCGAACGGATGCAGCGTCAGCGCCGCGCCGAGGCATCGGAGAACGATCCCGAAAAATCGCGTCGAAGCCACCCTTTGAGCAAAATTCCCCAGCGTATTCAAGGAGAATGATTTTCAGGCGACAAAAAAATCTACCAAACGAACCCATTGGATGCTGGACGAAGGTCGATCCCGCACCCGGATGTACGACCTGGACCCTGGCTTGCTGGCCGCGATTGCGCGTGTGGAGTCGGGCGGCAATCCGCAGGCGGTTTCGCCCAAAGGCGCGGAAGGCCTGATGCAGTTGATGCCGGCCACCGCGATCCGGTTCGGCGTCGTCGATCCCTTCGATCCAATCGGCAATGTACTGGGTGCCGCGCGCTTTCTGGCTTTCCTTCGGAGCTATCACCCTCGCACCGACGGCACCGCGCCGAACACGATGACGCTGGCCGAGGTGTTGGCGGCGTACAACGCCGGCGAGGGCGCGGTCGAAAAGTATCGTGGCGTTCCGCCCTACGCTGAGACTCAGCAGTACGTGCGCCACGTGCTGATTGCATACCTGCTCGGCGACGATCGCGGGCCTCTGGCGCAAAAGCTGCGCGCTAGCGGCGCCGCGACCACTGTTCGCGTCCATCTCCATCCGGCCGCGCCGGCGCAGGCGTCCGACGCGCTTGCGCAGCTCGACGCGATTCGCGCCGCGCGCACCGCGCAGATCGATCGCGAGAGCCGCCTGAACCGCGCCAGCCGGGCAAGCACAGGCCTCGCAGTCCTGCCTGATGGCGGCGCGAAATGAATCTTCGCAGGTTAATTCGCGCCGCGCTGGCGATGGCTGTGCTCGTTGCGGTCGCCGTCGCTGCGCGTCCGCTGCCTGCGCGAGCTTCCACCTACGCCGTTTATATCCCGCTCGACAGCTCGATCTACCGAGCGCTCGATACGCTGAACGGCCTGGGCCTGCTCGATAGCTACATCTCCTACATCAAGCCGATCTCGCGCGTAGAGGCGGCCCGGCTGACGCTCGAGGCGGAATCCAACCTCGACCAGCGCGCGCCCAGTCCGCTGGCGCATCAATTGGTCCACGTGTTGCGCGCTGAACTACGCGAGGAAGTTGACTGGCTCGAGAAGGATAAGGAAGACAATCTGCCCACGATGGTGCATCCGGTCCAGCGGCTCGAAGCGCAGTACGTTTACTCGGGCGGCCAGCGGCGCACGCTCTCCACCGGTCCCAGCTCCGGCATCAACTACACCGAAGGGACTCCGCTGCTGTCCAACAACGATAATCTTAATACCGAATCGGGCAGCAATGAGGTCGCCAGATGGTCCGGATGGGCGGGCTTGGGCGGATTTGTCACCGGCTACGGTGAAGGCGCGATCGCGGGTCCTCTGTCGAAGAGTCCGGGCACGGTCGGCCGCGCGCAGTTGCTGACCGGCGCCGCGGTGGTATCGATCGGCAACACCGCGATTTCATTTGGACAGGAGGAGATGAGTTGGGGGCTGGGATGGTCCAGCCAGCTTGCGCAGAGCGCCAACGCCAGACCGTTTCCCGCATTGCGCGCGCAGAATATTCATCCGGGCCATCTGCCGTGGATTTTCCGTTACCTGGGTTTGATGCGCTATCAGGTGGTCTTCGGACAACTCGACGCGGACCGGGTGTACTCGCGCCCGTGGATAAGCGCGCAGGTAATAAGTTTCAAGCCGCTGCCGTGGTTCGAGTGGGGGATGAATCACGCGATTATGTTCGGCGGCGCGGGCAACAGCAACTATACCGCAACCGGGTTTCTCGGCCGTGCGACGGGATTTGCGACCGGCAGCTCGAGCACCGCGAACACCAACTCGCGCTTCGGCATCTATGCCAAGTTCTACATCCCGCAACTGCGCAACAGCCAGATTTACGCCGAAATGCTGAACGAAGACTTCTACTCGACGCTCGGCCATAACAGCTTTCTCAAGCTGCCCTTCAAGTCGCCGTCGTACACTTTCGGAGCATATTTCCCGCAGGTCACCGCGGACGGCCTGACCGACGCAGGCGCCGAATACACCCTGCTCGACAACAACTACTCGACCCACAGCGACAGCCTTTACTGGACCTACCAGAACGCATTGATGGGCGACGCGCTCGGGCCCGGCGCATGGCACGTCAACGCAAAGGTCGGGCGATGGTTCGATTACGAGAACAAGCTTACCGGAGAATTCTTTTTCGAGCGCCGCTCCGACGCGTCGTTCATTCCGGTAACGGTGGGAATTAACAACGAGAGCGGTTTCGGCGGCGCGCTGGACTTCTTTCACCTGCCGTTCGAGATCAGGCCGTTAGGCGATTCGCTCGGTGAGATACAGGCGCGCACCGCGGTCGAATATGTCGAGGATATCAACTATACGACCCATAGCTCTGTGCGCACGATGCTTCAGTTGACTTTCGGGCTCACGCCCGCGATGTCGAGCCTCGAATGGAAATAGGCGCGCGCACCAAGCGGCTTCCCAAATGACGCCGGGCATTGAAAATGGCTATCGCGCCGCGCCATCTGGCGGCAACGGCGCAGCCGCGCCGGCGCAGCTTTCGGAAGGACAGGTCGCGATCCTCGAGGTCGTGCGCGTCGCGCGGCTACTGCTGCGCCGCTCGCTCCTGATCGTCGCGGTCACGGTCGTGGTCGGCGGCTTGGTTGGAATTCGCGATAAGTTTTTTTCGGTCAGATGGTACCGGGCGCAGGCGCTCATTACTCCGGTGTCGCCCGACGCGACCCTGGCCAGCTCGGTCGGGGAAGGCACCTCGACCGGCGTGGGTGGGATGAGCGGTCTTGCCGAGATGTTCAGTTTGGGCGGCGCGAGCGACAACGTCACTATTTCGGAACGCTATATCGCGATCATGACCAGCTATGCGTTCACGATCGATCTGATCAGCCGCTATCACCTCGATCGCAAAATCGTGACGACCAACACCGGCCACGTTCCGCACCTGTCGCCGTGGAAGATGCACGAAGCGATTACCGGGCGCTTCGAGACCGATTATGACTATCGCAGCGGAAACCTGGCGCTGTACTTCATGGACCCGGACCCGGACCAGGCGAAAGCGATTCTTGAGGACTACCTCGCGAGCCTGCGCGACAAAGTCCGCAGCGAAGAAGTGCAGGCCGCGTCGTCGGCGGTCGCGTCGCTGCAGGACGAAATTCGCGAGACCTCGGACGCGCTGCTGCAAAATCAGCTCTACGAGCTGGTGGCGCGGCAAATCCAGCGCGAGAAAATCGCGCAGGTGCAAGCTGATTTCGCGTTCAAGGTCATCGAGCCGCCTGTTGTGCCCGACAACTATTACGCTCCAAAGGCGCGGCGCAACGCGACTATCGCGGCCATGATCACGTTTGTGCTGCTATGCGCCGGCACTCTGGCGTGGGATTTCATCCTGCGCGCCCGCGCGCAATTCGCAGCGCTGGAGCAGGCGCAATATACGCCGGCTCCGGCCATCGCGACGGCGGCGCGATCCGGACCGGCCTCGGATCCTGCGCCGGGCGCCGATCCTCATGCTCGCGTCAATGGCGGGTAAGCCCGTGAATCGTGTGGAGTTACGATTGCCGCGCCGTCGCGATCGTATTGTGAGTATTGCCAGTGAAACCGCCGCAGGCGAGTCCGCGCGCTAACTCCAATGATTCTCGGAGCCTTCACCGGGCTGACCACGCACGGTGGCATTCAGCAATACGGGCGTCTGGCCGCCGCGGTCATCGCAATACGCGCGCAAGAGACGGGCGAGAAATACCGGCTGCTCGGTCTCAACGACCCGCGGGGCCGTCACCAGCTCAGGGTCGCCGACGCGAACTTTACCGTCACTGGTTTCGGGCGCAATAAACCGCGGTTTGCCGCGGCGGTCCTCTGCAACGCTCGCGCGGTGCGGCTCGCTTACCTGAATCATCCTAACCTCGCTCCTCTCGGCCTCGGCCTGCGCGCGCTCAAACCCGCCGCTCGTTACGTCATCAGTACCTACGGCTTCGAGGTATGGGAGCCGCTTTCGATGCCCCGACGGTTGGGGCTCCGACACGCGAGCGTGGTGACCGCGATCGCGCAGTACAACGCCACCAAGACGATCGAATCCCAGGGGATCGAAGCGCGAAGGATCGCGATCGTGCCGTGCGCGCTAGATCCGGATTTTTGCACCGCCAATGGATCCGCTCCGCCGCCGCGTAGCCGGCGCACGAGTGGGCCGATGCTGCTGACCGTCGCGCGACTGGTCCGGCGCGAGCAAAAGGGTATTGATAACGTGATCGAGATGCTCCCAGAGATAAGGAAGACGGTCCCCGGCGTTTACTACGTAGTGGTCGGCGACGGCGATGATCGTGCACGCCTCGAGCAACTCGCGCGCGATCGCGGTGTCGGCGACCGCGTGACCTTCACCGGCGCTATCGGCGACGCCGCCGTGCGTTCCTTCTACCAATCCTGCGAAGTCTTCGTGATGCCCAGTCGCAGCGAGGGCTTCGGCATCGTGTTTCTTGAGGCGATGGCGCTGGGCAAGCCGGTGATCGGCGGTAATCACGGCGGCACGCCGGAAATTTGGGATGACGGCACTGCGGGATTCCTGGTCGAGCACGGCGATATCGGCGCACTGGCCGAGCGGACCGGCGGTCTGCTCCGCGATGCCGAATTGCGCGCCCGGATGGGCGTCGCGGGCCGTCGCATTGTCGCAAGCCGCTTCCGTTTCGATCACTTCCGCCGCAACTTCGGCCAACTCCTATCCTGACCAATTTGCCGCGAGCGTCGCATGAACCCAATCAACTGGTCAGGCCTCAGCCGCAGTTCGATAATCGGCCGTATCGTTCGCGCGCCGCTCGCGTTGCTTCCGCCCAATTCCACTGTGAGGATCCGCCGGGGTCCGGCCAAAGGACTCCGATGGATCGCGGGCAGCGCAACGCATGGATGTTGGCTCGGCACCTACGAGCTCGACAAGCAGCGGGCGATGTCGCGATTCATCAAACCCGCCACGACGATCTACGATGTCGGCGCGCAAGCGGGATTTTACACGTTGCTGTTTTCTCGTCTGACGGGCGGATCGGGGCGTGTGATTGCTTTTGAGCCGTCGCCGCGCGAGTTGTCGTTTCTGCTGCGCCATGTTGCGATGAACCATCTCGACAACGTAACGGTCATCACGGCGGCGGTGAGCGCGCATATCGGGATTGCTCCATTTTCAACCGACTGCGGCGCAACGATGAATGCGCTGGTGGACCGCGGGTCGTTGATGGTCGGCACGATCACGCTCGATACCGCCGCGCTGCCGCCTCCGTCGTTGATCAAAATGGACGTCGAGGGCGCGGAGTCGATGGTGCTCGAAGGAGCGCGCGAGACTCTGCGCCGCGCTCGCCCAGTGGTTTTCGTCGCGCTCCATTCCGCGCGTCAAAAGCAATTGTGCTCTGAGCTTCTGCGCGCGGAACGCTATAGTTTGTATGATTTGGCGGGTGCCCCAATTGCGGAAATTCCAACCGCCGACGAAATCTATGCGATCCCCGCCGCGTAGCGACCGATGAGTTCGCCGTATCGCGTCGCGTGTATAGTCACGCATCCAGTCCAGTATCAGGCGCCGATGTTCCGCTATCTGGCGGCGTCGCCCGAGCTCGACCTGACCGTGTTTTTCTTAAGCGACTTCTCGATGCGCAAATACCATGACCCCGGCTTCGGCGTCGCGCTCAAATGGGACGTTCCGTTGCTCGAAGGCTATCGCAGCGAATTTTTGCCCGCGCTCGGTGCTATCGATCGAATCTCCTTCTGGCGTCCCTTCATGCGTGCGATTCGCAGCCGCCTGCGTGCCGGCCGCTTCGATGCGCTATGGATCCACGGCTATGCGCATCAGGCGATGCTCCGCGCGATCGCGGCCGCGCGCTCACTCGGAATCAAAGTGCTGCTGCGCGGCGAGTCGCACCGAGGCAGCGAAAGCCGCTTCGTCCTGACCCGGATACTCAAACGCCGCGCGCTGCCGGCACTGCTCCGCCGCGTCGATGCCTGCCTACCGATCGGCGCGCGCAACCGCGAATACTATCGCGGCTATGGAGTGCCGGAATCGAAGCTCTTCGCGATGCCATATGCGGTGGACAACGAATTCTTCCGTGCCGGCGCCGATGCCGCGCGTGCGGGACGCGAGCGATTGCGCGCCGAGCTGGGACTTGCGCCGGGCCGCCAAATCATCCTGTTCGCCTCGAAACTGCAGCCGCGCAAGCGCGCCGGCAACCTGATCGAGGCGTGCGCCGCTCTCAAGTCCCCGCCGCGCCCATATCTGCTAATCGTCGGCGACGGCGAAGAGCGCGCCGCGCTTGAAGTTCGCGCGCGCGAGTTTGGACTCGATGGAGCGATCCGCTTCCTGGGCTTTCGCAACCAGACCGAGCTTCCACGCCTGTACGACCTGTGCGACGTGTTCGTGCTGCCGTCAGACGCGGAGCCATGGGGATTGGTCCTGAATGAAGTGATGAATGCCGCGAAGCCGGTTATCGCAAGCGACGCGGTGGGCGCGGCGTCCGATCTGGTTATCGAAGGCGAGAATGGCTTCGTTTTTCCGGTCGGCGATATCGGCGCGCTCACGCGAGCGCTCGAGCGCGTCACCATCAGCCCCGAGCATGCCGCCGCGATGGGCGCGAAGAGCCTCGAAATCGTCGCGCGTTACAGCTTTGAAGCCGACCGCGTGGGCCTGCTCACCGCGCTCGCGGCAGTGGCCGGCCGCGCCGCGCGAAACTAAAATGACGGCGACGCATCTCAATGTCGGGCGCAATGTCGCGTGGAGCTACATTAGTTGGATCACCAGTCTCGGGACTCCGCTCATCCTGATCCCTCTCTATGTGCGGCTCCTTGGCCACCAGCTCTACGGCGAATGGCTCGTGATCATGAGCATCGCTTCTTATCTTGGCCTTGCGAGCTTCGGTTCGTGGCAAGCGGTCGGGAATCGAATCGCCGAGGAGGTCGCGCAAGGTCGGCGCCACGAGATTGGCCGCCTCATGTCCACCGGGTTCATTGCCTGGAGCGTGATCATCACCGCGATTGTGTTTTCGGTGTTTGCGGCCACCCCGATGCTGATTCGGCGGATGATGCCCGCAGTTGATGGCAAAACGCTTGTGGCCTTCTACCTTTTCATCACACTTTCAGCGCTGGGGTTTCCGCTGCGGGCGCATTCGGTGATGCTGCGAGCGTTCGAGCGAGTCGATATCGAACAACGCATCAACACCTGCTCAAACATCTGTCGGATCGCTGCAATGGCCGCGGTCCTGCTCGCCGGCTTCAAGCTCATCGCGGTCGCTCTCATTCAGGGCGGCGCGATGGTTGCTACCGGCATCGCGTCGTACGTCGCTGCTATCCGGCTCGAAGCGGATGCGCGTCCGCGCGCATCGCAGTGGTCCGCGCCCCTGCTTGCGAGCCTGGTGAAGCCCAGTATCGGATTTTTCGGCTTGACTGTCGCCTCGACGCTGGCCTTCGGAGTCGACAATCTAGTGATTGGATACGTGATGGGCGCGCGCGCCGTCACGCAGTATGCCGTCCCGTTCCGACTGATGACGATCGTGTCGGGTGGGTTTGCGGTGGGAATTTCAGCACTGTGGCCGACCATCACCAGGTTTCACGCGAGTGACAGGGTGGGGGAGCTTCGGCGGGGATTCGTGATGCTGATGCGCCTCGCGTTCGTGATCGGCAGCGCGGCGGGTATCGGACTGTGGTTCCTTGGCCCGGGATTCATCCGCATCTGGGCGGGGCCCGCTATCTTTCCCGGCCGCGCGACCTTCGGACTTCAAATCGGTCTGATGATGATCCAGATGCTGCTGACTCCTGCCGATGCGGTTTTGATGGCGACCACAAGGCATTATGGATACGCCGCGCTCGCGGCTGTCGAAGGGGTTCTAAACCTTGGTCTGTCGTTGTGGTGGGTTCGATATTGGGGACTGTCGGGCGTGATTGGCGCCACGGTCGCCGCGCGGCTGCTTACCAATGGATGGTACATGCCGGTGGCGGCTCTCCGGACGATCGGAATGAACGGAGGTGAATTCTTGCGTGCTCTCGTGCAAATCGGAAACGGTGTCATCGCAAATGAATCGGTTTGAGCAATAGGTATTGCGTTTCGCCCCGCGCCGGGCCTGGCGCGCGTCGATTGTCGCCTGACGGCGCTTCGGTCCAAGAGCTTTCCGAGAATGGCCATATCGTTGCCACTTCGATTTAGCGCGGAACCAAAGCTCGCGTTCCCTCATCGAGAGGGCACAGTATGAATCCGGACTGGACCGTCACGGAACTCGCGGACCGCCTCAACTGTCCGGCCTGCGACGCATCCCCCGACGGCCCTATCGTCGCGCGGCGCGGTGACGGCTTGCCATTGCGGGCCTGCGGTCCATGCGGCTTGCTATTTGTCGATCCGGCGCCGACTCCGGCCGCATTGCTCCTGCGCTACCAGAACGGTTACTTTTCCGGTGCTTCCGATTTCTTCAGCGGACAAAACTACTGCGAAGCGCGCGATCGGGCGATCGACGATGGCGCTGTCACCGGGTACCGCGAAATTGCCGGCAACTTTGATCTGGCCGGTAAATCCGTCCTCGATATTGGATGCGCCAGCGGCGCGTTGCTCCAGAGCCTCAGCCGACTCGGGACCCGGCGCATGGCGGGAATCGATATCGCTAATGAGCCGCTGCATTTCGGCCGCACGCGCTATGGTCTCGATCTGCGCTGCGCCGAACTCGCGCAGGCAGGCTTTGTTCCCGGCGAGTTCGACCTGATCCTCATGGTCGATGTGATTGAACATGTGACCGACCTCAACGCTTTTCTTGGTGAGGCCGCCCGGTGCCTAGCTGACACCGGCGCGATCTATATTTCAACGCCTGACGCGGGTGGTTTTCGCGTCGCTGGCGATCGCTGGTGGCATCTGTTCCTCAACTACGAGCACGTCCATTACCTGTCGAGCCAGAGTCTCGGGCTGCTTGCGCGCCGCCACGGCCTGAAAGTCGTCAAATCGTGGTCCGAGGGCTCGCCTGTTGGTCCGAAACAATACCGGTTCGGTGCTATGCCGCGTCCGCTGAGGCTCGCACTTGAACCGCACGTCGCGATCCGCAACTCGCTGACACGGTTCCGCTACCGGCACGCCGCCGAACGCGGGCAGGGTGCTCAGCTAAATGCGATTCTGCGCCGATCATGATCCTGTGAGTATGGCCGCATCATTGCCACCGCCGATGGACGCCGAGACTCCATGCGGACCGCATGTGGGTGCCAGGCCTCGCTTGCTCGTCGCGATCTATGCGAATCCCGACTACTACCCACCGACGGTGAACGCAGTCAGGATGCTGTCGCGCACTTATCAGGTCCGAATCGTGTGCCGGAACATGGCGCCGTGTTTCGTCAAGTGGCCCGGCGCAGTCGTGGTCGAGCGCGTGGGCGCATACGCGAGCGCTGCGGACAAAGAGGCAATGCCGGGTGCCGCGAAGCTCACCGAGTTCCTGCGCTTTGTGCGCGCGGTGCGGCGCGCGATTGCACAATCCGCGCCCTCGGCGATCTACGCCTATGACCCTCACGCCCTGGTTGCGGTCTTGGCGATGGGCGGGCGCC